>CAZLYX010000089.1:0-1783 GCA_964563885.1 uncultured Neisseria sp. | reverse complement strand
GTGATTGGCTTTGAATCAAAAGAGCAATTTTTAAAGATGACAGGCAAACTGCCAGACATGATTACTGCTTGTGTAGGTGGTGGCAGCAATGCAATGGGAATATTCAGCGCTTTTATAGAAGATCCAGTTGAGCTATATGCGATTGAGCCAGCGGGAAAAGGCAACAACCTAGGCGAGCACAGTGCCAGCTTAACGTATGGTAGCGAAGGCGTGATGCATGGTTTTAATTCTATTATGCTCAAAGATAAAGAGGGCAATCCAGCGCCTGTTCATTCTATTGCCAGTGGCATAGATTACCCATCTGTCGGCCCTGAGCACGCGTATTTAAACAGCATCGGCCGTACTAAAGTCGGCCTGTGTACTGATGATCAAGCGGTAGATGCTTTTTATAAACTTTCGCGGCTTGAAGGCATTATTCCAGCGCTCGAATCAGCTCATGCAGTATCGTTTGCTATCGAGTATGCAAGAGAGCACAAAAATGAGTCTATATTGGTTAACTTAAGTGGTAGAGGCGATAAAGACATCGATTACATTATTGAAAACCATCCTATTCCAGATTAAAAACTTGAGATTTCTCAAACTTTTATATAAAAAATGAATAAGAATTTTTCTAAATAAATGATTCAATATCTTTCACTATCTAGCCAGTACAACACTTTGCGCAAAGCATGCAGCGTATCCATTACAGCTCATACTTAAACATAATGTTGTTAAAACGTTTTCAGGTAGCCTCATCAGCAAAAGGCTACCTGAAACAGTTATACTCTTAACATATTAAGTCTCTAAAGCCCAAAATCATGATTTACGATACCCTTATCATTGGTGGTGGTTTGGTTGGTGCCGCTGCTGCCGTAGCCCTCAAACAACAAGGCCGCTCGGTGGCGCTGCTGGAAATTCGACCGCCCGAAACCAACTTCACCAAGCTCGAAAACAGCTGGGATGCGAGGCTTTATGCCATTAGCCCTGCCAACCAAACCTTCTTACACTCTTTGGGTGCATGGCCAAACGAAAGCCGCGTTCAAGCTGTGCAAAAAATGGATGTGCGTGGCGACAATGGCGGTCGCATCGAATTTAATGCTGCCGATATTAAGTCGCCACGCTTAACCAGCATTCTCGAAAATCGCTGGTTATTGGCAGCTTTATGGTCGCAAATTCACGCTTTAAATATTCCTGTCTTCAACAAGCCTGCCGTTAAACTAGAAAGCGATATTGAAAGCGCTAAGCTAAGCTTAAACGATGGGCAAATACTGAATGCCCGTTTAATCATTGGTGCAGATGGCGCCAATTCTTGGGTGCGCAATCAAGCCGGCATAGAAGTAAAAGAAGACCCGTATCACCATCATGGCGTGGTTGCCAATTTCCACACCGAAAAAGACCACCACGGCACCGCGTTTCAATGGTTTAAAAACGGCGAAGTGCTGGCCTATTTGCCACTGCCCAATCGCAAAATTTCTATCGTTTGGAGCACTGCCAATCCAGACAAACTCACTTCATTATCGCCCGAAGATTTGGCTGCCACTGTGACTGCCGAAGGTGAAGCCACACTGGGTAAACTTTCGCCCTTGTCGCCTGCATTTGCTTTTAATCTTATATTGCGCCGCCCTCACAGCACGGTTGCCCAGCGCATATTATTGATGGGCGATGCGGCGCATACTATTCATCCACTGGCTGGTCAGGGCGTAAACTTAGGTTTTGGCGATGTGATTGAATTTGTCAAAATCAGCGCCAAGGCTCAAGATTTGGGCGCATATCAGCTCTTAAAGCAATATCAACAAAACCGCCT
>CAZLYX010000088.1:0-1892 GCA_964563885.1 uncultured Neisseria sp. | reverse complement strand
AAATGATTCACTTAACTACCATTTCCCACTAAAACAGCATATCCAATTTTACTTCTGCGCCTTAATTCAAGTTAGCTTATTCCCCGTATCTGTCGTAGCAGATTATCAAAGATAAATTTTTTATAAATCACCCTTGACTCCGTACTTAGGTACATGCAATACACTTGCATTATCTAATGAGGTATCTATATGAATCAAAAAGAATCAAACCTTCCAATGATAGGAGGCATCATAGCAGCATTAGGCGCAGGCGTATGCTGTGTAGGTCCTTTGCTCCTGTTATTACTTGGGGTAAGTGGCTCATGGATTGGTAATTTAACTGCATTTGAACCCTATAGGCCATTATTTATCGCATTTGTAGTGTTGTTGTTTGGTTACTCAGGTTGGAAAATTTACCGTCCTGTAGAAGAGTGTGAGCCGGGAACGGCCTGTGCAATTCCTAAGAAACAGCAACAACGAAAAGTCATTTTCTGGCTGAGCGCTATAGTTGCGACAATTTTAGTGACCAGTAATTATTGGATACTTTTGTTTGCTTAATATACAGATCAAGAAATTTATAACATTTTAAAATTTGGAGCTAATTATGAAAAAATTATTATTAACCGCACTGCTTTCACTTTCTAGTTTTGGTGCTTTTGCTGAAGTAAAAACAGTTACACTGGAAGTGCCAACGATGAACTGTGCGACATGTCCAATCACAGTTAAAAAGTCATTAGAAAATGTTGATGGCGTTGAAAATGCGAAAGTTACCTACAAGCCTAAGCTAGCTGTTGTTTCTTTTGATGACACTAAAACCAACATCAATGCATTAATTGCAGCGACTACCAACGCTGGCTACCCTTCAAATTTAAAAAGTGAAAATAAGTAATATTTAGCCCCTTAGAACTAGTTACGCGTATCGGAGATAAAGCAGGCTCTATAGGTGCACTTGTTTCGGCAATGGGATGCGCCATGTGTTTTCCCGCGATAGCTAGTCTTGGTGCGGCAATTGGGATGGGATTTCTTAGTCAGTGGGAAGGGGTATTTATCAATACGTTGTTACCACTGTTTGCAGTATTAGCGCTGGCAATGAATATCTTAGGCTGGTTTAGCCATCGTCAATGGCACCGTAGTTTTATCGGTTCAATTGGCCCCATTTTGGTTTTACTCTCTTTATACCCTTGGTTCCAGTACGGGTGGAGTTCATACGTTACTTATACGGGGCTAGGACTAATGGTTGCTGTATCAATTTGGGACATGGTTTCTCCTGCGAATAAACGCTGTGATGATGAAACTTGTACCGCTTAACTTTTTAAGAGGAATAAAATATGTCAACGAATAGTTGTTGCTCGCCAAATGACATCCAGCCAGAACAATTACATGTAGCCATTATTGGTAGTGGTTCAGGGGCCTTTGCCAGTGCGATTAAAGCAGCAGAAGGCGGAGCAAGAGTTACTATCATTGAAGGAGCCGATGTAATCGGAGGTTGCTGTGTAAATGTCGGCTGTGTTCCTTCAAAAATATTGATCCGTGCTGCGCAATTAGCGCATCAGCAACGTACTAACCCGTTTGATGGTTTAGAAAATATTCAGCCACAACTTAGCCGCTCCTTATTAGCACATCAGCAAAACGCTCGCGTCGAAGAACTACGCGATGCTAAATATCAACGTATTTTAGAGAGTAATCCCGCGCTATCTTTACTTAAAGGTTATGCACGTTTTAAAAATCAAAATACCTTGCTAGTTCACAAGTCTGATGGTAGTGAAGAAGAGCTGGTTGCAGATCGCATTTTAATTGCAACAGGCTCTACACCAAGCATTCCGCCAATTAAGGGTTTAGTTGATACACCTTATTGGACATCAACAGAAGCCTTATTTGCAGAAGAGTTACCGAGTAGTCTAGTTGTCATCGGC
>CAZLYX010000087.1:0-1908 GCA_964563885.1 uncultured Neisseria sp. | reverse complement strand
CCGGTTGACCCTGTAGACCCGCCGGTTGACCCTGTAGACCCGCCGGTTGACCCTGCTATTTACTCTCCAACAGTACCGGCTTATATTCAAATGCCACGAGCCAATATGGAATTAGGCTATGCAACTTTGGGCACCTTGCATGAACGCCGAGGTGAAAACCAAACTTTGGCTTGGGATGAGTGTGGCTCATGTGGTAGCGATACTAATGGCCAAACATGGGCACGTATTTTTGGTAAGAAATTAAAACAAGATGGTAAAAACCGTTTAAATATGGACACTGATATGTATGGCTTCCAAATTGGCCATGACTTTTCAGTGAATCGTAATGATAAAGGTGGTCATCGCTTAACGGGCGGCTACCTCGCATATGGTCATTCTGAAACCGATTTTTCAGATAAATATCGTGCGGTAGGTGGTTTGATTAGTACTGACAAACACACCGGCAAAGGTAAAACAGAAAGTGTTAGTTTAGGTCTAACCAATACTTATTACACTGAAAACGGCAGCTACTTGGATTTGGTAGGTCAATTATCTTACCTACGCAACAAATACGAATCACGTGATGATGTAAAAGTAAAACAAAATGGCTGGGGCGCTGCATTGTCAGCAGAAATTGGCCGCCCTCTAGCCATAACTGAACATTCGCCTGGTGAAGCGGGCTGGTTAATAGAACCTCAAGCACAATTAATTTACCAGTATGTTGATTTAAAAAACTTTAATGATGGCGTTCGTAAGGTAAATCAAGGCGGCCAACATGGTCTACGTGGTCGGATTGGTGTTCGAGCTGCTCATAATAGTGAAGGTAAAAACCAGCAAACCAAGACCTTGTACGCTGTTGCAAATATTTGGCATGACTTTATTAATCCCAAAGCCGTTAATATAGGCAAAGACTCGATTAAAGAAAAATATGCCAGCACATGGGGAGAAATAGGCTTAGGCATTCAGCTCCCCGTAGCTAAACACAGCTACCTGTATGGTGATGCTCGTTATGAGCATGGTTTTGGTAGCACTAAACATGAAGGATATCGTGGCACTGTGGGCTTTAAGCATACTTGGAAATAAGCTATAAGCTCTCTCTCTTGTATCTTGAATTAAGTGGCGGTAACCAATGGTTACCGCCACTTAATTATCTGCTTTAGCACAACATGGCATTACCTTGCTAACCTGTGATGAGCAATTTTTGCCCTGTGGCCAATGGCTGCCTTTGTAGTGGTCAACTAATTTAGGACACCTAATAACTGTAGTAGCATAGTGAGTTTGGCCACCTAGTTAGAGGCGCTACTATGCCACCACAATAACTAAAATGACAATTAATACAAATAAAGCACCCAATCCCTGCTTTCATATAATCCAAATAAAGTGCTAAAAATATAGAATATAAAGGCTACCTGAAACGCTTTCAGGTAGCCTTTGTTATATAACACTCAGCAATACTCAAATCACTTAAATACCACCTTGTGCTTTAATTTTTTCTTTGCCATATTCTAATTTGCTTAACGCCGACAAATAAGCTTTAGCAGTGGCCACTAAAATATCGGTGTCTGCGCCCTGCCCGTTTACGATGCGGCCGTTTTTATTGAGGCGTACTGAAGTTTCACCTTGGCTTTCAGTGCCAGCAGTTACGGCGTTTACAGAATAAATTTGCAGCTCTGCACCGCTGTTAACCACGCTTTCAATGGCTTTGAAAATGGCATCTACAGGGCCAGAGCCTTGCGATTCGGCGCGTTTTTCTTCGCCATTTTGGCTAAATACGATTTCAGCAAATGGATGCTCGCCCGTTTCAGTGTTGATGCGCTGTGAAATAAATTTGTAATTTTCGTGTGACAAATTCACTAATTCATCTGACACCAGCGCATGTAAATCTTCGTCGAAAATTTCGCGTTTTTTATCGGCCAACTCTTTAAAGCG
>CAZLYX010000086.1:0-2078 GCA_964563885.1 uncultured Neisseria sp. | reverse complement strand
GATGAAGTAAAGCGCATGAAGAAAGAGATCAAACGCGCCATTCTTGACTGCTCGTACAGCGATGCGAAGCTGGTGAAGGTGGTGCAAGATCGCTTTATGGAATTAGCACAGACACGCTTTGGTACAAGGTAGCAATATGACGACTACAGCTAAGAATGCTGAATACCGTGATGGCAACGGCTTTATCGCCGAAGTGATCCGTACTAACCGCCGTAAATCTGCTGATATACGCGTAGAAGAAGGTGCTGTATCTATTGTTGTGCCAACCAGTACCAGTATTGAAAAGATTGACCAGCTGCTGCTGGCTAAACGCATGTGGATCAAAGAGAAGATGGCTCTACAGCTTGAAATTGCGCCAGCCACTGGCAAGCAATTTGTATCTGGTGAGGCTTTTGCATATCTAGGTCGTAACTATCGACTCAAAGTTGAGTGCGGCCCATTCAGACCAGTGAAACTACTCCAAGGCCGTTTAGTGGTGCAAGTGCCAGGAGGTAGTCAGCAGCCGCACATGATTCGTAACGCATTGTTACGTTGGTACAAACGCCAAGCCGCATTAAAAATACGTGAGAAAGTCGCACGCTACGCGCCTGTTGTTGGCGTTGATCCTAGCGGTGTGAGCATCAAATCGTTCAAAGCTCGTTGGGGCAGCTGCACCGCCAAAGGCGAGCTAGAGTTCAACTGGCTGATTATGCTCGCACCCAACCGTATGGTGGATTACGTTGTTATTCATGAGCTTTGCCACCTGATACATCACGACCATTCGCCGGAGTTTTGGCGGGAAGTGGGTAGGGTGATGCAGGATTATCAAGTGTGCAGGGAGTGGTTGAGGGAGAATTCTGCGGGGTTGGTGGTGTGAAAAGTGGATTGTTTTATTAAACCAGAACATCTTTCCTCTGAACATTTGCATGAACAAGCATTACTTCTGGTGATTAATTTAGAAGGAATTGAGAAAAGCTTGGTTACAAATTGGTTACACCTCAGTTGATTCTGAGAGTGACACGTAAAAAATCAGCCCAACCTATTGATTGGACTGATTTTAATTTGGTGCCGGCACCAAGAGTCGAACTCGGGACCTTCTGATTACAAGTCAGCTGCTCTACCAACTGAGCTATGCCGGCGATGAAGTGCGCATTATGTACAATATTTGAAATGTAAGCAAGCCTTTTGGGCTTTAATTTTGCTGATATACAATATGTTTTTGATTAATAATAAGATTAAATATAGTAAGTTTTAATTAATGCATTTAATATTAAGCAAAATTCAGGTGAAGCGCTATGTTGTTAATGCTTTAAATAAGGTTAAAACCAGCTGTTGGTTTAATTTATTGTGTGTTTATGGCCACAGCCAAGCCCAAACGCGGCGGCCTTCGCTGTTTAAAATCATAAAGGTGCGACAAGCAGCTTGAGTGCTCATGCTTTCTAGGCCTACGCCTTGAGCCGCTAGGGCAGCAGTGATTTTTGGATGAAGAAATATTTGCTTATCGCCAGTGCCAACGAGAATGACTTCTGGATTGCCAGCCTGTAGTGATTTTTGAAAATGGGGGTTTTTAGTGATGTCGAAGCTAAAGCTATCGGCGCTTAATTCAGCGGGAGTGGCTTCGCTAATGGGAATAAGCTCGTTGCCGCACAAACAAATGGGGCTGCTGTAGGCTTCATTGTTGATTTCGATGACGCCTTCTTCGTATCCAGTAATAGATAGGTTGCCATCGTGGGCTTGTTCTTGGAATTCCATGGCCAGTCTTTCTATAAAATCAGGTGCAAATTAGGGTGATTTCGGGTAGGATAAAGCCCTTTGCAAATTTAGAGTATGTAGCTATCTTGCTTGCATACTAACAAACCCCCACAGGCTTAACAAGGAGCTACGATGAAGCCCGTTAATATTGGCATTTTAGGATTGGGAACGGTAGGCAGTGGCGCTGCCAAAGTTTTACAAGATAATGCGGCAGAAATTAGCCGCCGTTTAGGCCGTGATGTGAATGTTTTTATGGTATCTACACGCCATGCCGACAAAGCCCGTGAAGTATGCCCAAATGCTTTGGTAACGGTTGATCCGTTTGAAGTGGTGAAGCATCCTGATGT
>CAZLYX010000085.1:0-2333 GCA_964563885.1 uncultured Neisseria sp. | reverse complement strand
CAAAGTGAAGCAAACACAGTAAATGCAAATTCTGTGGTTAAACGGTTGCTGCCATCAAAAATATCATCCTTAAAAATTTCGCAGCATAACAATGGTAGAATGAGCCCTCTTTTAATAGCCGCTGCTGCCCACTTTCTTAGCCATCAACTATGCTCACAGAACTCGAAAAAAACGCCATTCGCGACCATTATCAAAATATCAGCCAAAATCTACCTGGATTTCGCCCACGTGCGCCACAGCGTGAAATGATTGCGGCCATTGCCAATGCATTTTCAAACACGCAAACACGTGCTGAGGGCGAGGATGCACCCAAGCGAGAGGGCGAAAGCATTGCTGTTATCGAAGGGCCAACTGGTGTGGGCAAAAGTTTGGCTTATTTGCTTGCTGGTGGCATCATGGCGCAAACGCGTGGTAAACGCTTAATTGTGTCGAGCGCCACCATCGCTTTGCAAGAGCAATTGGTTCATCGCGATTTACCTTTTTTGGTTACCCAAAGTGGCTTGGACCTTTCATTTTCGCTGGCTAAAGGTCGTGGCCGTTATTTGTGTCCTTACAAGCTTTATCAGCTTACTCAAAGCAATTCACAGCAAAATTTGCTGGGGTTTGATGCGCCAGCAGTATTGTGGGACAGCAAGCCTAAACCAGAAGATTTAAACCTGTTGCGCACCATGGCCGATAATTTCGCAGACCGTAGCTTTAATGGGGATCGCGATACTTGGCCTGAGAAAATAGACGATATTATTTGGTTTAAAGTCACCAACGATCGCCATGGCTGCCTGAAAGCAGCGTGTCCAAATCGTGCTGAATGTCCATTTTTTCTGGCACGCGAAACGCTGGACACGGTAGATGTGGTGGTTACCAACCATGATTTGCTGTTGGCCGACATCAGCATGGGCGGCGGCGTAATTTTACCCGCGCCAGAAAACAGTTTTTACTGCATTGACGAAGCCCATCACTTGTCAAAAAAAGCGCTAAACCAGTTTGCCGCTGAGCATTCTTGGAATCAAGCCATTTGGCTGCTGGAAAAACTGCCCGCTACTACACAAAAAATTGCCAGCGTTACCGACAAAAGTGATTTAGCCAATTTGGCCGACGAAGCCGCGGCCTCTTTGCAAGAAAGCCTACAAGAATGGTCGTTTCATCTAGCCGATGAGCCACACATGAGCATGGGCGAATACGATAACGAGCCTTTATGGCTGTGGGATGATGGCACTATTCCTGAGCATCTATCGCTGCTGGTATCCAACACTGCCGTGGCCGCACGCAGCTTGCTTAAACATCTATACAGCCTTAACGAAGCTTTATCTAATGCACGCCGTGATAAAGACCAAGACAGTGCATTAGTCGACCGCATCAGCAGTGAATTTGGCGTTTTTATTGCGCGTGCTGAACAAATTGATGCAGTGTGGGATTTACTCGCAACCGTGCCGCCAGAAGGTGATGAGCCGTTGGCCAAGTGGATTGTGCGTAAAGCCAGCGACAAAAATGATTATATATTTTGTGGCTCGCCCATCAGCAGCGCTGCGCGCTTAGCCAACGGTTTGTGGCGCCGCGCTGCTGGTGCAGTGTTAACCTCAGCTACTTTGCAATCGCTCGGTAACTTTAATTTATTACTGCGCCAAACTGGCCTAGTGTGGCTACCTGAAACCACCACCTTGGCGTTGCAAAGCCCATTTGATTTTGCCACTCAGGGCGAGCTGTATATCCCACCCATTCATGCCAGCCCCAAAGATGCAGCGGCGCACACCGATGCAGTGGTGGAATGGCTGCCCAAGCTTATTAACACCACTGAAGGTATTGGCACACTGGTATTGTTTACTTCACGCAAACAAATGCAAGAAGTGGCATTGAGGCTACCTGAAGATTATTTGCCGCTATTATTGGTACAAGGCGAATTGCCTAAATCAGTATTATTACAAAAACACCACAACAACATTGCCGACAGTCGCGCCAGCATTATTTTTGGTCTAGACAGCTTTGCAGAAGGTTTAGATTTACCAGGTGAAGCCTGCGTGCAAGTGATTATTGTTAAGCTGCCGTTTTCCATGCCCGACAACCCCATTGAAAAAACCCAAAACCGCTGGATAGAACAACGTGGCGGGCGACCATTTGTTGAAATTACCGTTCCTGAAGCCAGCATGAAACTGGTGCAAGCAGTTGGCCGTTTAATCCGCACCGAACAAGATTACGGCCGCGTCACCATTCTCGATAATCGCGTTAAAACCCAAGCCTATGGCCGCCAATTATTAAGTTGCTTACCACCGTTTAAACGCATTGGTTAAACGCATTGGTTAAACGCATTGGTTAAACGCATTGGTTAAACGCATTGGTTA
>CAZLYX010000084.1:0-2430 GCA_964563885.1 uncultured Neisseria sp. | reverse complement strand
GACAAAAGCGTGCCGACAACAAATGCCATCTTCCAACCCCAATCAGAATCAGCCTGTAGCAAGCCGCTCACCATTCCACTGGTGCCCATGATGCGTCCGTACAAGCGCCACATCAGCGAAGCGGCCAAACCTATCAACATTCCGCCGATTAGAGCCGCGATAAACTCTGGATTCATATTTCTCACCTGCTGGTTAATCATCTAATCGAGCATAGTATCATATTATTATGAATTTACAAGCCAGCAAACTAATGACTAGCCTAATACCCTTTTGACGACCTTAGTTTTTTAAAAAAATTAACATCACACTGGCTTTTATTTCATACATAAAGGCTACCTGAAAAACTTTCAGGTAGCCTTTATAATATTTATTTTATTCAACTAAATTTACTCTGTTAATGGCAACTCCGCCGAACCCATACGCCGTAAAATAATATTGGTTTTGCCACGCAAAGCGCGATCTTTAGGGTTATTAATATAATACAAAGGGCGCGGCACTCTGGCTGCTAATTGTGCCGCTTGTTGTTTGGTTAGATTAATAGCGGGCTTATTAAAGAAATGCTGTGCCGCCGCCTCTGCGCCATACACGCCATAACCCCATTCGATTACATTCAAATACAGCGCAAAGATACGGTCTTTATCAGTGGTGGCTTCAAGCATGGCAGTAATCGCCGCTTCTTCAACTTTGCGAAAATAACTGCGGCTTTCATTTAAAAACAAGTTTTTAGATAACTGCTGGCTAATAGTAGAACCACCCGCTTTTAATTTGCCACTTTTCTGATTGCGTTTGATCGCATTTTGGATACCGCTCCAATCAAAGCCACCGTGTTCAGCAAACTTTGCATCTTCCGAAGCAATCAGTGCTTTTTTCAAGTTTACCGAAATATCATGATAAGGCACCCAACGATAATCTAATTTTACATCGGGTTTATCATCGCGAAGCTCATTCATCCGCATTGACATAAATGCCGTTGAATGCGGCGCCACTGCGCGATAAGTGATGATGCTGCCATACACATAAGCATTAAATAAGATAAACCCTGCAAATGGTGCCACCAAAAGCCATTTAAACATGGCTAGTTCCCTTCGCGCATGAGTGCAATAACGGGGCGAATATCCGGCATAAAGCCACGCCACAGTAAATAAGAAAATGCTGCTTGCGCCACCAACATGCCCAAGCCATCGGCAATATTATGAGCGCCTGCCGCCTTGGCAAAACGTAAAAAAGGTGTTGGCTCTGATCCGTACATCATATCGTATACTAATTCTGCTGCGGCCAATACTTCAGCGTCAACGGGCGATATTGCACCGCTGAGGCTACCTGAAGTGGCATTAATCACCACATCAAAATAGTGTGGTGGCAATGCATCAAAAGCAGCAGCTTCAACATCAAAATGCACCGCCAACTCTTCTGCCTTGCTGATGGTACGATTGGCAATCACAATGCTGTGGGGTTTTTGTTCTAATAAAGGAATCATCACACCGCGCGCTGCGCCGCCCGCGCCTAATAACAAAACTTTTTTACCTTCAAGTTTCACATCATGATTTTGAGTAATATCCAAAACCAAGCCAACTCCATCGGTATTATCGCCCCGAATACGGCCATCTGCCATGCAAATCAGCGTATTCACAGCACCTGCAGCTTCGGCCCGCTCTGAGCGTTCGTCTGCCCATTTATAAGCATCTAATTTAAACGGCACGGTAACATTAGCACCTTTAGCACCTGCATCAAACCAAGCTTTAGCTGCCTCAACAAAGCCATTTTCTGATGCTAAAATGCGCTGATATTCAATCTCTACGCCCTCTTGCTGTGCAAAATACTGGTGAATTTGCGGTGATTTGCTGTGAGCAATGGGGTTGCCAAAAACAGCATAGCGGTCTGCTGCCATAACGTATCCTTATTTATATTAATCTGTATATTATGCACAACATCAATAGCGGTATAGCATGAACATCTGAGCCGAAACAGGTGGCGAATTATGGAACAATCGCCACAACATTGCCAGCTATGATAATAACTGAGGTTGCTCAATTTTATTTATCAACAAAAACAGTGTGGCTTCAAGTAACATTACTCCTAATCCTTATTCTAACCTGCTTATCTTAATTTAATTTTATCTAATACAGCCCATTTCGCTGATTTTTTGCTTTTTTTACTTTAAAATAGTGCGGTATCTGCTTTTTAATGAATATTTAACATATCAGGAGTATCAACATGTCAGTCAAACAGGTAGTAAAACTGATTGAGGAAAATGAAGTTCGCTTTGTTGACTTGCGTTTTACCGACACCAAAGGCAAACAACAACACATTTCTGTACCTGCTCGCATTGTATTAGAAGATCCAGAAGAGTGGTTTGAAAATGGCCAAGCATTTGATGGCTCATCTATGGGTGGTTGGAAAGGCATTCAAGCTTCTGATATGCAGTTAAGA
>CAZLYX010000083.1:0-2737 GCA_964563885.1 uncultured Neisseria sp. | reverse complement strand
GATTGTAGACAATAAAAGCCTGCCAGATTTGAACTTACCTATGCCACTGCATACTGCATTTATTTCATCTAAAGGTGCGCAACAACATAACCCACATATGCAATTGCGTGATGTCGATGGTCCGGTAGCTAATGGTGCACTGGCTCTAGTGGATACTCAAATCGGCCTCATTAAAAGCTTAGTTGTTAATCAAAACGCCCCATTAGTGATTGATACTGGTACGGCCACCAACACTGGCGGTTCAGGCGCGACACAAATTGTGTTTCCGGAACAAAATGCGGCGATTGCCAAGTCTTCTTCTACTGCCACTTCTGTACATAAATCTAATACTGATGCTGAGTGGAAAAAGTATGAAGAAGATCTTAAAGTCCTTAGGAGACCTTATGAGGAATATTATGATTTAACCCTAATAGATAGGGATATCGCTGGTTTAATTTTGCAAGTCGCCCAAGATCGTGATGATTATGCTAAGGAAACATCTGCGTGGATATCAGTTAACTCAGCATTTAACAGAGTAATTGAAGCAAACTATTTCTTAGAGAACTTTTATCATAATTTGATTGAACCCGCTCCTGAGTGGGATAATGGGTTAACAGAAGTCATTCACGATATCGCTTATATTAAGAAAGATAAACAAGGATTGGCATTTGACAAAGCATTTGATGGTGTTTATGTCGTGAATTTTGATGGTGGCCCACAAATGGTGTTGCACGACCCTGCTGCTGCAGGTTGGACATACCAAACCTTTGCTCATTATATTGATAAAGAAAATGGTGTTGTGCATGGCTACCAAAGTATTGGCGATGAAACAGCTCGCATTGCTATGCCAACTGCTGGCACAGCGACTTATACTGGCATCACCACTGCACATTTAGTGAGCGGTGACAAAAGCCAGCAGGTAACCGCCAATGTAAATGCAGTGGCCAATTTTGCTAAAAAAGGCTTGCGCTTTAACACCAGTAATTCGCAAACGCATGTCATGACTGTAGATAAAGATGAAACGGGTTATGGTTCCGATAAATACGTACGTCTTTCTACAGCAGCGCCCAATCTTAATTTAAAAGGCAACGCTGCTTGGAATGCAAACATCAATATGTTTAAAGGAAATGTGAGCACGACCGATAATCAGATGAAGGGCACCTTGAACGGCAAGTTCTTTGGCACCGGAGCAGCTGAAATTGGTGGCACTTATGGTTTAAAAAATAGTGCTAACAATGCTCAGTTGATTGGTGGTTATGGCGCGAAACGTGGCAGTAAGACCCTCAGCAATAGGTTAGATGTAAATGCTGTGTTTATAGATAATAAAAGCCTGCCAGAGTTGAACTTGCCTACACCAATGCATACTGCATTTATTTCATCTAAAGGTGCGCAACAACATAACCCACATACGCAATTGCGTGATGTCGATGGTCGGGTAGCTAATGGTGCACTGGCTTTAGTGGATACTCAAATCGGCCTCATTAAAAGCTTAGTTGTTAATCCAAACGCCCCAGTAGTAATTGATACTGGAGTGGCCACCAACACTGGCGGTTCAGGCGCCACCCAAGTTACATTCGCGGAACAAAACACGGCGATTGCCAAGTCTTCTTCTACTGCCACTTCTATTCCTGTACTTAAGTATAAGTCTACTGATGAAAAAGATAGGGAGGAAAGGAAAAAAGCAACCATTAAAGACCAAATGATATCAGCCGAGAAAAATTTTGATTACTATCATAGCCTCTTTTTGAGTGCTGAACGCGATTACAATAACACTCAAACTCCAGAGGCTTTGACAGATTTAAAGTCAGCAGCTGCAGAAAGGGCTTTTGCTTTGGATAAATTAGAAATCATAAAAGAGTATTATTACAGTGTTCCTTGGATGTCTCAACTTCTATTAAAAGACATTGATAATATTGCCTATATTAAGAAAGATGCAAAAGGGTTGGTGTTTGATAAAGCGTTTGATGGTGTTTATGCAGTGCATATTGATGGCGGTCCAAGCATAGTGTTACACGACCCTGGCGCTGCAGGTTGGACATACCAAACCTTTGCTCATTACATTGACTTAAGAAATGGAGTTGTGCATGGCTACCAAAGTATTGGCGATGAAACAGCTGCTGCTGCAGTGCCAGCTGCTGGTACAGCGACTTACACTGGTATCACCACTGCGCATTTGGTTAAAGATGACAAAAGCCAGCAGGTAACCGCCAATGTAAACGCAGTGGCCAATTTTGCCAAAAAAGGCTTGAGTTTTAACACCAGTAATTCACAAACGCATGCCACGACTGTTGTCACTGGAGATCCGAATGGCTTTATGTATGGCCAAACTGTACGCGTTTCTAAAGCAGCGCCCAATCTTAATTTAAAAGGCAGCGCCACTTGGAATGCAAACAGTAATATGTTTAAAGGCAATGTGAAAACAACCAACAATAAAATGAAAGGCACCTTGGACGGCAAGTTCTTTGGTGTTGGAGCAACTGAAATTGGTGGTACTTATGGTTTGAAAAATAAGGCTAACAATACTCAGTTGATTGGTGGTTATGGTGCGAAACGTAAATAACTGATTATTTTTACTATGTGGTTTGAAGCCGCCCATTTACTTGGGCGGCTTTTATGTTTCAGGTAGCCTTATTAATAACTAAAGGCTACCTGAAAGCATGTTTAATATGAATAATATAAGAAGGTTAAATTAGAATTTATGCTTGGTTTGCTTTGCGCTAAAGCCAATTTTTACATCCATATGGGTTATAATCAAATT
>CAZLYX010000082.1:0-2845 GCA_964563885.1 uncultured Neisseria sp. | reverse complement strand
ACATTGCATAAAACGGCAACCCAGTAAATATCTTCACACTATTGCAGCTTATATCATTTAAAGCGCTATAGCCAAGCATAACATCGGCTTGTTCCATTATCTTTAAACGCGGATTTTGCTTAGTTAAATCAGTGCTATAACGCAGCCCCCACACAATATCAGCGCCAGTGCGGCGCAGCGATGTATGCCAACAAGCGTTGCCAATAGCCATGTAATTAAATGCATCTAAAACCAGCTTTGAGCCAGAAGGTGCAAAAACATTAACAGTGTGCAATATATGCTCCATTTGCGCAGCTTGAAGATACATGCTCACCCCTTCCATAATCACCAGCAGCGGCTCATTATCTTGTATTGAAAGCTGAAGCTGTTCCCACCAATCGGAATCAGTAAGATCAACCGCCAACATGGTTTGGCGCTCGTTTATAGGCGGCAATAACCGTTGACGCATAGCAATAACAACGGGTAAATCCACATCAATCATATGAATGTGACCATTATCAAGCCATTGGTAATATTGGCTCAAGCCACAGCCAATATTGATAACATGGGCATTTGGATGTTCTGCGATAAAATTTAAAGCCTGACGGCGCACATATTGAGTGCGCGACAACACGCCATATACGCTATACAAATCTTCAACCCAACGTCTACCATCGTCGCCTAAAGCTGCTAATGTTGGTGCAGCAAAACCATCATTCACAGCCATATGCGGAAATATCTTATCGCCTAAAGCACGCCCAGCCAGCGGAATACGCAAAGTAAACGGCACAGATGGCAACTCTGATAGAGCATCAATGTTAATCATAATATTCTCCTCAGCAGATTTACAGCTCTGCTGTTTATTTTAAGAGCGTTGGCTTGTTGTTATATTTCAATTACAAGCCCAGTTTATTAATTACTCTAATAGCATAATAGATTAAAAAAACAATAACAGTCTTACCCTACTGTATACATTACACTTATTTAACAATACGCTTACAAAAAAATAGGCTACCTGAACGTTTTCTTTCAGGTAGCCTATTTATCTTTTAATTACAATATACTGTGTTTTATTTGGCCGCTGCCAATGCTTGAGTGAGATCCGCCAGCAAATCATCAATATGTTCAATACCAATGCTTAAACGCACTAAATCAGTGCCCACACCAGCCGCAGCTAATTCTGCTTCATTAAGCTGACGATGCGTGGTGGTAGCAGGATGGCAAGCCAATGATTTGGCATCACCAATGTTCACCAAACGCAAAAACAGTTGCAGCGCGTCGATAAATTTTGCCCCCGCTTCGCTACCACCTTTAATGCCAAAGCTGAGTAAACCCGATGCTTTGCCGCCATAATCACGATCAATCAACGCTTTATAAGGGCTGTCTGCCAACGCTGGATAATTTACCCATGCAACTTGCGGATGACTTTGTAAAAATTGCGCCACTTTTAAGGCGTTTTCGCAATGACGTTCCATGCGCAGCGCCAGCGTTTCTAAACCTTGTAAAATCAAAAACACATTCATCGGGCTGATCACTGCGCCAGTATTGCGCAACGGCACCACACGAGCGCGGGCGATAAAAGCAGCTGCGCCAAAATGCTCAGAATAATTCACACCATGATAAGAAGGATCAGGCTGATTTAAGGTTTGATCAAAGCGTGGATTACCCGCCCAAACAAACTTGCCGCTATCAATAATCGCGCCGCCAATACTGGTGCCGTGGCCGCCAATGTATTTGGTTAACGATTGCACCACAATATCAGCGCCGTGTTCAATGGGGCGGAATAAAGCTGGCGAAGGCACTGTGCTGTCTACCACCAACGGCAAGCCTTGGGCATGTGCAGCATCGGCAAACGCTTTAATATCCACCACATTAATGGCAGGATTACCAATTGATTCGCAATACACCAGCTTGGTGCGCGCATCAGTATGAGCGGCAATTTGTTCTGGTTTGTCAGGATCAACAAAGCGCACTTCAATGCCTTGGCGCGGCAGCGAATGAGCAAAGAAATTATACGTGCCGCCATACAGCGTTTTGGTGGCAATAATATTGTCGCCACTTTCCACCAAAGTTTGAACCGTATACGCAATTGCCGCCATGCCGCTGGCCACAACCAAAGACGCAATGCCGCCCTCAAGCTGCGCCATGCGCTCTTCTAAAACAGCGGTAGTTGGGTTCATAATGCGGGTATAAATATTACCCGCCACATTTAAATTAAATAAATCTGCACCGTGTTGAGTGTCATCAAACGTGTAGCTGGTGGTTTGATAAATAGGCACTGCCGCCGCTTTAGTAGTTGGGTCTGACTTATAGCCTGCATGCAGAGCAATCGTTTCACGTTTCATCTATTTTCCTTTTATTGATATTAATATGAAGTAAGTATGTTGATGTTTATTCAAGCTAAAGCTACCTGAAAGCCGATTAACCTTTCAGGTAGCCTCAATCATTATAACGGCTTACGCCCCAATAAATAAATTACCGAGCTCATGCCTTTATGCCGCACACCTTCGTGTAGCTCATGTTCGCAGTGTTCGGCTACCTGCCATTCTAAACCATTTATCGCTGCCTGCATTTCTTCTAATGTACCCAACATCGCTGGATCACTTGGGCCACCTGTAGCAAATGCAATTTGGTTGGGGTGATAAAACACCGCCGCAAACATACCGCCTGGCTGCAAAGAGTGCACAATCTTTTGCATTACTGCTGTGCGCACAGGCTCAATAAAATGACAAAATACCATCGTCACCACCGCATAATTGTTGGGCTTCATCTCCATCGTGGCAACATCAGCCATGCGCGTGTGAAAAGTAGCCCCTTTTTCATCGGCCAACCTTTGCGCTTTTGCCAAGCCCACTTCAGATAAATC
>CAZLYX010000081.1:0-2942 GCA_964563885.1 uncultured Neisseria sp. | reverse complement strand
TTGTGCAGTTGCGCGGCCAGTAGGCGTCATTTGCGTAAGCAGTAGTGGCACATCAGGAAAATGCACGCGCAAAGCCTTAATCAGCGGTTGCGCAGCACGAGTTTCGCCCACAGACACAGCATGTATCCACAATACGTTTTTCACAGGCGCAGCCATTGGCTCACCAAACCGCTCGCCCCAATGCTCAAGATACGCCGGCGATTTTTGAGCGCGACGGCGTAAATAGCGGCGAATAAAAAACGGGGCGATGAGCCAAAGCCAAGAGTAATATCGGCGTACGTTCATTTGATAATGCTGTTTGAGATGGTAACAATTCATTATAACTGAATATAAGCAAACTGCACGGGCTGAAGGCGTAAAAGAACCCGTCTTGCCAATCTCTTGAAGTAAATAACTAAGCTAAGCTCTTATCTACATTAAATAAAAAAAATAAGGCTACCTGAAACTATTTTCAGGTAGCCTTATTAAGTCACAATACTATTACAACTTTTCAGCCAAGTCGTTGGCGGCCGTAATCTGCTGCTGCTGTAAACAATACATCAGTGGACGAATTCAACGCCGTTTCACAAGAATCCTGCACCACACCAATCAAAAAGCCCACGGTAACTACTTGCATCGCCGTATCGTTATCAATCCCAAACAGGCTACACGCCAATGGAATCAGCAACAGCGATCCGCCCGCTACACCCGAAGCACCACAAGCGCTTACTGTAGCCACCAAGCTTAATAGCAATGCCGTGCCAATATCCACTTGAATACCCAGCGTATGCACAGCCGATAAGGTTAACACGCTAATGGTAATCGCGGCGCCAGCCATGTTTATAGTAGCCCCCAGCGGAATCGAAATTGAATATGTGTCTTCATGCAAACCCAGTTTTTTACACAACGCCATATTTACTGGAATATTTGCAGCCGAGCTGCGGGTAAAAAATGCAGTAACTCCGCTTTCACGCAAGCAAGTGAATACAAGCGGATAAGGATTACGACGAATTTTCCACCAAACAATCAATGGATTAACCACCAACGCCACAAACAACATGCTACCTACTAACAATATCAGCAATTGTCCATATTTTTGTAGCGTACCCAAGCCTGACTCTGCCACGGTTGATGCCACTAAGCCAAAAATACCCAGCGGCGCCAACATAATAATCCACTTCACAATCTGGGTAACAGCGGTTGCTAGATCAGCCACTACAAAACGGGTTGAATCTGAAGCTTGGCGTAATGCAAAGCCAAACAAAATCGCCCACGCTAGAATACCAATATAGTTGGCATTGGTTAACGCAGCCACTGGATTAGACACCAAATTCATGAGCAGTGTTTTCAATACTTCAACAATGCCAGATGGAGGATTAGCTTCAGCCGCGGCAGCAGCAACATTAGGTAAATTAATCGTAATTGGAAATATAAAACTCCCAACCACAGCCACTACCGCTGCCGAAAGCGTACCCAATAAATATAAAATGATGATTGGCTTAATAAAGGCATCGCTACCACGCTTATGCTGAGTAATGGCAGCCACCACCAACACAAATACCAACACTGGCGCCACTGATTTTAAAGCACCTACAAATAAGGCACCGAGCAGCCCAACCGCTAAGCCAGCTTCTTTTGATACCAACGCAAGCAGCACACCGAGCACCAAGCCTATGATAATTTGCTTAACTAAGCTAATACGATTAATCGCATTTAAAACAGGATGACCGCTCATTAATACCTCCCTTGTAAAATAATAATGTTAAAAAAAGCAAATATTTAAAAATGAATGTTCTATTTTAGGCAGCCTTAGCTGAAAGTTAGCATTAATAATCACAATATAACCTTATTATTTAATCTTAAATATCAAAACTAAATCCAACGAGGCACTATAACACTAGAGTACAATAAAATTAATTAAGCTATTGATTTTAATAATTACAGCGTATACTCAATTTATGAGTAAAGCATATTTAGCAGAAAAATTAATACCAAATTGAGTTACTCGTTTCATGTTAAACCCCATTTTTCATGTGTGGCTGAAAAGGAGATAACCATCACAAAATGATTTGGAATATAGCAAGAAGATAAGGTTCTTCTGTGGCTGGTAGGGCTCCTTGTTAAATAAAATGTGACCAGTCAAACCTTAACAAAATGGAGTACATAATCATGGCTACAATCACAAATGCAAAACTCACTTTAAGGCATGACCGCAGGAAGAAAACAGTATTGGCTACTGTAAACTGCGATGTCAATTTTACAGACTTAGAACTGTGCCAAATGAAAATGTGCGAAGGAGCACGGCTTTTCAAGTTAAAATGCCAACTCTGGGGCGCAGATTCAGGACTCACAGGAGGAGATGATTTTTTATACACATACTCCGATGTCTTCTTTTTCCCTGATACATCGCCTAACGCAAAAGAGAATCGCACCTTCGAGGTGCTATTAAGTGAAGGTGTTCTCGACGAAGACTCGGGACAGGATGAAGTATACGGCCTTCTCAGACTCTACAATTTATCCACCTTGAATGTAATCAAGAAAAAAACCAATGAGGTCTCACACAGTTTTTAACCATATTGGTCATCTAACCTAACCGGTTATTCAAGAGGGGCATGCAAAAACCAGCATGTCCCTCAATTTAGTTTTAAAATTTTCTAGAATATCAGCCATCCTATTTATAGTAAGCTTTACATATCCTTAAAATCAAGTAAGCGCCCATAGCTGCCGAACAATGCTAAAATCGCAGCAATCTAGCTCATACGCATCTATACATGAAACCGCATAAGTCCGCACTTTTTTTATTTGTTTTAGCTGCTGCCCATCCTATAGTGTGGGCAGAAAGCAATCCAAGCTATGGCAGCGTCGCCGACTATGTTCCGGTTGCGCCCAACACAGCGAAGGATACAGGCAAAATAACAGAAGAAATCAAACTGCCCTTAAAATTTCCAGTCAACATCAACACC
>CAZLYX010000080.1:0-3375 GCA_964563885.1 uncultured Neisseria sp. | reverse complement strand
CTTGATGTTACCCATAAAGCCTGTATTACCAGCGCGCGCATGGATATTTTGCGCCAACAAGACAATGTAAACGGCCCGCGTTTGGCTGATATTTTGCAAAGCTATGAGCGTTTCGACATTCAAAAATTTGGATTAGAAGGCGGTCCATTGCACGACCCATGCGCCATTACCTACGCTGTGTTTCCAGAATTTTTCAGCGGCCGCGATTGTCATGTAGAAATCAATACCCAAAGCGAACTTAGTATGGGTGCTTGCGTGGTTGATTGGTGGGGCACAACTGGCAAACCAGCAAATGCCCACTGGGTAACCGATGTAAATGCCAACAAGTTATTTCAAGAGCTAGCCGAATCAATACAACATCTTCCTTAAAACCTTAAGGCTACCTGAAAGCTCATCCTCAGCAAACATCATGCTTAGTTAGGAAATGTTTAAGATAGTCGCTATACACTGATTTATTTTTATGACTGAACTTATGCTCAAGCCTGGCCTTACTGTTGCCATTATTACCAAAAATGAAGCCACCAATCTCGAACCCTGTCTATTAAGTTTAGGTGATTTGGCGGATGATATTATTATCATCGACTCAGGCAGCACCGATGCTACCGCTGAAATTGCCGCCCGTTTCGGCGCCAAGCTTTATGCTTATCCTGATTGGCCGGGTTTCGGCCTGCAACGCAACCGCGCGCACAACCACATCGAAACTGAATGGGTGTTGTGGCTGGATGCAGATGAACGTTTGAGTGATGAGCTACGTCAGAGCATTAGAATCGCATTCAGTAATACAGCACCCGATTCAAAAATCATATTTAAAATTAATCGCTTAACAGAAGCATTTGGCAAATTTATCTATCATTGTGGCTGGTATCCTGACGAAATTGTCCGTTTATATCCTACCGCTTATACTCGCTACAACAATCATTTAGTACATGAATCAGTAATCGTACCCGACGGCAGCCAGTTGATATTATTGGCAGGCGATCTATTGCACCACACCTATCAAAACATTAATCAATATTTGAGTAAACAACAGCAATACACGCTCGCTTGGGCGCAGCAACGTGTCGGCAAGAAAAAAGCCACTCCGTTGAGTGGCATGTTGCATGGTTTAGCAACGTTTATACGGATTTATTTATTAAAAAGAGGTTTTCTCGACGGCCAACACGGCTTGCTCATCGCCCTGCTGGGCGGATACTACAGCTTTTTAAAATATACTCAACTTTGGTTTCTAAACCGCCAAGTTTAAACTTAGCGTTAAAACCAAATTTATTTTTGCTGCGTTTTAGTTTTTTCAGTTATATCACAATAAAGAACCCAATAATCTGCCGCCATTTTTTCTGGCGCAAACCGACTAAGCGCTGCAGTGGCATTAGCGCTCAAGTGTTGCCGCAATCTTTCATCTTGATATAAACGTACAATTGCTGCCGCCAATTGTTGCGGCTGCCCACTTTCAACCAATAATCCAGTTTCACCATCTACCACAATATCGGGAATACCACCCACTCGCGTAGCCACTATCGGTATGCCATATGCAGCAACATCTAATAAAGTTGAACCCAGCCCTTCCATGCGCGAAGGAAATGCAAACATATTCATGGCCGCCAGATAATCACCTACATTATTCTTAAAGCCCAACCAATGCACATTATTCAAATGTGCCGAAGCTGCCTTGAGGCTAGCCTCATCATCGCCACTACCTAAGAATACAAAATGAACATCAGAATGGTTAATAGACACTATTTCAGCAGCACGAACCAAGTCCATTTGCCCTTTTTGGGCATCAAATAAAGCACCAATATGCCCCACAATAAACGTATCTTTTACCTCAAAAGGCCACTCTACGGACTCTGCTCCTGTTTCTAAACTCGCATAAGCAGAAGGAATCACCGCTATTTTTTCTTCTGGACACAGTCGCATCAATTCAAATTTAATCGCTTGCGATAAAGCCACAATCGCTGCTGCATGACCATAAGTTTGATGGTTTAGCCATTTCTGTTTCAGTGGATTAGCCACTCGCCGCGTTAACAAATAAGGTGTCCGATAACGCACATAATGCAACCAAGCCCAATGTACTGCTTTAGCCTCATGAGCGTGCACAATATCGGCACTGCCTACTTGATGATGGCCTTGCCATTGCTTGGCAGCATCTACAAATTTTAGGCCAGCAACATCTCTCAACAACTGCCGCATCGGCGAATCAGCGCGGCATACCAAAGTTTGATTCGCTGGTTGTTGCGCTGCCAAGTTGCGAATTAACAACGTTGTCTGCCGTTCGCCACCGCGAAAGCCTTTAGCTAAATTCACATGAACAATATGCACACACCACCCACCGTCTCGTCAAAACCATTAAAAAACCACACTTGATAGACTTAAACTAATCTGCCAGTCTCAGGTCAATTTGGTTTATTATTCTACTTGTTGCAGAAAAACCAGACAATAGCACTTTAGCCTTTTATTAACGGCACAAGACTTTCAGGTAGCCTTTATGACCACATCTTCTTCACTTCCCATCCACACTCAAATCGCCATTATCGGCGCTGGGCCTGTTGGCGTATTAACCGCCCTGCAGCTACACCGTCAAGGTAAAAAGGTGGTGTTGCTAGAAGCACGCCCACAACATGCGGTTATTAAGGATAAACGCACGCTGGCTTTATCGTTTAACAGCGTGCAGGCATTTAAAGATGCTGGTGTTTGTTTACCCGATGATGAAGCTACGCCAATTACCAATGTGCATATTTCACAACAAGGCTTATTTGGGCGCACGCTATTACGGGCCGAAGATCTGCATACTGACACATTAGGTCATACAGTAGATTACGCCGTGATTATGCGGCAATGTGAAGCGGCACTGGCTGAGCAAAACGTGCCAGTATTATGGCAAGCTCATGTTGAAGCCGTGCGCACACTTACCCATTTTGCTGAATTGGATATTGTTCATAATGGTATTAATCACAGTATGACCGCAGATTGGGTGATTTTGGCCGAAGGTGGGCATCTCACCGAGCAGCTACCTGGCATTAATCGGCACAGCTATGATTACCAGCAATGCGCTTTGGTGACCACACTTGAATTTGATCAGCCAGCCGATGGCACTGCTTATGAACGTTTTGCCGACAATGGCCCGTTTGCACTATTGCCCTACCACAATGCCTACCGCCTAGTGTGGACGCGCACGCCTGAAGAAGCACTGGCGATGAAAGAAATGCCGTTCGATTTATTTGCACAAACATTTAAAGAGGCTTTTGGTAATCGCTTAGGCTCCCTGAAAAGCCGTGGTGACGTTGCGGTGTTTCCATTGCACTTAAAACAGCTTAGCCGTGTTTACAGTGGTCGCGTTGTTTGCATTGGCAATGCCGCGCAAGCCATGCACCCTGTTGC
>CAZLYX010000079.1:0-3897 GCA_964563885.1 uncultured Neisseria sp. | reverse complement strand
CCACCGCCTCCGCCAAATATTAAAACCAGCTCATCGAGCTGGTTTTTTCGTTTATCTAAACCATCATAATCTTTCAGGTAGCCTGAACACTAAAAGGCTACCTGAAAGATAATATTGATGATTAAAGTCTATAACTAATTGATGTCATTACTTTTGACGTTAATTTCATCATTTCTTTTATTGGCAACGGCAAAGGTGCTGCGCCAAATTGATGTGCCATTTCAGCGTGTTTCATTTCATCTAAACGCATTTGCGTTACTACCGCACGGCTTTTAATATCATTTTCAGGCAAATCTTCTAAGTGTTCTTCTAAGTGCGCGGTCACTTGATGTTCGGTTTCTTCTAGAAAACCCAAGTTCCATTTGTCGCCCAATAAGCCAGCGCCTAAGCCAACTGCCAATGAGCCCGCATACCAAATGGGGTTGAGCAAGCTGGTGCGGCCACCTAATTCTTTAACGCGTTTTTCTGTCCACGCCAAATGTTCTACTTCTTCATAAGCGGCGTGCTGCAAGGCTTCGCGGTTGGTTTTGTCGCGCGCGGTGATTGCCTGCCCTTGGTATAAAGCTTGAGCGCATACTTCGCCCACATGGTTTACCCGCATTAAACCCAGCGCGTGTTGCTTTTCTGCGGCAGTAAGCTCGCCCTCTTCTAATCCAGCATCAGGATACGAGCGGGTGGTGGTGGCAGGCGCAAATAAAGTGCGCAATACAACGTCAACCTGGGGAATCAATTTCTCGAATAACATAAAAGCTCCTCTCAAAATAATGGTTGTATTATAACGGCAAAGCAGCCGCGGTGGTGTGGCATTTAGGTTTTAAATAGGCTAGCTTAAATGCTAATCAACATTGCGATTGGTTTGGGCATTGTTCTACAAAAATGCTATACTTGTCGCCGTTTAACCACTCCATTTTCTAAGGAACACAGCATGGCTGATTTTAACCAAATTCTCACGCCCGGCGATGTAGACGGCGGCATCATCAACGTGGTAATTGAAATTCCACAAGGCAGCAATCAAAAAATTGAATGGAACCGCAAATTAGCTGTTTTCCAACTTGATCGCGTTGAGCCTGCTATTTTTGCCAAGCCAACCAACTATGGTTTTATTCCACAAACGTTAGATGAAGATGGCGATGAATTAGATGCGCTCATCATTACTGAGCAGCCTTTGAGCACGGGTATTTTCTTAGAAGCCAAAGTAATTGGCGTGATGAAATTTGTAGACGATGGCGAAGTGGACGACAAAATTGTGGTGGTTCCTGCTGATGATCGCAATAATGGCAATGCCTACAATACGCTTGCCGATTTGCCGCCACAACTGATTAAGCAAATCGAATTTCACTTTAATCACTACAAAGATTTGAAAAAAGTAGGCTCAACTGTTGTAGAAAGCTGGGGCGATGTAGACGAAGCCAAGCTGGTTATTAAAGAAGCCATTGAGCGCTGGAACACTAAATAATTACTCCCAATTGTTTAAAGCCGCCTGAAATACATTTAGGCGGTTTTTATATTTTAGCCATGCAGCACCAGCAAAACATATTTTCTTTAATGCTTAGCACAAGTTTGATACACTTCAAGCTGATTAACGTCTCCCTCACATTGAGTAAAACATGAAAAAAATAACCACATTACTGGCCATCGCCTTTCTTTTCACTGCATGCAGCAGCGATAAGCCCACCAAAACTGCGGAAACCGAAAAGCCGCTCACACCGTTGGCAAAACCAGCTTTTGACTGGGCTGCTGAATCAGTAGCATTTACAGGCTTCAATGGCAACAGCAACGTTCAAAAATTTATTGATTTTGAAACCCAAAAAGGGCTGTATTCTCGCACTGAATTGCAAGGATTTTTTGATGGTGCGGTGTATAAAGGCAACATTGTTGACATTATGAATCGACCAGGCACTTCGCGCCCATGGTATGAATTTCGCAAAGGTAACTCTGGCGCCGCCAAAGTAAACGCTGGCCGCACTTTTTATGCCCAAAACCAAACCATTATTGATCGCGTGGCGCGCGAATACGGCGTACCTGCGGAAATCATTGTTGCTATTGTT
Source organism: uncultured Neisseria sp. (assembly GCA_964563885.1). Taxonomy (GTDB): domain Bacteria; phylum Pseudomonadota; class Gammaproteobacteria; order Burkholderiales; family Neisseriaceae; genus CAZLYX01. The sequence continues at coordinate 1,849 of CAZLYX010000079.1, read as the reverse complement.
GGCATTGAAACCAACTACGGCAACAACACGGGCAGCTTTCGTTTGGCAGATGCTTTAAGCACATTGGCGTTTGATTATCCGCGCCGCGCCGATTTTTTTCAAAAAGAGCTGAATGAATTTTTGCTGATGGCAAAAGAAGAAAAAGAAGACATTTTCAGCTTTAAAGGCAGCTATGCAGGCGCTATGGGCATGCCTCAGTTTATGCCTTCAAGCTATCGCAAATGGGCGGTTGATTATGATAAAGATGGCCATCGCGACATTTGGAACAACGTAGGCGATGTGGCCGCATCGGTTGCCAATTATATGAAGCAACATGGTTGGCAAACAGGCGGCAAAATGATTGTGCCCGTAAGCCTAAACATTTCGCCGCAGCTGCAAGCTGTGATTGATGATAAAACCGAGCTAAGCCGCACAGTGGCAGATTTTAAACGCATGGGTGTTACCCCGCTTACATCAGTTGCCGATAGCGAAAAAGCTGTGCTATATCATTTAGAGGTTAGCCCAGGTGTATACGAATATTATTTAGGGCTGAATAATTTTTATGCAGTGTGGAATTACAATCATAGCCGCATGTATGTAACGGCAGTGCGCGATATTGCCAACGGCATTGATAACCGCGGTTTATAAGCCTATTCAAACATTCAGCCGTATGCCTTTGCGGGTATACGGCTTTGTTTATTTTACGCTGGCTCTGCTGACTTAAGCTTTATAAAACCCAAATACCTTACCAAGAGTGTGCTGTTTTAAGCTAAAATAAGCCCGCAATACTTTTTCAGGTAGCTTAATGATTAAAGGCTACCTGAAACCCACTTTTTACTTAAAGAAACTTATGGCTTATCAAGTTCTCGCCCGTAAATGGCGTCCAAAAACCTTTGCTGATTTAGTTGGCCAAGAGCATGTTGTTAAAGCGCTGCGCAATGCGCTCGATAAAGGTCGGCTGCATCATGCTTATCTGCTCACTGGCACGCGCGGCGTAGGCAAAACCACCATCGCTCGCATCTTGGCCAAAAGGCTCAACTGCGAAAGCCCAAATGAAGGTGAGCCTTGCGGCCAATGCTCTGCTTGCACCCAAATTGATGCTGGTCGCTATGTTGACTTGCTCGAAATTGATGCTGCGTCTAATACGGGTATCGACAATATTCGCGAAGTTTTAGAAAACGCTCAATACGCACCAACCGTTGGCAAATATAAAGTTTACATTATTGACGAAGTGCATATGCTCTCCAAAAATGCGTTCAATGCCATGTTGAAAACGCTGGAAGAGCCGCCAGAGCATGTGAAATTTATTCTCGCCACCACTGATCCGCACAAAGTGCCTGTAACCGTATTGAGCCGTTGTTTACAATTTGTGTTGCGAAATATGACCATTCAACAAATTGCTGATCATTTGGTGCATGTGTTAAACAGCGAAAACATTCCATTTGAAGCGCCCGCTTTACAGCTACTTGGCCGCGCAGCAATGGGCTCGATGCGTGATGCATTAAGCTTGCTAGACCAAGCAATTGCCATGGGTTCAGGTAGCGTGGTTGAGCAAGATGTGCGCAATATGATTGGCGCAGTCGATAAACGTTATCTATACGAATTACTGCAACACATCATCAATCAAGATGGCGAAGCGTTGATGGCCAAAGCACAAGAAATGGCCGCACGAGCAGTGGGTTTTGACAGTGCACTAATTGAATTGGCAACCTTATTGCAACGTTTGGCTTTGCTTAAAACGGTGCCTGGCGCAGTAGATTCTGAAGATCCTGAGCGCGAAACTTTGAGCCGTTTGGCGCAATATTTAAGTGACGAACAAATCCAGCTTTACTACCAATGTGCTATTCATGGCAAACGCGATCTTAGCCTT
>CAZLYX010000078.1:0-3967 GCA_964563885.1 uncultured Neisseria sp. | reverse complement strand
CCCCTTTTTCATCGGCCAACCTTTGCGCTTTTGCCAAGCCCACTTCAGATAAATCTACACCCTCTACATCCAAGCCCAAGCTCGCTAAAAAAATACCGTTGCGCCCTTCGCCCGTAGCCAAATCCAAAGCCTTACCCGCTGTGGGCAACTGCGGTGCAATCTGCTTAATAAACTCAGCCGGCTCAGTGCCAAACACATAATCATCGCCTAAATAACGTTCATCCCACTTGCTCACAGAGCCTCCTTTTTTTATTGCTGTTAACATTTTCATCAAGCAGCAGTATAGCCGTTTGGCGTGAATAACGCTGCTTTACAATCAATTAACCCGCGTTATTTTTAGCTTGGCTTAAAGTATTTGTGCACGTATTTTTGGCAATAAAAATTTAACCCTACCGTAGTGAGTAAAATCTTTATAACGTGGGATAAAATACCTTTTATTATCAGTTTAGACGCCATCATCCCAAAGTAGCTTCACAACGTGCTTACACTCGGTTTTAAAATAGATGCTATTAATAAGCTCTACCGACTGCTGTCTATTAAATCTTCTATAGATAATTTCTCAGACATACAAAAATCTAAAACCATATCATTGTCTTCTGAAAAATCTAACCTAACCTTTTTAGCTGTTACCAACCATTAATTCCAGATTTTTAAGCTTATAAGCTTATAAGCTTTTCAGTTTTAATGAAAGATATACCAAGCTCGGCTTTTTTCCGTTTTAATATTTTCTCATTTTCTTGTTCTAAAAGATGTTGGCTGGTTTTTTACTGATTTCCCAAAAAAATTTATAGCTTTATTGTATTTATTAGTTTGTATTTAAATCTCCAAATTACGAAGATACGTACCGCATAACATAAAAATCACTAGTAATAAATAAACATACAACCACATCATAAACGTTCAGGCAGCCTTCACTCAAAAGGCTACCTGAAACAAAATATCAACCTCAACAATGCCATTATAAAAACTGAACTTGATTTAGTAATCGTTACCGCGGTCAATCAGGCCAATGGTGGTTTTTTTGCTCCAAGGCGCGCTTGCCAGCAGATTGGTCAAATTACGTGCGCCCTCTTGGCTCCATGCAGCTTCGCGTGCGGCGGCATTGTCCCATGCGTCAATCAGCACACGCTCTTGGGGGTTGGTCTCATTGCTAAATAGCAACAAACCGCAACAACCCGCTGCGCTGCGCAAGGCGGCTGCCGCTTGGGCAAATGTGCTGTCGAGTTTTTCGATCACGCCAGCTTCGGCCGTTTGCAAAATGAGCGCCTGCGCACTTGTGCCACCCATGCTTTTGCCGTTTGGCTGCATCTGTGGCTGATGCGGGTGAATCTCCTGCAACACTCGTTCTTCAAACTCGCCGGTCAGCGCCTGTGCTTCAAGTCCGCGGACGTATATGTAGTAAGGCTGATCCGCATGGTCTTGCTCCAACGCAGCTCTGCTTACCCAGTGCTCAAATAGGTAGATGGTGTTAGGTTGTACGGCATCTTCAAATAGATCGAAGCCTAAGTTTCCAGCCTCACTTCGAGCACCAGCCACCTCAGCTTGCATGGCTTTAAGGTAGGAATTGAACTGCTCAGGTTTAACGTGAAGCGTCACCAGAAGACGAAGATCGTTGGTATTATTCATTGAAAGCTCCTTTTCAATTTTGCTAATCTACAAAAAAATGGGTGATATAAATGAATGTCTTCAGAAATTTTTTCCAATGAAAACTCTTGCATTAAATATAACCCCAAAATTGATAATAAATATTATCAGTTAACGCCTCGTTAAGAGGAGGCAAAAAATTTTGGCTAAAATTTGTGACGAAGGAGCAAAAGCCAACTGTTTCTTGTCCTTTTAAACGACTTGTTAGGACAGCAACGACACCCGTTCCTGAATAAAGCTGGCAAGTTCTTGTGGCGAATGATGTCTACCATCTATGTAACCATCAGTTTTAAATACACCTTCTACTTTTCCTTCGTCCATTTTTACAAACATTATTTTTTCATGATCACGTTCCATTAAAATTTCTTTAATAGAACGAAACTCAATGCCACACCATTCTTTTTCTTGATATTTTTCACATAAGAAAACAACTATCAGACGAGATCTGCGACCATAAATATCCTGCAATAAAGTATCTAGCGATGGTCTGGCTAGTTGGGCTTTGTAGTTATTATCATAAAAATAAGTATCCGGTCCTAGCGCCCTTTCAACTTCAGAAGCTATGGACTGTACGTATCCTCGAACTTCTCCAGGAAATGAAAATGCAACATCAAATACATGTTTACTGATATCTACAGCTTTAGGCTCACTGCGAGTCCAATTTGGTAAGCGAACATCTTTTGCAAGGAGTTCTTTTGGTAAATTAACATCCTTAATTGCCCAATGAGTACGGTTCATTTCCCAATCGGAAATGTCCAATTCAAATAGCATTTCGTTTAAATCCGTATGTGTAATAAATGATGGTAGGTCAATTATTTCGTACTCAATTTTAACTCTCCCTTTCCTACTTGTAATATCTTTAATGATTCCAAATTTCGGATCTTTTTTCAGCCCTAATTCATAGGCAAATATACAAGGAAATCGCCTTATAAGATCAACTTGCTCTTGATTAAACTCACCGTATTTAGCAGTAATTTCATCATCTGTATACTCTCTAGCGCATCTACCAAACTCCAAATAATAAGGAGATTCGTCCCATGCTTCATCATTCCCTGATACTAACAAGTTATACATTTAGCCTCCAATTTACTATGTGTGCTGAATTTGCACCCTAACGCTAAGCTAAGCGGCGCAGCTTGCTGTGTCCAAGACTTGAGCGCCTTGTTATGTTCTTACACCTTAGCTTTGAGCTTTTGGGTGAAGTCTCTACTTCTTATCGCGTCACGGTTCTCTATACCCGACTCTTTTCTTGTTGATGATGCTGTGTGTTTTTGTTGATCATATATTATTTCATCCTCAAGAGTGCACGCCAAAGGTCTATCGTATTACGCGGCTTAATTCTTTACGTGAAATAAGTCTACTCAAACTACTTTATCAAGATAAGCTACATCATAAACGTTCAGGTAGCCTTTCAGACAAAAGGCTACCTGAAACAAACTATCAACTTATTATCATTGTGCAAACAACCCAAAATATAGCGATATAAATTAATTAAAGCCAGAATAGTTTTACGCCATAAATTAAGCAACTATAAACTTAATTACATTAGCTGTTGTGCTGCAAAGAAATTAAGCCAAACATATAAGAGAGACGCAATGCCAATATGCAGAGCGTCTCTCTCAATGATTACATTTACTGGCGATTGCTTAGCCTATTTAAACCTTTAAAGCTTAAGATTTCTTGTGTTCAATTCTACCATTGTGGATAGCGTCGATTATTTTATCGACATTGGTATTGTTCGGATTGCTGCGTTTATAAGATTCTAATTTTTTTAACGCCTTATCGGTTTCTCCAAGTGATAAATAATTGATGGCGATTGCGTACTCTGCGTCTTTCACACCCAAATTAAACGCTTTTTCAAGATAAGGAAGTGCTTCTTTTGATTTTCCAGCACCCGCCAGAAATTGTCCGTATAAATAATTACCTAGTGGGTCGGCAGGTTTAAGCGAAAGTAGTCGCTGAAAATTTGAAGTGGTTTTTTCACCAGAACCCGCAATATCAAGATTGTAGCCAATGCTGTTTAAGAAACCAGCGCGGCTGAGCAGGTCTAGGTTAGGGTTTGGCACGTCAACCAAAACATCAAGCATGCCAGACAGCATTTTTACATCTTGGATAGCACGCTGTTTATCTTTAGGTGTATCAAATTGTGTAGGATAACTTCTTGCGTGAAGAGAAAGATCACGCATCATTTTATCAAGGTAGTCGACATCAAAATCATATGTTTTTCCAGCTGGGGTTTCGATAACTCTTAGCGCTTGCTTTGGGTTATAAGTGCCGTATTCCTTTGCTTGCACAAAAGAGGCAGCCAATAATACAGTTAAAG
>CAZLYX010000077.1:0-4648 GCA_964563885.1 uncultured Neisseria sp. | reverse complement strand
TCGGGGTGAATATTCCGACGCTTATTTAATGACTAAACCAGTATTTTAAATACACACAACAAAAAGGCTACCTGAAACGCTTCAGACAGCCTTTTTTTGTAGTATGAATTAAATAATAGTGTCATTAGCGCTTGTGCTCAATATAATCTATTGGCTTAGATTCAGCATCATCGTCATCTTCAACCGTATATTCACCTTCAATCACATCATCACCGTTCTCACGATGGGCGGTATGCGCGCGAAAAGCCTCAAACGAACCTCCGCCCACATTGGCCACAGGTTTACCCTTAAAAGGCAACATCAAGCCAGCCGCCAATACCGTAGACGCAAAACCTGGGCTCAACAATAAAACAGCCGCAACAGCATAGCGAATAGGCCACAGAAGCTGGTATACCGACACATCTTTTTGGCTACGCAAGGTAGTACCTGCCATCAATGCCGCTGATAAGCCAATGTGCCGCAACATCATCACACCGAAAAAAAAGCTTACCACCATCAGTAGAAAAGTAAGCCCGCCGCCCAGCCAATCAGCCATCCAAACGATGGACATTACCTCTAAAAACACCAGTATTAAAAAGCCAATACCGAAAAATTTCATAGCAATCCATTCTGCAATCTGAAAAAATGCTCAAGTTTATTAAATAACACCAATATGTGCAGTTTCAATGCAACAAGAAGTTTATGCACGTTTTTTAACGTAAAATAAAGTAAAGCGAGCCTTGAGGCACACTAAAAACCTGTTTGTTCAGCGGTTGATTTGTTATCCTTAGCTCCCATGAAAACAGCTATCCCCTCACTCAACTTAATGCGCAAATACGGGCTAAACATTTTATGCGCCTTAATTTTAACCGCATGTGCCGGCACCAACAATACTGGGCCAGTTCCTGATGGTCATTATCGTGTTCAGCGTGGCGACAATCTTTATCGCATCGGCTTACGTTTTGATCAAAGTGTTCAAAGCTTATCGGCTTTAAACAAACTCTCTGATCCTTCACAAATTGAAGTCGGACAAGTTTTACGTGTGCGCGGCAATGCCTCTTCTTCCAGCCGTACGCCCATACGCAGTACTGCCGATGGCAGCACCATGGCTCCCACCAACCGCATCAGCTTGATGTGGCCAGTAAACGGCGAAGTACTCAAAAATTATAATGGCAGCAGCAGCAAAGGCATAGATATTGCAGCAGCGCGCGGCACGCCCGTTAAAGCAGCAGCAGATGGCACGGTAATACTTGCTGATAGCAGCTTGCGAGGCTATGGCAACTTAGTGCTGATTCGCCACAGCAACACCGCGCTCACCGCCTATGCCTACAATGACCAAATCAGTGTTAAAAAAGATCAAAAAATCAAGGCTGGTCAAACCATTGCCACAGTAGGCGATAGCGGCTTATTAGATGGCAAGCCACAACTACATTTTGAACTGCGTATCAACGGCAAGGCAGTAGATCCTGTCCCTTATTTGCAAAAATAATACACTTTATAGCCAACAAACAGCCATAACAAAGCCAGCTAAAACATCATTAGCTGGCTTAATTTTTAACTATATTTATGTAATGCCCATCACACCACGATAGCGCCCAGTGCATCGGTGGGTTTAAAGGCCGCTACAATACCTTCAATAATGCCAACAATCGTAGGGATGCCTGTCCAGCTGAACAAAACGTAAAGCACGCCCATCCACACTCGACCAGCGCAAAATTTATGTACACCAAACGTACCAAACAATAAAGCCATCGCCACATACAACGCCTTGTTGCAAGTATGCGGGTAAATTGCAGCGTATGAGGAAACGGTCATTTTTTATCCTTATCAATTTTAAAAAGCAAATATTGCCATACAGCCAATATCGCGGGCAAATCCATTATTTAAAGCATTTTCAACGTAAAAATAAGCAAACAACATGTATTTAACTAACTTAGCCCACTCAATAATACTTCTAACATCTTGATTCAAAGTTAATTTTAATAACATCAAAACGTAATGATTGATTCTTTTCAGGTAGCCTCAAGCAAACAAAAAGGCTACCTAAAAGCATCATCAACACTTAGCAAGCTTATCTAAACCGCCAAACACCGTGCTCAGAAACAAAAACATCCGCCCGTATATCATGCGCCTCGTGTGCCAACGATTCACACATTTGGCAGCCAAAACCCACCGCAATTTTACGCGGCTGTAAACGATGCCAAGTTGCCGCCAACGTCACATCATAATAGCCACCGCCCTGCCCCAACCGATAACCTTGCTGGTCAATACCCACCAAAGGCATCAGCAAAACATTTAAGTCATGCGCACGAATTTTCAAGCCCGCAAACGGTGGAATGCGCAAACTCTTGCGTCCGCGCATCCGCTCAGCCTTAGCCTGTGGCTGATACGGCGTAAACCACAGCCGCAAAGAATTAGGCTCAATATACGGCAAAAACACTTCAGCACCACGCTGCCGCGCCGCCAACACAAACTCATCTAAACGCAATTCACTGCCAATCGGCCAATATACGCCAATGCGGCTGCCCCGCTTAATCCAACGCTTAAGCTGCCGATTAATACGCTGTGTCGCCTCCGCCCGCTGCTTAGGCATTAACGATTGGCGCGCTTTTCGTAAGCGACGGCGGCATTGAGCCTTATCGTTTATCAGCGCAGCATTATTGATGTGAACCGCATTCATGACTATTAATCATCCATTAGCTGATTAAAACAAATAGGCTACCTGAAAACTTTAAACTGTGTTGAAGTTTTCAGGTAGCCTTAAGTTTAATGAATAATTTTAATATTTATCAAATAGCATTGTCATTGATATTTAAACGCTATATTAAAATGCATTTTTAAATTTAGAAATTATTTTAACCTTATGCTTATGCATCTGCGGTTTGAATTGCTGCTGCTGGAAAAGTAAACCCTTCAAGCATTTCCAGCTGTGAAACAATGTTCCGAAGAGAAAAATCATTTCCACGGTTATTGATGACCCACTCATATTCCAAAACTACACATTGAGAATATTGCCGTTCTTGTGCATTAACTGCTTCATCATTTATTACTTTATTATGTGCGTCAATAATATGGTTTTCGTCATATCTACGATACTTCGCTGCAATTAAATAAGCCTCAACTACGGCGCGTTGATCACGGCCTAAACTATTTTTCTCAGGAACAAGTTTACCAAGCAGCTCAATTATGTTAGCTGGTGTTATATTTTCTTTTATATATTCGCGATAAATTTCAACATGACGCTCTTTAACGAACAAAAGAAATACCAACAGCTCTGGATACAAAGTTCCTTTTGTTGCATATAAAACCAAATTAATCTTAGCTAAATATTGTTCTATTTCTCTTAATGATAAGTTATTTGATGATGCTAATGATTTAAAAATGACTTTTAGGCCTTCGAGATTGGAGATTCTTTGAAAGTTATATTCCTTAAATAAGTGGTCAATAAAATTATTCAACTCAGGCTGTGGTAGCGTGTATTCAATGTCTATAAATCGCCTTAAATAACCTATGGCATCAAAACCATTTCCATAAACGCCTCTTATGCTGTGTGACAATTGAAGCTTATCCATTGCCAGTACAAAAACAATGCCTTCAATACCCAGCAAATGCTTTATTCTTTCAAGTAAATGTATTGCGTACGTGGGCTTACATCTATCTAGCTCATCAACAAATATATAAATTTTCTTGCCATTTACATCACTTACAAGCTTACCTAAATTTTCTTTAAATTCGGTTATTTGCTTTTTTCCCTCCATATACTTATCAACTAAATCTTTTGTAGCTTCTCCTACATCAACCGCACCTCCGGTCACCGCTTTAACTAATGCAGGTACTGCTATTTTAAAAATTTCACTACCAATATCCATAACTTTTTGCAAAGTTTCTTTTTTATTAACATCTTCGCCCATGATGCTGCTTAACTGTTGATTTATTTCACCAAGAAATGCCAACAGTGGATCATCTACAAAATCTGTTTCCCATGCACTAAAAAAAATAGTTGTACCACCTTTTTTTCTCAAGTCTGCATTCACCATTTTAAGGAATGTTGTTTTGCCACACCCCCAAGGGGCATTAATTGAAAGCACCATAGGAGATGATATATTTTTAAGAAGCTCGGTGATATTAGTAACTTTTTCTTTAAAATGAAGCTTATCATTCTGAAACGGACTGCCTTCTGGTACTTCAATTTCTGGTGATTTAAATAATATTTTCATTCCCCATATAGTGTTGATAACAATCAGCTTTGCTTATTACAGCAGATAGTATTTTAATGAACATTTCCTGTTGGCGTGAGTTTTGAGCTATTTTTAAAGCTGATCTAAACTAATTTAATACCGCTAGAAATATTAATAAAATTATCGTTATAGATGTAATTTTTAATAGTTAATTATACCTTGGTTAAAAATAACCAATCGTATTAAACCATGTTTTTTTAGCTGAGATACAGCTTTTTGGCTACTGCTTTTCTAAACAATAATTTATTTTGCTTACGGTTTTATTGGCTCATTTAAAAAAATATCTTTGGTAACAAAACATCTTAAATCTTAATAAACAACCATAAGATACCCATACAAAAACGGCGTTCCACTAATGTGAAACGCCGTTTCTTGCTATAGAGCTATGGTTATATGGCTTATACAACCAATCTTTTCAGGTAGCCTATATT
>CAZLYX010000076.1:0-4699 GCA_964563885.1 uncultured Neisseria sp. | reverse complement strand
CGCCAACATTCACGTGACAAGGCAATGGCTGCTGCTCGAAAGGAATAAACCATGTTTAACGAAATTATTTTAGCCAGCGGCAATATCGATAAATTAAAAGAATTTAATCACTTATTTGCTGCACACCATATTAATGTATTGCCACAATCACAATTCAATGTCCCAGAATGCCCTGAGCCACATGTTACTTTTGTAGAAAATGCCTTAGCCAAAGCACGCCATGCCAGCAAATACAGTGGCAAACCCACATTAGCAGATGATAGCGGTATTTGTGCAGTTGCATTGGGCGGCGCACCTGGTGTGTATTCCGCTCGCTATGCTGGTGACAACCCCAAATCTGATGCGGCTAACAACGCCCAATTATCACTTGATTTAGCCAATAAAACAGATAAGCGCTGCTATTATGTGTGTATTTTAGTACTGGTTCGGCATGAGCATGACCCACAACCCATCATCGCAGAAGGCATTTGGCACGGCCAATGGCAAGCACAAGCCGCTGGCGAACATGGTTTTGGCTATGATCCGCACTTTTATGTGCCTGAAGAAGGCTGCACAGCAGCCCAAATGCCTGCTGAACGTAAAAATAAAATCAGCCACCGCGCTTTGGCTTTGCAAACGTTATTAGCGAAAATAGCAAGCTTGTCTTAGTGGTTTTATATGATAAAAACCAACAATAACATTATCAATTTATTGCTAATAGTCAAGTAACAAAGCTATTGTGCAAACAGAACAATTTACCTCACGCATGGCTTTTTATGCACCAATTTAGTTGATTTAATCTTGGGTAGATAATAGTTTGTATTAAATTGCACTGCCATGAGGCTACCTGAAAGCATTTTGCTTACATCTTAAAAACCAAAGGAATAATATGCAAAAAATTACTTTAGTTGCCGCCGTTGGTAGCAATGGTTGTATTGGTGTTGGTAACGACATGCCTTGGCATATTCCAGAAGATTTTGCATTTTTTAAAGCTTACACCAGCAATAAACCAGTGGTAATGGGACGCAAAACTTGGGAATCTTTGCCAAAGAAACCTTTGCCAAATCGCCGCAATATTGTGGTATCTCGTCAAGCTGATTATGTTGCCACTGGTGCAGAAATAGTGCCAGATTTAGCCGCTGCTTTGGCTTTATGTAACACAGTCGAAGAAATCATCATAATGGGTGGTGCACAAATTTATAATCAGGCTTTGTCGCTGGCAACTGACTTACGCTTAACTGAAGTTGATTTAGCGCCAGAAGGTGATGCGTTTTTCCCCAGCTATACAACAGCAGAATGGCTAGAACAAAGCCGCACCCATAATGTGTCATCCAAAGGTGTTGCCTTTGATTTGGTGCATTATCGCCGCCAGCTATAAATTCAGCTCTTGCCAATTTAATACTGGTTTCAGGTAGCCTTTTAAAGATTAACCACTATGCTCACTCCGCTCACTGCCCTACCACCGTTATCGCTTTATATTCATATTCCATGGTGTGTGCGTAAATGTCCGTATTGCGACTTCAACTCACACCAAGCCAAAAGTGGCTTAGATGAAAACGCTTATATTGATGCGCTGCTCGCCGACTTAGAATATGAGCTGCCCTATTTTTGGGGCAGAGCAGTAGAAACGATTTTTATTGGCGGTGGTACGCCAAGCTTGTTTCAGGCAGCCTCCATCGACAAATTGCTGTGTGGTGTGCGGGCGCTCACTCGACTACATCCTGACGCAGAAATCACCCTCGAAGCCAACCCTGGCACGTTTGAAAAAGATAAATTTCAAGGCTTTAGAGATGCAGGTATTACGCGTTTATCTATAGGCGTGCAGAGCTTTGATGATCAAGCCCTCAAAGTGCTTGGGCGCATTCACAATCACACCGAAGCACTCAATGCTATCGACACTGCCTTAGCGTTGTTTAGTAAAGTAAACGTCGATATCATGTATGCACTGCCCAATCAAACGGTGCAATCTGCTTTGCATGATGTCAACACTGCCATCAATACTGGTGCATCTCATATTAGTGCTTATCATTTAACCATGGAGCCAAATACGGCATTTGGACATACTCCGCCAGCTGGGCTACCTGAAGATGAAACAGCCATAGATATTGAAGAAGCTGTCCACCAAACACTGAACGACGCTGGCTTTATACATTACGAAACATCTGCTTTCGCCCGCTCTGGCCATCAATGTCGCCATAATCTAAACTATTGGCAGTTTGGCGACTATATTGGCATTGGTGCTGGCGCACATGGCAAAATCTCCTCACACACCGGCATGGAGCGCACCGTACGCAAGCGCAGCCCTGCCGATTATTTAGCGGCCATGCACAGCCAGCCTGACAGCGCTGTTACCCGCCAAAAAATCGCCAGCAAAGATTTAGCATTTGAATTTATGTTGAATGCGCTGCGCCTCACTGATGGCGTTCCCACTTCATTCTTACAAGAACGCACTGGTCTTCAAATAGCCAATATTGCCCAAGCTCTAGATTCCGCCCAACAAGTGGGTTTGCTAGACAGCGACCCACGCTACTTGAAACCCACGCCTCAAGGCCGCCGTTTTCTAAATGACTTGCTACATTATTTTTTATAAACAAATCCAGCAACAATGTAAACCACACAATGTACCGCATGATTAAAACTCAGATTAATATTTGACTATCGTCTATGCGTTTCAGAGCGAAACCAGCTATAATTAATCAAATTGCCCTTTGGGGTAATTACCCAATATTCACAACCATTTTTTGGAGAACTTAAATGGCTAAAACCATCATCCACACTGAAAACGCTCCCGCTGCCATCGGTGCTTACAGCCAAGCCGTGCGCGCTGGTGACACGGTTTATATGAGTGGTCAAATTCCGCTAGATCCAAAAACCATGACCATTGTGGGCAATGGCGACTTTGTTGCTGAAGCACACCAAGTGTTTAAAAACCTCAAAGCTGTAGCTGAAGCTGCTGGTGGCTCATTAAACGATATCGTTAAATTGAACGCATATCTAACTGACTTAGATAACTCGGCCACTTTCAATCAAATTATGATGGAATATTTCAGCCAGCCTTACCCAGCACGCGCGGCCATTGGTGTAGCTGGCCTGCCTAAAGGCGTGCAGGTAGAAGCCGAGGCAGTGTTGGTATTAAACCCATAATCAGTTTGTACACCATGTTTTGGTTATAAAAAGGCTACCTGTAAGCATGGCTTTAATTTTATTATTGAAGCCATGCTTACAGATAGCCTTATTTAAATTATGAAAAGATAAGTTTATGGCACATTACGCAATTGGGGATTTACAAGGCTGTTACGATGAGCTGCAAGCGCTGTTGGCAAAAATTGGATTTAATCATGGTACTGATACGCTGTGGTTAACAGGTGACATTGTTAATCGTGGGCCAAAATCATTAGAGGCGCTACAATTTTGTATCCGCCACGACAGCCATGTCCAAATCGTCCTTGGTAACCACGATCTACACCTGCTGGCGGTGGCTTATCGCTGCGGGAAAACCAAAAATAGCGATACCATTGCTCCCATTATTTCGCACCCAGACAGCAATAAAATGCTTAGCTGGCTACGCGCCCAACCTTTATTGGTTAACAATAAAACTCATGCCATGGTGCATGCTGGCCTAATGCCACAATGGGATGTATACACAGCTCAGAGCTTGGCGCGCGAAGTAGAAGCCGAGCTACAGAGCCCTCGTGCACAAGACTATTTTGCCCACATGTATGGCAACAAGCCTTCATCTTGGTCGCCCGATTTAAGCGGTTATAATCGTTTGCGTCTCATCACCAACGCTTTCACCCGTATGCGGGCGCTAACACTCAATAATAAAATTGACTACGACTTCAAAGCTAGCTTGCCTGAAATGCCCAACACTTTGTGCGCTTGGTTTGAAGCGCCCAATCGGCGTCATCTTAGCCACACCATTGTTTTCGGACACTGGTCTGCATTAGGCTACCTGAACACCAATAATGTTATTTCTTTGGATACTGGCGCTTTATGGGGTGGTCAGCTCACTGCCATCAATCTTGACAGTAACGAAGTGACACAAGTAGAAGCCATTAATGGGCTAAATTGGAAAATCACCTTAGGCTAAATCAACCTCAAACACTTTGCCAAAATCAATAAAAATATTCGGACAACCCATTATGAACCCGTTGTTAAATCCCTTACAACCTTACCCGTTTGCACGTTTACACGATGCCATGCAAGATTTAAACGCTCCTGAAAATTTGGCTGTGGTGGCGCTGCACATAGGCGAACCTAAACATCCAACACCTACTGTAATCACGGCAGCACTGGCTACTGCACTTCACGAGCTGGCCAACTACCCAACCACTGTTGGCCTACCTGAATTGCGTCAAGCTTGTGCAGATTGGGCCAATCGCCGTTACCAAGGCTTAACGCTTGATTCGCACACAGAAGTTCTGCCTGTGCTCGGCACCCGCGAAGCTTTATTTGCCTTTGCACAAGTGGTGCTCGGCCCCAATAAAGATGGCAGCAAACCTGTGGTGATTAGCCCCAATCCGTTTTATCAAATTTACGAAGGTGCGGCACTTTTAGCGGGAGCAGACATCGAATTGGTCAACTGTCATGCTCCAGACTTTTTACCAGCTTGGTCTGAGCAACCTGAAGAGATTTGGCAGCGCACTCAACTTGTGTTTGTCTGCTCACCCAATAATCCCAGCGGATCAGTGATGCAATTGCAAGATTGGGCTGAACTCTT
>CAZLYX010000075.1:0-5160 GCA_964563885.1 uncultured Neisseria sp. | reverse complement strand
TCTTTTACTTACTTTCTATTTTCCTTCTAGGCGGTTTTCTAAAACAACGAGTGGCTGCCCACAATATCGGCTTTTAACATTCCAAGTGCATTTAAACTACATCAAGCTTCTGTTATATAACCACTTACGTGATAAATATTTAAAAAAAAGACAAATCTTGCTATTCCTCACCTTTATCTAATACAAATTGCATAAACTCTGCCACGTATTCATTCGCAGGATGGTTAACCAACTCCTCAACCTCACCCATTTGCACCAATTCTCCGCCATTCAAAATGGCAATATGCTTACCCATTTTTACCGCTTCGTTAATATCATGTGTAATAAAAATAATGGTCTTATTTAACTTACTTTGTAGTGTCAATAATTGGTCTTGCAATTTGGTGCGAATAAGCGGATCTAAGGCTGAAAATGCTTCATCCATTAAAATAATTTCGGTATCGGCAGTTAATGCGCGTGCTAAACCAACGCGCTGGCGCATTCCACCAGAAAGCTGATCGGGAAAACTGGCTTCATAACCACTCAAGCCCACTTCGTTTAACCAGTGCTGCGCCTGCTCGCGCTGCATGGCTTCAGGTAGCCTGCGCACCCGTAATGCATATTCTACGTTTTGCAAAACGGTTAAATGTGGTAACAGGCCAAAATGCTGAAATACCATGCTCACCTGCTGCTGGCGAAATGCCCGCAAGGCTTTTTCGCTTAACGCTGTCACATTAACGTCACCTGCCCAAACTTCGCCGCCACTGGGCTCGATCAGGCGATTGATGTGCCGCACCAATGTAGATTTTCCTGAGCCCGACAAACCCATTACACACGAAATTTTGCCACTGGGAATAACTAAGTTAATATTACGTAAGCCTACTTGGCAGCCGGTTTCTTTAAAAACAATCTCATTTTTTGCGCCTTGTTCCAATAAAATCAAGGCCTTGTCAATATTTTTCCCATAAACCTTATTCACATATTTAAAATGGATTTCAGTCATATTGTGCTTTCTTTCTGATGATAAGAGTTTAACGTTTCAGGTAGCCTCAAAATACTAAACTCTACGATTACGCCCATATGCCTGAGTGATTCGGTCAATAATAATCGCCAAAATAACAATCGCTGCACCCGCTTCTACACCTTGCCCGATATTCAGTGTTTGAATGGCTTGCAATACGTATTCACCCAATCCACGCGCGCCAATCATAGAGGCCAGCACCACCATACCAAGCGACATCATCACCGCTTGATTGATGCCTGCCATAATGCTCGGCAGCGCTTGCGGCATTAATACCCAACGCAATAACTGCCAGCGAGTGCTGCCAAATGATTCAGCCGCCTCTATCATTTGCGGACTAACCTGTCGAATACCCAGCGCGGTTAAACGAACAAGTGGCGCCACAGCGTAGACCACGGTTGCAAACAGCGCTGGCACTTTACCAATACCAAACAGCATCAGTACTGGAATCAGATAGACAAAGCTAGGCATGGTTTGCATCACATCCAACACTGGCGATAACAATTTGTGCAAACGCCGGCTCCGCGCCATCAAAATGCCAATCGGCACCCCAATAATTATGATAAATAAAGCCGACACCACTAATAGCGCCAGTGTTTGTATCAGCGCCAACCACAAGCCTAGCGAACCAATCACATAAAAACCAAGCGCACACAGAGCTGCAAACCAAAGCTTATGTGTAGCGTGCCAGCCCAATATGCCAACAAAAAACAACACCAGCCAAGCTGGCAAGGCTTGTAATGCACGCTCAATCGGCAACAATAAAGCGCTTAAGGTGAGCTGACTAACCGAACGAAAGTTATCACCATAGTTTTTTACCATATTCGCCAAGCCGCGATTAAGGCTACCTGAAACCGACCATGAGCTAAAAATACTTTTTTTGCTCACATCTGTACCAGTCGAAAGATTAAATTTTGCATCTAGAGTTACTGCTGCTTGTGGCGACACCCATGATCGCCATACTTCGGGATGTTGTTGTAAAAACAATTTCGCTTGCTCAGCACCGCTGCGCTTATTTTCTGTCATTTCTAAAATGGCACGATTTAAACTATCTGGTTCAAATTGAATATTTTCAATCAAACTAACCAACTCTGGATGACTTTTATGAAATGGCGCTGAAACCGACATCATTAGCTTAGAAGCGGGAAAATCAGAAACGCATTGAGTTTGGCTGTCTTTTTTCAATAATTCGTCCCAACATTTTTGTTCAAATGGTGGAAACTGAATTGGTTTGAATGAATACTTCGCCATCAAGCCAGTGGGTTGCCAATAATAAAATAGAATTGGTTTTTTTTGCTCGTAAGCAGATGAAATTTCAGCATCTAAAGCGGCGCCAGTACCGGGGTGAACATTATTAAACTGAGCAGACACACCCGTATTTTTTAGCAAATTGGTATTAAACACCTCACAGATCCAACCGCTAGGACAGTTTAAAAAGCGTGCTTGCTTAGGGTTTTCAGGATCGGTAAATAAATCTTTAAAACGCGGTAAATCTGACACTGTCTTTAACTCAGGATGAGCTTGCTGCACATAATCAGGTATATACCAACCTTGTTGCGCTCCACCCTTAAGCGTATCGCCAATGGTGACTACTTTTTTCTCATTAATCGCTTTTTCAATAATAGGCGAACGTCCCACCCATTGCTCGGCAATAATTTGGAGATCATTCTGTACCAAAGCTGCCTCTAAAGCCGTTGCGGTACCAGGTATACTTTGTGTGCTACAACCATATCCATCTTGCAACAGCGTATTCAACACGGCGGTAGTAAACTGGCCACTTTCCCAATCTAAAGCAGCCAGTTTTAATGGCTGCTCAGGCGTACAAACAGCATACGCGGTAGGTGCTACTAATAAGGCAATACTGAGTGCAATTGAACGAAACATGGTAATCTTTCTAAAATACTTTTTAGCAGCCTAATTAACTTAGCCAACATATGCAAGCACAAATAGGCTACCTGAAAAGATTATTCAGGTAGCCTATTTGTAGAAAGAATTCATAAAATCATCAACTAAGCATAGATTTAAACATTTTAAAAAACATCAACAGAAATACTCCAATAGTTGCGAGTAAAAAACAACCTTGCAATACAATAATCTTGTCCGCTCATCAATCCAGTTGGAAAGCATGTGCATTTAGATTACAATCGCACCTTAATATTCAATCTCGTGGTTCGTAAACCTCCCACGTTAAAAAACTAAGGAACCCTCAATGAGAAACCTAGAAGAGCTCGGCAGCATCACGCTATTGGGCAATCAACAAACCGAATACAAAACTGATTACGCTCCCGAAACATTAGAAGTATTCGATAACAAACATGTTGGCAATGATTATTTTGTCAAATTTATCTGTCCCGAATTCACCAGCTTGTGCCCGATGACTGGCCAGCCAGACTTCGCCACTATTTATATTCGCTATCTGCCGAATATCAAAATGGTGGAAAGTAAATCACTCAAACTATATCTGTTTAGCTTTCGAAATCACGGCGACTTTCATGAAGATTGTGTCAACATCATCATGAAAGACCTTATCACCCTAATGCAGCCAAAATACATTGAAGTGTGCGGTGAATTCACACCACGCGGCGGCATTGCCATCCATCCATTTGCCAATTATGGAGAAGCCGGCACATCTTATGCCGATCTTGCCCGCCAGCGCTTATTTAATTACGACAAATAATCAACCTTATTTAAACTGTCTCAGGTAGCCTTTTAAACAATAGGCTACCTGAACGATTTTGTTTTGAGTACACCAACATGATGCATGTTTTTACCACCATTCAACAACGCAAAGCCCTAGTTTGGCTGTCGTTATTTCATATTTTTGTCATTGCTGCTAGCAACTATCTGGTGCAATTTCCTTTTTTAATCACCATGCCAAACGGCTATGAAATTCACTCCACTTGGGGCGCGCTGAGTTTCCCATTTGTTTTCCTCACCACCGATCTCACCGTGCGAATTTTTGGTTCCCCGCTTGCGCGCCGCATTATTTTTTGGGCGATGATGCCTGCGCTTGTTTTATCATATTTTTTCTCAATCTTATTCCACGATGGCACTTGGGCAGGTTTAAACAGCTTAAGCAGCTTCAACACTTTTGTTGGGCGCATCGCTTTGGCCAGTTTTGTAGCCTATGCTGTTGGCCAATTATTGGATATTTTTGTGTTTAATCGACTGCGCCAACTCAAAAAATGGTGGGTCGCACCTTTCGCATCCACCACTTTAGGCAACGCCATCGACACAGTGTTATTTTTTAGCGTGGCTTTTTACGCCAGCAGCGATGCTTTTATGGCGGCAAACTGGGTACATATCGCTTGGGTAGACTACTTATTTAAAATCACCATTTGCACTTTATTCTTTTTACCTGCATATGGCGTGATTCTAAATATACTCACCCGAAAGCTCACCACTTTGCACCAAGCTAAGCCTGACACTATGCCCATGCAACAAAACCCATAAACCCTTTCATTAAAACTAATAAGGCTACCTGAACACAAAAAACCCTGCTTTACGCAGGGTTTTTAAGAATAAGCTTAAATTAATGCTTATTTATCTTCACCAGTATAAGGAAGAACACTGATCGTTTTACGATTTAGTGCACCCTTAACTTTAAACTGAACATAACCATCCACTTTAGCGAATAAGGTATGGTCTTTGCCCATGCCTACATTATCACCAGCGTGAAAGCGTGTGCCGCGTTGGCGCACGATGATAGAGCCAGCAGGAATCAATTCGCTGCCGAAAACTTTCACACCCAAGCGCTTGGCTTCTGAATCGCGGCCGTTTCTAGAACTACCGCCAGCTTTTTTGCTTGCCATTTTTGTTACTCCTAAAAACTTTTAAAATTAAGCGATTGACACAATTTCAATTTGCGTGAAATTCTGACGATGACCCTGATGTTTTTGGTAGTGTTTACGACGACGCATTTTGAAAATGCGGATTTTGTCGCCACGACCATGGGCAATCACTTTAGCTGTTACTATAGCGCCGTCGATAAGCGGCGCTCCTACTGTTACAGACTCACCGTCAGCAATCATCAAAACTTCGTTAAGTTCGATTTGGCTGTCGAGTTCGGCTGGTATCTGTTCTACTTTCAATTTTTGGCCAACGGTAACTTTGTATTGTTTACCGCCGGTTTTTATGACCGCGTACATACTCAACTCCAT
>CAZLYX010000074.1:0-5179 GCA_964563885.1 uncultured Neisseria sp. | reverse complement strand
TAAACGCATTGGTTAAACGCATTGGTTAAACGCATTGGTTAAACGCATTGGTTAACGGCTTAATAAAAGGCTACCTGAAAACGTTCAGGTAGCCTTTTTTATCACTGATTATTTAAAACGGTACACTAGCATAGTAACTCACCGTAATAATCATCCAAACAAAAACCAACACAAGTGCTACTAAACAGAATCTTTTTAACCACCACACCGCTTAGCTTTACTGCGATGAAACCTGTCTTTACATTGAAGCATCGTATGATGGCAAATCTTTCTAAAACATAATAAGCAAAGGAAAACTTATGAAAAAATTAGCCATCATCACCTTAGCAATTGCAGCCATTAGCACTACCGCTTGCTCTGCTGTGGCAGGTGAACATAATAAAAATGAACGTCGCTCTGGTGCATATACTCAAAAAAATCATGGTGAGCGCATGAGCCGTGACGGTTTGCCACGCGGTTTTGATAAATTGGATCTAAGCGCTACTCAAAAAACTCAAATTCAAACCATCATGCAGCAAGATCGCCCACAAGCCGATGAAAATCGTCGTGCAGAAATGTGGCAACAACTTGAAAATCGTCGTGTAGAAGAACAAAAGATGCTTCAAAATCCTGCTTTTGACGAGGCTGCTACACGTCAAATGCTTAATAAGCGCATGACTACACAACAGCAAAAAATGGTTGAATTTGAAGTCAAACGCCTGAAAAACCGCCATGCAGCTTTCCAAGTATTAACGCCAGCACAGCAAACGCAATTCTTAGAACAACAAGCTCAACGTCGCAAAAAATAATTAAAACTGAATGAACCAGCAATCAAAAATCCGCAAAGAAACTTTGCGGATTTTTTGTTCATTCAAATATGAGTAAAATAAAACGTGTTTTCACTCATTTAACCCTAACCATACTGTTATCTAATTTAGTTTGGGTTTAGATTAAATAGAGCAAAACTACCTATCACTCCTATTATCGCACCGTACAATCCTTTATAATGAACAAATTGATTTTTTATTACGCATACAAGATTAATTATTCAATCTTGATAAACCAATAAAGTATAGAATACAGATTCAACTTAATTATCTGTGCAAATATATTGATTAGGAGACTACATTGTCTAGCTATTCCCTTTACCGTTGCGCAGTAGTGGCTATTTCAACCAGCTCTCTAGATTTGGTTCTTGAACGAGATAGCCCCATTCACATTTTGCGAAGCACCATTCACATTGATGATCAGTCTTATAGTGATGGTTTAAACATGAAAGCAGAGCAGTTTAACGAGTGGTTAAGTGCTCATCCTAATGGTGGTGCAACTACTGAGCCACCAGACGCTAATGCTATTTTAGAAATGTTTCAACTATTAAAATCGCAAGGATATCATCAAGTTATTATCACCACACCTTCACGAAAGCTCAGCAATACTTACCATGATATTAACCAGCTTGTGCCTAAAATAGCAGGTGAATTGGAAGTTTATCTATTTGATACCGGCACTTTGTCCTTACCAGAAGGATTTTTCGCACAAGAAGCCGTGCGCTTACTTGATAAAGACATGGCGCCCGCTGACATCATCACTTATTTAGAACAAGTACGGCTAAATAGCCAAATTATTTTCAGCATCGATTCATTGAATGCTTTGGCAAAAAGCCGTTATTTTAACCGCGTAGGTGCAACCATTGCCGATTGGTTAAACATCAAACCTATTTTACGCTTCAAAAATGGTGAGCTTTCACGGCTGAATACCATCCGCTCCACAGAAACAGCATTAGATGAAATCGCACATATAGTGGCCGCAAAAATAAAAGACAAAAACGTCGAAACCTATGGATTATATTGCGGCAATATTGAGCAATATAATCAATTTGCAGAAAAAGTTTATCAATATAGTGGTTTACAGATTAAAGGTTATCCTATTTCACCTGCTGCCAGTGTTCACATCGGCAACAATGCAATCGGGGTAGGTATCGTAGGAAAATTACCTTTAATACTTAAAGATTAGTCTTTAAATTTATCAATAACTTTATAACAACGTATTACTCAAAAAAGGCTACCTGAAATATTTTCAGGTAGCCTTTTAACTATTTATATGGGTTTAAACCACCATTACAAATAGAATTTCTCAAGCACGTTTAAATTATCATCTAATTTGTATACCAATGGCTGGCCGGTTGGGATTTCTACTTTCATAATGTCTTCATCAGAAATGCCTTCAAGATGTTTCACTAGCGCGCGCAATGAATTACCGTGTGCCGCTACCAATACGCGTTTGCCGCTAATAATGGCTGGCGCAATTTGATCTTCCCAAATGGGCACAACACGTTGCAAGGTTACTTTTAAATTTTCGCCACCAGGGATAACGTTTTTAGGTAAATGGCTGTAACGACGATCATTATGGGCAGACACTTCGCTACTCTCATCCAACATTGGTGGCAAAGTATCATAGCTACGACGCCAAATATGCACTTGCTCATCACCGTATTTATCAGCGGTTTGTTTTTTATCCAAACCTTGCAATTCGCCATAATGACGCTCGTTCAAGCGCCAGCTTTTAATTTGTGGGACCCATAATTGGTCAGATTCTTCCAAAACGATATTGCAAGTTTTGATGGCGCGGGTAAGCACTGAAGTAAAGGCAATATCAAATTCATAACCTTTTTCTTTCAGTTTACGGCCTGCGGCGGTCGCCTCAGCCAAGCCTTGCTCGCTCAGGTTGATATCACGCCAGCCGGTAAACAGGTTTTGAGCATTCCATAGGCTTTGGCCATGACGGATAAATACAAGTTCCATTGAGTTCTCCAGATTAAATGAGTGGTCAGTTTCAAACAGCGTTTTATAACAAATTCAGCTTCAGCAGCAAAGGTTTAGCGATATTCAGTGCTTCAAACACCCTGAGCGTGCGTTAACAATAGCCAGATTAGGCTTTTTTTACGAATTCAGATTTTAGATTCATGGGTGTGCCGTCCACTTTACAACCAATATCGTGGTCGCCATCTTGCAAACGAATACCTTTAACCTTGGTACCTTGTTTGATTACCAGCGAGCTGCCTTTAACTTTTAAATCTTTAATCAGCACCACCGAATCACCATCAGCCAAGGGTGTGCCATTTGCATCTTTCACCACGTTACCGCCATCTTCCGCTACTGATTCACCTTCTTGCCATTCATGGGCGCACTCAGGGCACACAAACTGCGCACCATCGTGGTAAGTTAATTCAGATTGGCATTGTGGACAAACAGGCATATTCATAACAGCTTCCTTAAAACGGGATGAAATAAGCCAACATTATAAAGTAAAAGGCTACCTGAATGTAGTTTCAGGTAGCCTTTTGTCTTATAAGGATTTATTCGTAAACTTTTAACAATTCTACTTCAAACACCAATGTTGCATTGGGCGGAATCACACCGCCAGCACCGTGCTCGCCATAACCCATTGCTGGTGGAATGGTTAGTTTGCGTTTACCGCCTTCTTTCATACCTTCAAAGCCTTCGTCCCAACCTTGAATCACTTGGCCAACACCTAACGTGATGGTAAGCGGCTGGCTGCGATCATGGCTGGAATCAAACTTGGTGCCATCTTCTAACCAACCTGTGTAATGCACAGTGATTTCTTTATTTTTTACAGCCAAATTGCCTTCGCCAACTTCAATATCTTCAATAATTAAGCTCATTTTTTATCTTTCATTTTTATTTAGAATCAATCACAACGTTAATGTATCACGATTTAGTCGCACAAGGTTTAATGGCTCCTAAGGCCGCACAAGGGCATTTTTGCCAATTACGATAAGCAGGCACTGGTATGGTTTTTTTTACTTGTTTACGCTCATAACGACGCCATGCTTTTTCATGAAAATAAAACACAACCGTATTCGCGAGCGGTTCGAGTATCGCCACCGCTCCCGATACACCAATGCTACCTGTTAACAAATAGGTTACGCCGAAGGCAACACTAAAGTGTAAAATAGCAAAAGTAATGGTTTTTATCATGGTAAACCTCTCTGTGCTTAAGATGACATGAATAATACTCAGCGGATTATGAATTATCGGTTTTAAATTATACTACCTGAGCTCATGTCATTTATTCAAAATGATAATTACTTCTATTTAAGAAGTACAGTAAATTTTCCCAATTTATATTTAGATAAATGCTATCGAAACTATTTTTCTATTAGGAAATAACAACTATGTCAACCTTAAACGTGGTGGTGCTCGATCGTGCTAGCTTGGTTCAACGACCATTTAACCTCAATTTTTCCCATCAACTCACTGAATACGACATCACGGAAGCGGCCGACACTGCCGCTCGCTTACAAGATGCGCATATCGTAATCAGTAATAAAGTGAACATCAACGCCGAGCACATAGCTTCTAATCCACAACTAAAATTAATCGCCATCGCGGCTACTGGCTATAATAATGTTGATTTAGTTGCCGCCAAAGCGGCAGGCATTATCGTGTGTAATATCCGCGCTTATGGCAATGAATCGGTTGCTGAACACGCTTTTATGTTAATGATTGCGCTGATGCGTAACTTACCAGCTTATCAGAGAGATGTGGCAGCGGGCTTATGGCAAAACTCGCCGTTTTTCTGCCATTTTGGCGCACCAATGCGTGATTTAAACGGTAAAACCCTTGGTATTTTTGGGCGCGGTAATATTGGCAGTGCTTTAGCTAGCCGAGCTGAAGCATTTGGTATGAACGTGTGTTATGGCGAACAAAAAAATGTTAGCAGCATCCGCTCAGGGTATATGGCTTTTGATGATTTAATTACCCAAGCTGATGTTATTTCGCTGCATTGTCCGCTAACAGAAAAAAATATCAATATGATTGGTTTAACTGAGCTGCAAAGCATGAAACCAGGAGCAATTTTAATTAACGTAAGCCGTGGTGGCTTGGTAGACGAATCTGCTTTAGTAGCGGCATTAAAATATGGCATGCTGGGCGGCGCAGGTGTTGATGTGTTAGCCGAAGAGCCACCTAAAAATGGTAATCCGCTATTAAAAGCACGCTTGCCTCATTTAATTGTAACGCCGCATATGGCTTGGGGTAGCAGCGAAGCACAAAACAAGTTGTTTGATATATTAGTAAACAATATTAATAGTTATGTTGAAGGCAAACCACAAAACGTTTTATAAGCAATTTATGGTCTAACTAATGAAGTAAAGGCTACCTGAACAACCTTCAGGTAG
>CAZLYX010000073.1:0-5536 GCA_964563885.1 uncultured Neisseria sp. | reverse complement strand
CCTATAATCAGTGGATTTTTAACCACTCTTACGGCCACATCACGCAGCCGCTCCAGCCACGAGCCTTCACTCGAACGGCTCAGCGTAATCACCGCCAACACATTATAGATAATCGTCACCACGCCCACATACACCGCCGCCACTGCCACACCTTGCGTGCCATAAGCATTATCCACAAACGCCAAGCCCGCAATACCAAGGTTGCTGCGAAACACTCCCTGCACAAACACCCCTTTATCAAGCGGCTCCTTTACCCATTTCCAAACATACAATTCTGCACCAAAAAACAACACTAAAGTTGATGCCAAACCTGCCAACAACAATGTTAACTGGCGACCATATTCAGGCGTTTGCTCCATCAGGCTCATAAACAGCAACACGGGCAAGCCATAATTAAACACAATTTTAGATGCCTGCGCACAAAAATGATCATCAATCTGACCCGAACGACGCAGCAACCACCCCGCCACCAACAACAACCCATACGGCAACGTTACCGTAATCGCAAATAATAATGCTGCTAAAAATCCCGAAGACATCTGAACACCCTCTGCTAAATCAACCCGCATCATACGCCTAGCATCGCCCTGCCACAAACCCGAACCCACCGAAACATGCTACCATTTGCCCCATATTTTTCAGGTAGCCTCTTTAATCTCATGAACGAATCAACCCTCATTCTTATCGCCGCCACAGTTGCTGCTGCCCTATTGAGCATACTCATCACTTGGCTGTTGCTCAAAAACAAACACCAAACTGCTATGCAAGCCGAGCACGATGCTCGCCGTGATGAAACCAGCATGTTGCAAACTGAGCTGGCGGAACGCAGCCAGCAGCATCAGTTTGCGACACAACAACACATCCAAACCAAAGATGAGCTCTATGAGTTGATGCACAGGTTTGAACACAGCCAAACAGCCTTATCGGAAGCCCAAGCCCTCAGCCGCCAACTGCCATCTTTACAAGATGAGTTGGCTCGCCACCGTCACGCCCACCAAGAGCTACAAGTTGACAGCCAAAACTTACACAGTCAAATCGCCACTGCACGCGAACAAATCAACAATTTTCATACTCGTGAACAAGAACGTCACCAGCTATTGCTTGACTATAAACAGCTTCAACAAGACTTAACCGACACTCAAATTCGCCATCAACATCTACACACTCAAGTTGAACAAGAACGTCAATCACACCAAGAAAAAATTGAGTTATTAAACGAAGCACGCCAAGGGCTGAGCGACCAATTTAAAAACTTAGCCAACACTATTTTTGAAGAAAAGTCTAAAAAATTCACAGAGCACAACGCCCTTAGCATCAATCAACTGCTCAACCCGCTCAATGAGCGCATGACGCAATTTAGCCATTTGGTGCAAACCACTTATGAAAAAGAAGCGAAAGAACGCTTAACCCTAGAAAACGAGCTTAAGCGCCTACAAAGTCTTAACAACCAGCTACACACCGATGCCAAAGCGCTCACTGATGCCCTCATTGGCACCCGCAATAAATCACAGGGCAACTGGGGCGAAATGATTTTAGAAAAAGTGCTGGAAAATTCAGGTTTAACCAAAGGCCGTGAATACATTGTTCAAGCCGCTGGCATTCAAACCACCGAAGATGGCAGCACACGCCGTCTACAACCTGATGTATTGGTTAATCTGCCCGATAACAAACAAATCATCATCGACGCCAAAATGTCGCTCACTGCCTATGTGCGCTACACCCAAGCACAAACACCTGAAGACGCTGAACGCGAGCTTTCAGCCCACACCAGCAGTGTGCGCCAACACATCAAAAGTTTGTCAGACAAACAATATAGCGACATAGAAGGGCTGATTACACTGGATTTTGTGTTTATGTTTATTCCCGTTGAGCCAGCTTATTTGCTCGCTTTACAACAAGATAACAACCTTTTCCAAGAGTGTTTCGACAGACGCATCATGTTGGTTGGCCCCAGCACCTTATTGGCAACCTTGCGCACGGTCGCCCACTTATGGCGCAACGAGCAGCAAAATCAAAACGCGCTGCAAATTGCCGATGAAGGCGGCAAGCTTTACGATAAATTTGTGGGTTTTGTAACCACCCTAGAAAGCGTGGGCAAAAATATTGAACAAGCGCAAACTCAATACACTACTGCCTTTAAACAGCTTTCTGAAGGCCGTGGTAATCTGGTAAATCGCGCTGAAAAACTACGTAATCTGGGTATTAAAACCAGTAAACAATTGAATCGAAATCTTGCTGAAAATGCAGAAGACAACACCCCGCAATTAGGTGAAGCAGACACAAGCGAATAAGCGATATTAGTTTACACTCTTAAAAGGCTACCTGAACACAACAATACGTTCAAGTAGCCTTTATGATTCATTTGCCTGTTGTGCTTCTAAAGATAAAAACAATAAACAATTTTAAAAACAATCAATTGATGTGCACATCAACACCCAACTTCGTCTAGAAAATATAACCAGTATAGGTTTTTAATCAACTTACTAAAAACATAGTCCACCATAATTTAATTTCATTAATAACGTTTAATGTTATTTAAATCAATGCACATAATCTTGAAGCTACCTGAAAAGCTCATTTTTTCAGGTAGCTTCAAACACTATTATTCACTACCCGCCCTGCTAAGGTTTATCACCAACTCACAATATATCTCAAACGCTCTCTCGGCTTATTGCTACAATGCATTCTTTTATTTTGACTATTTTGCCAAAACTCTCATCAATATTAAGCAACTGGCTTGTACCCATTTATGACAAATCCTATCCCTGACCAAACCATACCTCAAGCACGCAAAAGCTGGAAACACGCTGCTGCCGCTTATACCGATCGCCGCGCCATCACTTTATTACTGCTCGGCTTTTCAGCTGGTGTACCAATCTTACTGATTTTTTCCAGCTTATCGTTGTGGTTGCGCGAAGCGGGGGTAGACCGCAGCACAGTTACCATGTTTAGCTGGGCGGCGTTGGCTTATTCATTTAAATTTATCTGGGCGCCTTTAATTGATTCGCTGCCATTGCCCATATTAACCAAGCTTCTAGGCAAACGTCGTTCATGGCTACTCACTGCTCAAATTGCCATTGTCGCCGCCATTTGCTTTATGGCATTGGTAGACCCCACTACAGAATCTGCACTCATGTATATGGCCATTGCGGCGGTATTACTTGGTTTTTCTTCGGCCACTCAAGATGTGGTGATTGATGCTTATCGCATTGAAGCGGCGCAAGATGATGTGGCCATGCAATCAGTTACTGCTGCAACTTATAACGCTGGCTATCGAATCGGCATGATTGTAGCTGGTGCTGGTGCGCTGTTTTTAGCGGCCAAATTGGGCTCACACGAAAATGCCTATGTATACAAAGCATGGCAGCAAACTTATTTTATTATGGCGGGCGTGATGGGCGTGGGCATTTTGACCACGCTGCTTATTAGCGAACCAGACACTTCGCGCAGCACCACCACCTCGCGGCCAATTGCAGATAATTTGCGCCTATTGATGCTGTTTGCATTATCTGTGACCGCATTTGTGCTGATGTTTTCACAACTCAGCGGCATATTACCGCAAACCAAAGGTGTATTTAGCAGCTTTTTACTTGAAGCTGTGCGCTTAATGCTCTCAATGGCAGCGGCTGGTATTGTTGGCACTATTGTGGTGAAAAGCGGTTTAGTCCCCAAGCAATTGGCTCTGGATACGTGGATTGAACCCATCGCCGATTTTTTCCAACGCTATGGCAAATCAGCCATCTTGCTGCTGGCTTTAATTGGTCTGTACCGTATTTCCGATATTGTGGCAGGCGTGATTTCTAATGTTTTTTACCAAGACATGGGCTTTACCAAAGAAGAAATTGCCGCTGCGGTCAAAACATTTGGCGTGGTGATGGCGATTGCAGGTGGCTTTTTGGGTGGCTTACTCTCGCAAAAGTTTGCACTGATGAAAATGATGATGGTGGGCGCTATATTGGCGGCAGGCACCAATTTATTGTTTATCCTGCTCGCGTATCGTGGCCATGATATTATGTTTATGTATTTAGCTGTCGGCTTTGACAACTTAGCTGCTGGCTTGGCTGGTGCGGTGTTTATTGCTTTTTTATCTGCGCTCACCAATATTCGTTTTACGGCAGTTCAATACGCGATATTTAGCTCGCTAATGACGTTGCTGCCGAAAACACTGGGCGGCTATTCTGGCTCAATTGTCGATAAAATTGGCTATCCTGGCTTTTTCTTGTTCACCGCGCTACTGGGCATACCGGTGTTATTGCTGGTTTACTTAGCCGATAAAAAGATTTACAGCCGCCAGCAACCCTAATCAACCACTACCCTGCTGTTGATTGTTACCGTATGATTCAAGCACATCACGTTAATAATAAAACAATAAAGATTTAAGGAGAATGATATGTTTAACTGGAATGATTACGGCAATGGCATTTATGGTTTTGATTCGGGCTACGTACGCCCTTTATTAGCGGCAATTCACCTAATTGTTGAAGGTAGCCGCTGCGCCATTATCGACACAGGCAGTAACGATTCGGTTGATAACATAGTGGCAGCGTTGCATAAAGTTGGCTTGAGTGAAGACGCAGTTGATTACGTTATCCTCACCCACATTCATTTAGACCACGCTGGCGGCGCTGGCTTATTGATGCAAAAATGTCCAAATGCCAAGCTGGTGGTTCACCCTCGCGGCGCACGTCATATGGCTGAACCCTCAAAACTGATTGAAGGTGTGAGCGCAGTTTATGGCGCTGAATACGTGCAAAAAGTTTACGGTAAAATCATGCCGATTGCGGCTGAGCGCATCATTGAAGCGCCCGACAACACCATCATATCGCTCAACAAGCGTGAATTGCTGTGCATAGACACGCCCGGCCATGCTCGCCACCATATTTGTATTATTGATAAACAAACCTCGAGCATCTTTACTGGCGACATGTTTGGCTTGTCATACCGCGAGCTAGATGTTAACGGCAAAGCGTTTATTTTCCCCACCACCACGCCCACTCAATTTGATCCTGAAGCCATGCGCCAATCCATCGCGCGGCTGTTAAGTTACCAACCTAAAACCATGTATCTTACTCATTACAGCGCCGTTAGCGAGCCCGAAACACTCGCTAAAGACTTATTAGCCCATATTGATGCTCTGGTAAATATAGCTGAAAATGGCCAAAAACTTGGCCTAGATAACGACGCTCGTCATCAATACGTTACCGACGAGTTGAAAAAGTATTTATTGCAACAAGTTCACGCTTTTGGCTGTACGCTGCCTGAAGCAGAGATTCTCGAAATATTCGCAACTGATCTTGAGCTCAACGCACAAGGAATGACTTACTGGCAAGACAGCTTGTCTCACGCTTAAACAAATTACTTTACTTTCAGGTAGCCTCCACAACAAAACGCGCCCACTGTGTCTACAGGGGCGCGTTTTATATTGAAGCTTTTAAAGCAAAGCTTATTCTTCTACTTTGACTTCTACACGACGGCCTTCAACATCATTGCCCACTGCACCCGTTGTATTGTCTGGTTTACGCAATTCAATATTGGC
>CAZLYX010000072.1:0-5540 GCA_964563885.1 uncultured Neisseria sp. | reverse complement strand
CTTAGCCTTGCCCCAGATGAATACGCTGGCTTTGTGATGACGCTATTGCGCATGCTGGCATTTGCACCAATGGCTGCCAAAAATCATGGTTTAGATGAAGTGATTGAAGGCACTCAATTGCACAATCCCGTTGAGGGCAACACGGCAAAAAAGCCACTGAGCCTGCCTGAAAATGTTGTTGTACCTGCTACAACTTTCAAGCAGCCAGAAACTGTTGTTTCAAATGCAGTTGAGCACGCTGAACCAGCTCAAACAGCCCCTACTCTGCCAGAGCCAGCAGCAGACGTGCCGCCACCAAAAGCCAATAAGCGTTCGGCAAAAAAAATCGATACCCCCACAGCTGATTCTTTGCCGCCCGCTATGCCTACACAGCCCGCGGCCATTCCACACGATGAGCTACCGCCACCTTGGCTAGATACAGCAGACAACAGTTGGTCAAACGAAGCAGAATTGACCCCACAACCGCCTGTAGCGCTGCAGCCTCCAGCAAAAAAGCTACAAATAGAACAACAACCACAGCCAAGTAAGCCACAAGCAGACGAGGCAACAACAGCCACAGCAGCCGATGAAGATTTTATTGAATCGCTGAATTTACCACCATTAAGTGCTGAAAACTGGCCCACTATTTTTACTGCTTTAGCACCTAAACTCGGCGCGGCACAAATGTTGATTCAACACGCCGCTTGGCATAGTTTTGATGAAAGCCAGCATTTGCTGGTGCTTGCTTTTAAAGAAGAAGCTCGCGCCACTGCTACCAAAGAGCGTTTAGATAAAATCCAAAATCTATTAGGCGAGATTTATAACTTGCCATTAAAATTGCAATCTTGCCCGTGGGACGACAGCTTAGGCTTAGAAACACCAGTAATGCGTCGCCAGCGTTTGCAAGAACAAGGCCGCCAACAAGCGCAAGATTTATTAGAAGCTGACCCAACTGCACAGCAAATTGTGCAAACATTTAGT
Source organism: uncultured Neisseria sp. (assembly GCA_964563885.1). GTDB lineage: Bacteria > Pseudomonadota > Gammaproteobacteria > Burkholderiales > Neisseriaceae > CAZLYX01. Next base: position 4,580 of record CAZLYX010000072.1, on the reverse strand, counting down.
GCCGAATGGCTACCTGAAACCCTCGAATTAATCCCGCCTGAGCCAAATGGCCAGGCTACCTAAAACCTACTTTATCCATTTACAGGAGTATACAAATGTTCGGAAAAGCCGGATTGGGCGGTTTGATGCAACAAGCCCAGAAAATGCAAGAAAACATGAAACACGCTCAAGCCAAATTGGCTGACACTTTAGTCAGCGGCGAAGCGGGCAATGGCTTAGTAAAAGTGGTGATGACGTGTAACCACATTATCAAAAGCCTCGATATCAGTGAAGATCTGATTAAAGAAGCCGCCGATGATAAAGAAATGTTAGAAGATTTAATCTTGGCTGCCATCAACGATGCCAGCACTAAAGCCGAAGAAACCACCAGCACCACCATGGGCGCGTTTACTCAAGGTTTACCACCAGGCATGGGTGATTTGTTTAAATAAGTTGCTTTAATCAAAGGCTACCTGAATATATGTTCAGGTAGCCTTTTTGCTGGCGTTTGCTTGGTTCATGTTATCTGGATGATAAATCCGCTATAATCAACGCTTGTTTTTATTTTGTCTGAACTGATTCTAAACGCCATGGCCAAATCCCCCGATGCATTTTCTCGTCTTATCACCGCGCTGCGTGTGCTGCCCACTGTTGGCCCAAAATCAGCTCAGCGCATGGCTTATCAATTGTTACAGCACAATCGCGATGGTGCGGCCGAGTTGGTTAGTGCACTACAAACTGCGCTATCACACGTACACCATTGCCATATGTGCAATACTTTTTGCGAAGCTGAAATATGTGATGTGTGTACCGACAACACACGCGAACCCAGCAGATTGATGATTGTACATATGCCCGCAGATGTCGCCAGCATGGAAAGTGCGGGTTGTCATGATGGCTTATATTTTGTATTAATGGGGCAAGTTAATCCTGTACAAAATATGGATTTAAGCCATATTGCTTTAGATAAGCTGGTGGCACGATTACAAAATAGCGCCGTTGAAGAAATCATTATCGCCACAAACTTCACTGCTGAAGGCGATGCAACTGCTTATATTTTATCTGAACTATTTAAAGATTTACCCTATAAAATCAGCCGCTTGGCACGCGGCATTCCTTTAGGCGGTGAGCTAGAATATGTCGACCCAGGCACGCTGGCACAAGCGGTATATGAACGCAAATTGTTAAAAGAATAAATCATAGATTTGCTTTTAAGCACACAAAAAGGCTACCTGAAACATTCTTTCAGGTAGCCTTTTTAATAACCAAGATAAATAACAGTTTATTTATCACTCTCTAAGCCAAAATGTCGATAACTGCGCTCAGTGGCCATGCGTCCGCGTGGTGTACGCTGCAAAAAACCTTGTTGTATTAAATAAGGCTCAATCACATCTTCAATGGTATCGGTAGATTCTCCGATGGCAGCAGCAACGTTATCCAAACCCACTGGCCCACCACCAAATTTATACAAAATAGCTTCTAATAGTTTGCGATCCATTAAATCCAAACCTTCAGTATCAACGTCTAACATGCTCAAAGCCGCATCGGCTACGGCTACGCTAATGCGGCCATTGCTTTTTACTTCGGCATAATCGCGCACTCGGCGCAACAAGCGGTTGGCAATGCGCGGCGTGCCACGGCTGCGGCGCGCCAGTTCTATTGATCCTGCTGCTTCCATGTCTAACTGCAAAAGCTGTGCCGAGCGGCTGACAATGGTCGATAAATCGGCGTGATTGTAAAACTCTAATCTCGACACAATCCCAAAGCGATCGCGCAAAGGATTGGTGAGCATGCCTGCGCGAGTGGTGGCACCAACCAGCGTAAACGGTGGCAAATCAATTTTTACTGAGCGCGCTGCTGGCCCTTCGCCAATCATGATATCAAGTTGATAATCTTCTAAAGCGGGGTATAAAATTTCTTCTACCACTGGGCTTAGGCGGTGAATCTCATCAATAAACAGCACATCATGCGGCTCTAAGTTGGTGAGCAATGCCGCCAAATCGCCCGCTCGTTCTAATACAGGCCCAGAAGTCTGGCGCAAATTAACGCCTAATTCTTTGGCAATAATATGCGCTAAAGTGGTTTTACCTAAGCCTGGCGGGCCAAACAATAAAGTGTGATCTAATGCTTCGCCACGATTTTTTGCGGCTTGGATAAAAATCGCCAACTGCTCTTTAACCTTGTGCTGGCCGATATAGTCGTTGAGCGTTTTCGGCCGCAAAGCACGCTCAAGCTGCTCTTCCTGCGAAGACATGGTTTGAGCAGTGATGATGCGTTCGGGTGGCGTGGCGGTGAGGTTATCGGTTTGCAACATGGCAGTATCTAACAAAAAGAATCAGCCGTTATGATACCTCAAAAAGTACTCCATCGTTGCTAAGCTTATGTGCTCAAACATGTTTGCAGTTTAAAAGGCTACCTGAAATACAATGTTCAGGTAGCCTTTTTTAATAGAATTTCAATATTGAGGTATCAGTATTGCTAATGTTGTTTTAACCAAATCCAGTATCAGATACAGCGCATACACACGGTATTTATTGCACGCTTAATCTAGTGAGCATGCCAACAAAAATGGCTGCGGTATGAATAATAAGAAATAGTTATCCTCACCTTAATGAATCAGCAATTTTTTCTATGGGTAAAAGCTTAGCAAACAATCCAGCACCCGAAGTAGCGCGCCCTTCACCAAAATCCTGGCTAATCGTGAGCTCAATATCACCACAGCGTAACTTCAGCCTATCTTTTCCCGACTTTTGCCAACCGTTGTCTGGCAAGCTGTAGCGTTTGGCCAATTTATTTTTTAAGTTTTTTAATGGGGTATCAAAATCATCATAGATAACAAAGTACGAATAAACCACATTATCCAAAGTGGCGATATGCCCGAAACCAGCCACACTTTTGAGTTCGCCCGCTTTATTATCAGGAAACACCAAGCGGCCTTCGCGCTTGTTAACATCTGGTTTATATTCCATAGTAGGATGAAGCTTGATAAGTTCTTTTACCGTTATACCCAATCTTAAACCGTCAATATTGGGTGTGTTGTTTAAGTTGCAAGCCGCATATGCCGCATTAGCAGACAAGAAATTTATGATTAAAAACATACACTTAAATAAATGCACATTATACTCCTTTACTTACTTATCAATAATAAGATTGAAATTAATATGATTAAGCCATCCACGAGTAACTCATTACTCTTCTTTGTTTAAAATCCGCACTCCGGATAAATAAAAATACACTTTAAAATACCAGATAATAAGTGTCCCAAAAACCTTTAGTACATATCAACCTTCAAGCGGCTCAAAAGGCTACCTGAAGGTTATCCAACCACATCATTACATAAGCAAAGTTAAATAGAAGCAAGGTTCAAAGCCACCAAGCGATTGCGCAACCATCGGGCTGCTGGTGCAATCTCACCAGCCAGCAAACCTATTTCACCCACTTGCATTGCTTTTAGTACATCGGCAGCCGCACCATGTAACCATACTCCACCGCACACTGCTTCTGCTGGGGCAATTCCTTGTGCTAAAAGCGCCCCAATCATGCCACTCAATACATCGCCGCTACCAGCAGTGGCCAAACCAGCATTGCCACTTTTATTCACATACACGCTGCCATCAGGCGAGGCCACTAATGAATGCTCGCCTTTTAAGACCACATAAGCTTGATAACGATCAGCCAACAACAACGCTGCTTCATGACGTGACACTTGCACATCTTCTGTAGTACAAGCCAGTAAGCGCGCTGCTTCAGCTGGATGCGGCGTTAACACTAAATATGGGCAACATTTCGCTGCTGCTGCTAATTCAGGATGGCGCGCTAAGAGCGTCAGCGCATCAGCATCTAATAGCAATGGCTGCCCACCGTCACGCTGCAATTGTGTTGCCAAATTTGCCAGTGCGACAGAGTCTAACCCTAAGCCACAGCCCAGCACCCACGCACTGATGTCTTCCCGCTGCTGTAATTGACTGGCGGTGGCCAGCATGATTTCGGCTCGATCTGGAATCATGGCAAATGGCAATAACGGCTGATTAAAACCTGCCCAAACTTTGCCACAGCCTTGATACATAGCTGCGCTGGCTGCCAACACTACAGCACCAGTCATACCTGTGCCACCACCAATAACTGCCAGCGTGCCATAAGTGCCTTTATGACTATTAGACTTACGTGGCTCAAGTAAACAAGGAAAAGATTGAGCTGCCTCTAACAACAAAGACAGATCCATTTGTGTAGCATCAGTATTGATAAACATAGCTTGTCCATTAATCTATGATTGAATTTGCGGTACAATCAAGCCAAATCCGCATGGAAATTTGATTCTAAATAGCATGGTAAGTTCATTGTCACGCGTTCAAGTATGCGAACAACAAGCTTGCCATTATCAGCAGGGAGAAACATTGATGAAACAAAAGTTAAAAGTATGGGATTTGCCTACCCGTTTATTCCATTGGTTATTGGTTTTGAGCATTGCTTTTATGTGGTATAGCGCTGATGTAGGCGGCAATATGCTGGTTTGGCACTTACGCTGCGGCTTGTTTATACTCGCGCTTATGGTTTTCCGTTTATGTTGGGGTATTTGGGGCAGTGATACCGCACGTTTTGCA
>CAZLYX010000071.1:0-5745 GCA_964563885.1 uncultured Neisseria sp. | reverse complement strand
TAACTTTGTATTGTTTACCGCCGGTTTTTATGACCGCGTACATACTCAACTCCATGAAAATCTTCAATGTTTTATCCGCACACCATGTACGGAACCTTAAATTATATTTTAAAACACTTTTAGTGTCAAAGGTTTATTGATTACCAGCACACCTTTACGCATACATTAATCATTACCCAATCAACTTTTGATAAATATGCACACACCATTCATTACTGCTATAATCTTTTGCTGTACTAATTATTATCGCAACCAGTGCCTCCGGACACGCCGATACAAAGCTCATTAAGTCATGCTTGAAAAACTGCCTTATTTCCAACGCCACCTCGACGCTGACTTGGGTAAAGTCAACATTGTTATCAATCAGGCCGTACAATCTGAAGTTGCCCTGATTTCCCAAATTGGCACATATATTATTAGCGCGGGCGGTAAGCGTCTGCGTCCCATCATCACTATTCTTGCTGGCAAAGCCTTAGGCTATGATGACAGCAAGCTCTATTCGCTCGCCGCGATGGTTGAGTTTATCCATACCTCTACTTTGTTGCACGATGACGTGGTAGACGAAAGCGATCTGCGCCGCGGCCGCAAAACTGCCAACAACCTATTCGGTAACGCTGCTGCTGTTTTAGTGGGTGACTTTTTATACACTCGCGCCTTCCAGCTAATGGTCAGTTCAGGCAGCATGCGCATTCTTGAAGTGATGGCAGATGCCACCAACATCATTGCTGAGGGTGAAGTCATGCAATTGATGAATATCGGCAACACCGATATTAGTGAAACAGAATACCTACAAGTAATTCAATACAAAACCGCCAAGCTATTTGAAGCAGCAGCACAAGTAGGCGCCATTTTAGCCAGTGCCAACGCCCAACAAGAACAAGCCTTAAAAGACTATGGCATGCATGTCGGCACGGCATTTCAAATCATAGATGATATTTTAGACTACACTGGCGAAGTGGAACAAATCGGTAAAAATGTTGGAGACGATTTAGCTGAGGGCAAACCAACCTTACCGCTAATTTATCTCATGCGCCAAGGCAGCCCAGAAGCGGCAGCAGATGTGCGCTATGCACTCGAGAATGCTGACCGCAGTTATTTTGAAAAAATCCACCACCATGTCACCGAATCTGACGCTTTGGCTTACTCGGCCCAACAAGCTCGCAATGCAGTCATCCAAGCGATTGCCTGCCTTGAAACCCTGCCTGTCAACGAAATAACGGTAACCATGCGCCAATTGGCGGAACAATCGGTTGCCCGTTTATCATAATATTGCAGCATCCTCGCCGTAGTTCAACGGATAGAACGTATGCCTCCTAAGCGTAAGATACAGGTTCGATTCCTGTCGGCGAGACCATCAACACTCTTCATTTTCGATAAAAATAGCCGCCCACATGGACGGCTGTTTTTATGTATGCCTAACTTAAACATCACTGCGAATAAAACCAAACCTTCATTTATCCTTGTTTGCCGCTACGTATTCAAATGCTTGGTGAACGCTTAAAAACTCACGCCCTGCCATGCGCTGTCCAAATTCTGTTGTGCGAATTCTATCCATCACTGGCCCTTTCACTTCCGCCAGCAATAAATTAACATCGTGTTTGGCTAAATCGCGTTCAAAATCAGATAGCGTTTCTAAGGCAGTTAAATCAATTTGATTAACCGCAGTACAAACCAAAAGCAAATAGCGGCAATCTGTGTATTCAACAACTCGCTGCCCTAGCACATCAACCACCGCGTTAATATTGGTAAACGATAAACTTTCATCCACTCGCACCGCCACCAAACCCGGCTGAGTTTCAGTTGAATGACGCTCGATGTTACGATAATGTTCAGTATTGGGCACTCTGCCCACCACCGCCATATGCGGCTTACTGGCGCGCCATAACAAGGTAAATACCGATACCACAACACCTGTAACAATACCTGCTTCGACACCAAACAATAACACGCCTAAGGCTGTGCCCAAAAAGGCTGCTGCATCGGCTTTATCAAATCGCCAGCTATCACGCAAAATCTGCATATCTATTAGCGACACCACTGCCACAATAATGGTTGCTGCCAAAGCCGCATGCGGTAAATAGTAAAACCAACCCGTTAAGCCCGCAATCACCACTGCCATCAATAATGCCGATATCACCCCCGCCAATGGCGTTTGAGCGCCTGCGGCGAAGTTCACCACTGACCGTGAAAAACCACCCGTCACTGGAAAACCACCTGAAACGGCACTGGCTAAGTTGGCAGCGCCCAAACCCACTAGCTCTTTATTGGGTTTAATAAACTGCTGTCGCTTTAAAGCCAGCGATTGTGCCACAGAGATACTCTCTACAAAACCTACCAAAGAAATCAACAACGCAGGCACCCATAATAAACTGATGGTGCTGGTAGAAAAGTCAGGGAAAATTAAGTTCGGCAAGCCCTGTGGTACTGCACCCACAATTTTCACACTATTATTTTGGTCTAAGCCAAACAACGCTACTGCCGCTGTAGACACAATAATAGCCAGCATGGGCGCCAGCTTGGCTAGTATGTCGGCTCTTTTCATTGGCATCCATCTGCCTAGCAACACCGCCAATGAGCGTTTGGAAAAAAACAAAAACAATAAACTCGCAATACCAATAATCGCTGTGGGAATATTGACTTCAGGTAGCCTTTGCAGTAATCGCCATATATTCACCACAACATTATCACTAGAGGCTACCTGAATACCCAATAGTAGCTTGGCTTGTCCTACAGCTATCAATATTGCAGAACCCGAAATAAACCCACTGATCACAGGTCGACTAAGCAAATGCGATAAGAATCCGAGCTTTAACAGCCCAAACCCCACCAGCACCACCCCAGAAATGGCGGCCAACGAAATAGCCAACGACACATATTCAGCTGACCCCGCTGCGGCCAATGGTGAAAGCGCGCTGGCGGTCATCAGCGCCACAACGGCAACTGGGCCCACAGCCATAGTCATGCTGCTGCCAAACCATGCATAAACAACAATTGGTAAAATACTGGCATACAAGCCTACTTCTGGTGGTAAACCTGCCAACATTGCATAAGCTAAACTTTGCGGAATCAGCATAACGGTCACAATCAAACCAGCGACCAAATCACCCGAAAGTGATTGCTGTTCATAATGGCGCAACCAATCTGGCATAAATTTCATTTTTTTCCTCATCAGCTTTATTTTTATATACTGTTTCAACTAGCTGTTGTTTGGCTGGCAATACTCTTGATACAAGGCATGCAATATCGCCATAGCACTTTTATCTGCCACCGAATAATAAATATATTTTCCATCACGTCGAGTATGGACAATATTTTCTTTGCGCAATACACCCAATTGCTGTGATAACGTTGGCTGCATAATGCCTGTTTGTTCTTCTAGCTGGCTAACACTTCTCTCACCCAAACTAATCTGGCACAGCAACAGTAAACGGTCAGGATTAGCCAAAACATGCATCATTTTGGCGGCTTGATTAGCCGACGCTCTTAATTTTTCAATATCTATCGCAAAATCAACGGCACTATTCATTGTTATCCTTAACATTATAGTTAATATACTATATTACATTATATTGACAGATATTACATTAGTCAATATAATGTTTTCTATACACACATTCCACTTTTAGGAGGAGATTCCATGCAACCGAATATCCAATCTTTTTTTGATGAAACCACATTCACCGTTAGCTATGTTGTTTTCGACCATGCTGGCGGTCATTGTGCACTTATAGACTCAGTATTAGACTACGATCCAAAATCTGGTCGTACCAGCACCGATTCTGCCGACAAAATCATCGCATTTGTGCGCGAGCAAAACCTTACTGTAGAGTGGATTTTAGAAACCCACGCTCACGCTGATCATCTCTCTGGTGCACCTTATTTACATAAACATTTAGGCGGCAAAATCGCCATCGGCAAGCTGATTACCGATGTGCAACACATTTTCAAAGGTGTATTTAATTTAGAACCCCAATTTAATACCGATGGCCAACAATTCGACCATTTATTCCAAGATGAAGAAGTATTCACCATTGGCTCATTAAGCGCGCGTGCTTTTGGTGTTCCCGGTCATACACCTGCTTGTAACGCCTATCAAATTGGCGATCATGTTTTTGTTGGCGATACTTTATTTATGCCTGATGTTGGTAGCGCTCGCTGTGATTTCCCTGGCGGCAGCGCCCATACATTGTATCAATCCATCCATAAAATTCTTAGCTTACCAGCAGACACTACGCTGTGGATGTGTCATGATTACCCCCCAGAAAGTCGTGCGCCAAAATGGTCGTGCACGGTTGCTGAACAAAAAGCACACAATATTCATGTGCATGATGGCATCAGCGAAGACGCTTTTGTGGAAATGCGCACCCGCCGTGATGCTACGCTAGACATGCCCACCTTATTACTGCCCTCAGTGCAAATAAACATTCGTGCTGGCCATTTGCCGCCAGCAGAAGACAACGGTGTTTCGTATTTAAAAATCCCATTAAACGCTCTATAACCGAAAGAATGATCCATGATAACTGCTCAAGACTTAGTTGCTGCTGCAAAAAGCAAAATCCAAGAAGTAACACTTGACCAAGCCGATTCTGCATTGGCTAATGCTGCATTTATACTAGATGTTCGCGAACCAGAAGAATATGCCGCCGGCCATTTAGCTAATTCCATCAATATCCCGCGTGGCTTGCTAGAGTTTAAACTAGCAGCCATGCCAGAAATTGAGGCCGATTCAAAAGTGGTTATTTACTGTAAAACCAGTGGCCGCTCGGCACTAGCAGCGTTAACCATGAAAGAAATGTCTTATAACAACATCTCTTCTATTGAAGGCGGTTTCGATGCTTGGCTTGCTGCCGATAAAGCTGTGGTTACACCAGTTACACCAATAGATGATTTGTCGTTTGACTAAACCAAGCAATTTCAAAGACTTTAATTAAAGTTTAAAAACGTCAACATAAAGGCTACCTGAAACGTTTTAATTTCGTTTTCAGGTAGCCTTTATTATGTCATCTCGATTATCACGCTCAAAACCAGCTCAAACACATGGTTTCTCAATATTCGCAGCAAATTTAGTGTAAAAATATGCTAACATCTAAAAGAGGCTGTTACACACTACGACAAAAAGCAATCAGATTTAACAACCCAATAAGCTGTGTACATTACCTGCCCTTCTTAAGAAATAAAACAATAGCGCAAACCCATTATTCAGCTCAACGAGCGAACAGCATATTAAAGGAGCGAGCCATGTATTTTCCGATTACCACCCCGCAGCAAAGTGACGTTGCCGACCTCATTGATTATTTAAAAATCGTATCCTTTGAGACCGACAACTTACTTTTACCGCCCAATATGCCCGACTTAAGCGAATCTTCAGTTGCCACAGGCATCGAACCGAGCAACAACACCGCCGCACTAATTGTACGGGATGGCGACAAAATTATAGCAATGGCACAGCTTTTCCGCAGCATCTGGCCAGACACCCAGCATCGTGCCACCCTCGTTATGAGCGTGCGTCAGAGCTATTGGGGGCAGCGCATCGCCACCAGCTTAATGCATAAGCTCGAACAAACCGCACAAGATATGGGTTTAACTCAGCTAGAGCTGGCAGTTCAAGCCAACAACTTGCGCGCCATAGTGCTTTATGAGCGTGGTGGCTTTAATCCAATTGGCTTATATAACAATTATTATCGTGACGATCGGGGTGAATATTCCGACGCTTATTTAATGACTAAACCAGTATTTTAAATACAC
>CAZLYX010000070.1:0-5985 GCA_964563885.1 uncultured Neisseria sp. | reverse complement strand
CATTCCATTTGTTGCATCAAAAATTCAGGCGCAAATTGGGTATGCTCGGCGGCATCGGCGTTGATGCCTTGTAATGAGAGTAGATAAGCTGCGCGATTAAGTGGTGATTTTAAGATGCGATAAGCTTCGTTTACGGTAGTAGCCATCATCATGGCTTGTTTTTGTTCAAATGCAGAAGTGGCCACGAATTTATCAGGATGAGTTTGCGTCGCGAGGCTGAGGTAGTTTTTTTCTAAAATGGTGAGGTCGATATCGAATCGTGGCTCAAGTTTAAATAAGGTGAAATATTGAGACATGAATAAGGCTACCTGAAAGACATACAGAGGAAATGTGTTGGCACGTAACAGTGTTTTTATTTTACTTTGTTTTAACGCGCCAAAAGTAACCGGAAGCATTTAGGCTTCCGGTATGTAGGGTTTAGACGTGGAAACTTTCTCCACAACCGCATTCATCTGTGACGTTGGGGTTTTGAAATCTGAAGCCTTCTTGCAGGCCTTCTTTGGTGTAATCCAGTTGGGTTCCGTCTAAGTAAAGATGGCTTTTAGGATCAGTGATGACTTTCACGCCGTGACCTTCGAATACGATGTCTTCAGGTTGAATTTGGTCGACAAATTCTAAGGTGTAGGCCATGCCCGAACAGCCACTGGTTCTTACACCCAAACGAATACCTTCGCCTTTTCCTCGTTTAATAAGAAAATTTTGAATATGGTTGGCAGCTTTTTCTGTTAGGGTAATCATACTTTATTCCTTTATTAACTTTGGCTAAACAGCTTGCTTAGCCAGCCGATTTTTTGGGGTTGGCCGTTAGAATCGCTATCTAGTTTAAAAGGGCCGATTGATTTTATAACTTTACCATTGGCAAATTCACGCAGCCAAACATCAGTGAAATCTTCACCCATGCCGCGCGCGTAAAAGTGTACGTGTGGAAAAGCACTGGCAATTATTTCTAACAACTCGATCAGTTGGTTTTTTGACAAGCTATTAAAGCAGTATCCAAACGGCTCTTCTTGTAACGTGTGCCAATCCATTAATACATCATTGCTTAAACTGCGTTCATTTAGCCATTGTGTGATAACGTAATTAGCATCAGATAGTGTAAAAGGCTGGTGTCGCTTATCGGTGTTATCCCATTGAAGTTCTAGGCGGGTGTAATAGCCCATCTGTGCCCCTTTAAAGTGTAAGTCGAGTAGCTGCTATTGTAATATAAGTTGCTTAAGCACGCTTACTCAACAATAACACTTAGCCGCCTTTTTTCTTTTTGTAATCGCTAACTGCAGCTTTAATGGCATCTTCTGCCAAGATTGAGCAGTGAACTTTCACAGGTGGTAATTCTAGCTCTTCTGCGATTTGACTGTTTTTAATGCCCATGGCTTCATCTAAGCTTTTACCTTTTACCCACTCGGTAATTAAGCTAGAAGATGCAATGGCTGAGCCACAACCGTAGGTTTTGAATTTTGCGTCTTCAATAACGCCTTGTTCGTTCACTTTGATTTGCAGTTTCATTACGTCGCCACAAGCAGGTGCGCCCACCATGCCAGTGCCGATACTGTCGTCATTTTTATCAAAAGAACCAACGTTGCGGGGGTTTTCGTAGTGGTCGATGACCTTGTCGCTATATGCCATGATGGTGTTCCTTATATTGGATTATTAGATTTCTTGAGGCTACCTGAAACTTTGTTCAGGTAGCGTACAGGCTATGGGTTAATGTGCTGCCCATTCTACGGTGCTTAAATCAATGCCTTCTAAGTGCATTTCCCATAAGGGAGATAGTTCACGTAACTTGCCAATTTTAGACTTAATCAATTCAGCCGCAAATTTCACTTCTTCTTCTGTTGTCATGCGACCAAAAGTGACGCGTAATGAACTGTGAGCCAATTCGTCGTTGCGACCAAGCGCTCTTAATACATAAGATGGTTCCAAACTAGCAGAAGTACAAGCTGAGCCGCTGGAAACTGCCAATTCTTTTACTGCCATAATTAAGCTTTCGCCTTCTACGAAGTTAAAGCTGACATTTAAGTTTTGTGGTACGCGATGATCTAAGTCGCCATTTATGTACACTTCTTCAATGCCTTCAATGCCTTTTAAGAAAATATTGCGCAGTTTCAAAGCATGCTCATGATCTTGTTGCATTTCTTCGCGTGAAAGGCGGTATGCTTCACCCATGCCAACAATTTGGTGGCTAGCCAGGGTGCCGCTGCGAAAACCACGCTCATGACCACCGCCATGCATTTGTGCTTCAAGGCGCACACGTGGTTTACGGCGTACATACAGTGCACCAATACCTTTTGGGCCGTAGGATTTGTGGGCAGACATACTCAGTAAATCTACTTTTACTTTGTCCATGTCAATTTCAACCTTGCCAGTAGCTTGAGCAGCATCTACATGGAAAATAATTTTGTTTTCACGACATAGTTCACCTATTGCTTCAATGTCTTGTATTACACCTATTTCGTTGTTCACCCACATTACTGAAACTAAAATAGTATCTGGCCGAATGGCAGCTTTTAGCTCATTTATGTCGACTAAGCCGCTAGGTTGTACGTTTAAATAAGTAACTTCAAAGCCTTCGCGTTCCAATTCACGCATGGGGTCTAAAACAGCTTTATGTTCGGTTTTTAGCGTAATAAGGTGCTTGCCTTTGCTCTGGTAGAAATGTGCAGCACCTTTGATGGCCAGATTGTCAGACTCTGTGGCACCAGAAGTGAATACAATTTCTTTACTGTCGGCGTTGATCAGTTTGGCAACTTCTAAGCGCGCGTTTTCTACAGCTTCTTCTGCTTCCCAGCCAAAGCTGTGGCTGTTGGAAGCAGGGTTACCAAAAAGATCACATAGGTATGGAATCATTTTTTCAGCTACACGGCGATCTACTGGAGTAGTAGCAGCGTAATCAAGATAAATTGTTTTATGCGCAGTCATGGTCGTGGTCTTTCTTTTATATGTAGTGTTCAATTATCATTTTTAATGAATATGAGTCAATGTAAAACTAATGGCTTGTTCTGTGGAAGCATGGTGTTGCTGATCTATGATTGTTTGTAAGGTTATTTTGCTTAAGTAATTGGTTATCGTATGGTTTAGATCTTCCCATAAATTATGTGTAATGCAGGGGCTGCCATTATGGCAGTTGGCTTTGCCGCTGCATTGCGTGGCATCAAGACTATCTTCTGCGGCGGCAATGATTTGTGCAATATTAGTATTGCTGCCTGAGTTGCCGAGAATATAGCCCCCACCAGGACCACGAATACTCTCAACTAAGCCTGCTCTGCGCAGCTTGGAAAACAGCTGTTCTAAATACGATAATGATATATTTTGTCGCTCACTGATGGCATTGAGTTTTACTGCATGTTGATCAGCGTGCATGGCTAAGTCCAACATAGCGGTTACAGCGAAACGGCCTTTGGTGGTTAATCGCATTAGATCACACCTTTTATCGTTATTAATTGTACTTGCTTGAGGTAATTGTCTAATAGCTGAGTGAATTAGTCAAGTATTAGCTAAACAGAGGTGATGTGGTTGATTAGACTTGGTTTTAGTAATTGTGGTGAGCAGATTGTTGATGTGGCATATGGATTGGGCATTATAATAACGAGATGAGGTTGCAATAAAGTCTTGGTATGCTTGCTGTGTAAATAAGACGTAAAATAAATTATAAGGGTCGATTGAGATAGAATAATTCTATATAAGGCAATGATATGAAACGCGATTTAAGTAAAATAACCTGTATTGAAGATTTACGCCGTGTAGCGAGATGTAAAGTACCGAAAATGTTTTATGACTATGTAGATTCAGGCTCTTGGACAGAAAGCACTTATCACGCCAACAGTACTGATTTTGAGTTAATTAAATTTCGCCAGCGGGTATTAGTCAATATGGAAAATCGCAGTTTGGCGACTAAAATGATTGGGCAAAATGTGAGCATGCCGCTGGCGATTGCGCCAACTGGGCTAACGGGTATGCAACATGCTGATGGTGAGATTTTAGCGGCGAGGGCAGCAGAAAAATTTGGCGTGCCGTTTACGTTATCGACGATGTCGATTTGTTCGATTGAAGATGTGGCTGCAAATACCAGCGCGCCTTTTTGGTTTCAATTGTATGCTATGCGTGACCACGATTTTATGAAAAATTTAATTAAACGTGCCCAAAATGCTCAATGCGCAGCTTTAGTGTTGACCGCAGATTTACAAATTTTAGGTCAACGTCACAAAGATATTAAAAATGGCTTGTCTGCACCTCCAAAGCCCACGTTTTATAATTTACTTAATCTGCTGGTTAAACCTGAGTGGTGCATGAAAATGCTGAATACTAAACGGCGTACATTCGGCAATATTGTGGGACATGCACAAAATGTTAGTGATGTGTCTTCTTTGTCTGCATGGACAGCAGAGCAATTTGATCAATGTTTAAGCTGGGATGATGTGGCGCGGCTCAAAGATTTATGGGGTGGAAAGCTTATCATTAAAGGCATTATGGAGCCAGAAGATGCTGAAATGGCGGTGAAAAGTGGTGCGGATGCCATTGTTGTATCTAATCATGGTGGTCGCCAGCTCGATGGCGCACAATCAACCATCAAGGCTTTACCCGATGTGGTAAGTGCAGTTGGGAGTGATATTGAAGTATGGCTCGACAGTGGTATTAATAGCGGCCAAGATATTTTGAAAGCTTGGGCTTTAGGCGCTCGCGGTACTATGATTGGTCGTGCATTTTTGTATGGTTTGGGTGCTTATGGTGAAGAGGGTGTTACTCGTGTATTAGAAATTCTTTATCGGGAAATGGAAATTTCAATGGCATTTACTGGTCACCGAGATATCCAAAATGTAAACCGTGATATTTTGGTAAAAGGGACTTATTAAATATTTAAATCTAATAATGCATAAAAGGCTACCTGAATCGTTTCAGGTAGCCTTTAAAATAGTTATGGTGCTGAATTAGGCTTTTAATGCTTCTTGCAATTCGCCAGCTTCATGCATTTCTATCATGATGTCTGAACCACCTAAAAACTCACCATTAACATACAATTGTGGAATGGTTGGCCAGTTCGCATACACTTTAATACCCTGGCGAACAGCTTCGTTTTCCAATACGTTTACCGTAACAAAATCGGTGCAACCAGACTCTCTTAGCAGCTCTACTGAGCGTGAAGAAAAGCCACATTGTGGGAATTGTTTGGTGCCTTTCATAAACAGTACAACGCGGTTGGTGGTCACGACTTCTTTGATTTGGTCTTGAATGTCCATCGTTTTTCCTTTTCCTGAAGATGATTTATTAGTGTTAGCTACCTGAAAAAATTGTTTATTAGGCTTGCTTTTCCAAAACTGCGGCGAAAAAACCATCGGTTTTGTGTTCGCCTGAATCCAGGCGCAAGTATACACCTGTATCAAGGTTAATTTTATAGCTCTTTAGTAGGGTTGCGCAATCGAGTAAAATCCAATCAGGATTGTTGGCTAAAAAACGTTCTACTTGCTGTTCATTTTCTTGCGGTAGCACGCTACAAGTGGCGTAAACCAAGCGACCACCACTTTTTACCAACGCTGCGGACGCTTGCAAAATAGAAGCTTGAATTTCTATTAAGTCTTTTAGTGTTTCTGGTGATTGACGGTATTTCAAATCAGGGTTGCGACGTAAAGTGCCTAATCCTGAACAAGGAGCATCAATAATTACGCGATCGGCTTTACCATGCACGCGATCAATACGGGCGTCGTGTTCGTTGTCGATACGTTGTGGATGAATGGTGGTAACGCCAGCACGCGTCATTCTTGGCTTCATGTTGGCCAGTCGTTTTTCGGCAACATCAAAAGCGTAAATGCGGCCTTTGTTGGCCATCATAGCGCCAATTGCTAAGGTTTTTCCACCTGCGCCAGCACAAAAATCGACAACAATTTCGCCACGTTTGGCACCTGTTAGCAAGGCGAGTAATTGGCTGCCCTCATCTTGTACTTCAAGTGTGCCGTTAAGAAACAAAGGGTGTTTGTTTAGAGCGATTTTGTCTCT
>CAZLYX010000069.1:1822-6105 GCA_964563885.1 uncultured Neisseria sp. | reverse complement strand
CACTCGTTAGCCGATATAACCCTTTAGTAGTAGCTGGCTAAATAACCATTTGTGTTAATAGTGGTACATCAAGCTTTTTGGTATCTTGACCTAATTAACTATTAATAAGGAATTTGATCATGCACCCCAATTTAACAAGAGTCATTAGCTTGGCCGCTCTCGCTGTTACCAGCTTATCTTTGCACGCTCAAGAACTAACCGTTTCAGCAGCGGCCAGTTTAAGCGATGCATTTAAAGAAATCGCAACACAATATCAAAAGCAAAACCCTGGTGTGATTGTACGTTTAAACACAGGGGCTTCTGGTGCTTTGTTGCAACAGGCTTTGCAAGGTGCGCCAGCAGATGTGCTCGCAGTAGCAGATCAAAAAACCATGGACATGGCTGTAGATAAACAAGCTGTAGACATTTCTAGTCGGCGCACCTTTGCCCGCAATGATTTGGTCTTAATCGTGCCTAAAACCAGCAGTGTAAAATTAAATACACTCAATGACCTAACTCAATCCAAAATTAACCGAATCAGCGTCAGCAATCCTGATAGCGTTCCAGTTGGGCGCTATAGCAAAGCGGCTTTAGAAAAAGCCAATTTGTTTGATGCTCTTAAACCTAAAATTATTAACACCCAGAATGTACGCCAATCATTAGATTATGTTGCCCGTGGTGAAGTAGACGCCGGTTTTGTTTATCGTACCGATGCAGCACTGATGCCCAACAAAGTGAAAGTTAGCTTTATTGTGCCACTAGATACACCCGTGTCGTACCCAATAGCAGTAACGACAAACACTCAACAAAAAGTTCAAGCCAAACAATTTATAGACTTAGTCCAATCAAAAGAAGGCCGTAACATATTGAAGAAATATGGCTTTAGCCAACCTTAAACAATTGTATAAATAATAAAATATGATTTCAGGTAGCCTCAAATTAATACAGGCTACCAAATCATTAAACCCTTATCTTTGCGGGTCTGCTATTCATTGGGCTCCCAAAAACTCAGCTTTTGATTGCTGTTTTACTGTGATCTTAGTTTCCTACAATTTATCGTATCGATTGTTATTTAGTAATTTTTTATCTGTTGCTTTCATAAACTTTCTGGATATTTCTTGCATGTTAAATGAAGTTTGGCCTGCATTAAGCCTATCGCTCAAAGTAGCTTTTTGGGCTACCGCCCTCAATCTGCTGTTGGGCGTGGGGGTGGGTTTTGTATTGGCACGCACGCGCTTTATTGGACGTGACCTATTAGATACGGTCTTAACCTTGCCCATGGTGATGCCGCCCACAGTATTGGGTTATTACTTATTGGTTTTATTTGGGCGTCATGGAGTTTTTGGCCAATGGCTACAAGCGTATTTTGGCGTGAGTTTGATTTTTACTTGGCAAGGTGCAGTGGTGGCGGCGATGGTGGTGACTTTTCCATTGGTGTTTAAACCAGCGCGCGCCGCATTTGAAGGTGTTAGCCCGCAATTAGAGCAAGCTGCTAGAGTATTGGGCTTGCCAGAATGGGCAGTGTTTTTGCGTGTCACCTTACCGTTGGCTTGGCGTGGCATATTGGTAGGGTTACTGCTTGCGTTTGCTCGGGCACTCGGTGAGTTTGGTGCTACTTTGATGATTGCAGGAAGCATTCCAGGCAAAACCCAAACATTATCCATTGCGGTTTATGAGGCGGTACAGGCTGGAAACGATGTATTGGCCACTCAGTTAGTGGTGTTAATTTCGGTGGTGTGTGTTGCTGTACTGTGGATCACAAATCATTTTGTCAGAGCCAAGGAAACAACATGAATATCTTCGACTTTGCTTTTAACACAACAGTAACTGCTGGAAGAAACCATTTCAAATTATCAGTAAGCTGTCGCAGCAAAGCACAGCGGCTGGCTATTGTCGGCCCTTCAGGATCAGGAAAAAGCCTAACCTTGCAATTATTGGCGGGGCTCATGCGTTCGCAGCATGGTCATGTTTTGGTGAATGGTATTTGTTATGCAGATAGCCAGAAAAAGCACTGGGCAGCGCCGCAGCAACGCGATGTTGGCTTGGTATTCCAAGATTATGCTTTATTTCCTCATCTCACAGTGGCACAAAACATTGCATTCGGCCTTAATCTTAGCTGGAAAAATCCATCATTACGCTTAGATAAACACACTGCGCACTGGCTAGAACGTATGCAATTAGAGTCTGTGGCCAACCACTACCCACAACAAATTTCTGGTGGTCAAAAGCAAAGAGCAGCGTTGGCACGCGCCTGTATTGCCCAGCCCAAATGGCTGTTGCTGGATGAACCTTTTTCAGCATTGGATACCGATTTACGAGCACAAATGCGCCAACTGGTAGCAGATTTACAGGCTGAGTTAGCCGTACCCATGATCATGATCAGCCACGATGTGACCGATACACAGTTTTTGGCAGATGAAGTATTGACCATATCTCAAGGTGTGTCACACCAGAATGAGATAATCTAAAGAAACGAATGCTGATTAAACCAACACACCTATTACAACTTGATTGGCATTAAAAATCGCTGTAGCTGGCTGTCCTGGGCTTAGCGCTAAGGTTTCACTACTGTATAGCGTAACGGTAGCGGTTAAGATTGCACCTGTGTCTAACGCCAGTGTCACCACATTATTGACTACACCCTGCTCTACTTGCTTTACCACTCCAGGCAGACAGTTTTCAGCAGACAACTCTAGTGGTGATAAATCTGTTACCAACATAACAGACGGCGCCTTAATCATCACCACCACAGTGCTACCAATAGCCAGCTTGAGCCGCATTAAACTACTTTGACTAATTTGTGCTTCAATGCAAGTTTCGCCGCCACACAATACCGACAGAAAACAAAGACCACCAGCGGGTACTATTTGAGTGATTACACCGTTTAGTTGATTACGGGCGCTACTTTTCATATTGATTCCTATATTGTTTTACATGTAGAGTCTGGCTATTGATGTAGAGGCTTTACCACATTATGTTGTACTGCAAACACAGCCGCCTGCACACGACTAGTTACTTCTAATTTACGCAATATATTCTGCACATGCACTTTAATAGTTGATTCAGCCAAGTCTAATTTACGCGCAATGATTTTATTGCTGCTCCCCACTGCCAAGTACCCTAAAATTTCAAGTTCACGTGGTGTTAAGCGATCTAATACACTTTCAGTAACTGGTGTATCGGGCTGAATGAGCGATTGCACCAAGCGTGCGGTCATTTCTGGTGAAAATACATTGTCTCCGTTAGCAGCTTTTTTAATGGCATCGACCAAATAATCAATATTGATATTTTTTAACAAAAAGCCACGTGCTCCCAAGCGCATACATTCTGTTAAGTCTTCGCTGTCTTCAGAAACAGTAAGCATAATCACCGTTTGTTCAGGATGGCTGCTTAAAATTTGCGCCAGCGCTTCACGACCATTCATCACCGGCATATCCAAATCCAGTAGCACCACATCGGGCGACAGCTGTTCTACCAGCTTTACCCCACTAAATCCGTCGGCAGCTTCGCCCACCACATTGCAATCTGTTTGACGCGACAGTAAAGCTTTAATACCGCTACGAAATAAAGTATGGTCGTCAATTAAAACAATATTAATTTTTTCAGTCATCCCAAGCTTCTTTCATGTTGAGGTAAGGTTACTTTTATTTGGGTATATTCACCCAATTGTGAATCCAAGTCTAATTTGGCACGAATCCGTGATGCACGCTCGCGCATAATACTCAAGCCTACGTGGCTGGGTGGTAATTCTGCCAAGCTGTAAAGATCTAAACCAATGCCGTTATCACGAATAATCATCACAAAGTCACCCTGATTATCAAAATCAATGTTCACTTGTTGTGCATTGGCGTGCTTGCGTATATTAGATAAACTTTCTTGCAAAATAAAAATAAACTGTAACTGCTGCTCAGTGCTTAAAGAAGGACCATTACCCTGCCAGCTTACCGTAGTAGCTATCTGAGTTTGATTTTCAAAACGCTCAATTAATGTTTCCACCGCTTCGGTAAATTCTTTACGGCTAATTTTAGTACGAAAATTTAACAGCAGTTCGCGCACATCTTCATAACTCTCCTTCACGCCATCTTTAATAAACTGAAGATTCTCATTTATCTGCTCTTGCTTACCCAGTACCAAGGCACTTTCTAACATTTGCACTTGTAAATTTAAAAAGGTAAGTGTTTGTGCAATACTATCATGCAAGCCTTGCGCTATCAGATTTCGTTCTTGTAATACTGCTAATTGCTGGCTTTCATCAGCTAAACGCATATTACTCACGACCACTCCCAATTGATTACACAAGGTAT
>CAZLYX010000069.1:0-1722 GCA_964563885.1 uncultured Neisseria sp. | reverse complement strand
AGCGATGTCATGCGCTCACGCACAATATCGGTATCAGGTAAAAATAAAGGACGCGAAGAGTCACCTTTTTCAATATTCTGTAAGGTCACATCAAAATAATCTATTTTTTGCAATATTTTATCAGCAGGAGCGCCCTCTTGAATCAACAACGCAAGACGGTAGCTTTGCATACGCAAGCTACCTACATCGTTAATAGCGGCTGCACCACCTTCTAATCGCCACGATAACAATAACGTTAGCGTAATCGATATCATCGCCACCAACACCCATAGCATGGTAAGAGATCTCAATCGAAAAGATAAACTTCTGAACCGCATAAGATAATCCCAATTTTAGGGCATTGAAAGAATGGCGAGCCATTACTATGGTCGTTTTTATCTGTTTTGCCAATAAGCAACTAGCCCTGTAGCACTAATACTTAAGACCTAGTTGCCTACTTCAGCGCTAACTAATATATTATTTAAATCAAGTGGTTATAATATTTTTAATAAAGCAGAATTAATTTATTGTCAACATTATTTATGGTTATGACTACAAAAAAACTGACGTGTTCGACGAGAATGTAGTGTAAATGAACATTGAGTGACGCACTTAATACACAGAGTCATTTTGGAATATTTGAAATAACAGCCGAATTGTCACAAAAAAGAGACTTTATAAAGCCAGAGAAACTATGAATGAAAACTAGGAAACCTCACTAGTTAAAAATGCCTTAACTTAGCTAAAGCACTTCTGGAGTAAAGCAGAGTTATTTTCTAGTGTGTGCTTATTGAGGGTTAAAACCGCACATTTTCAACGAACCATAAATTTATTAAACACAAACCGATACAACCTATCACGGGCATTAAATACTTCTCTGCTTATTTTATATCTGTATTTCATTTTTTGTTTACTATGATCAATTTGAGATTCAAACTGACCAGAGTGTTCAACACACGGTGGATAACACCCTAAATGGCTTATTTTATTAAAATAAAACATCGCCATTTGGTCATCAACTGGATATATCCATTCTCGACATTGCTTTATTAATATTTTGGCAGCAATTGGCGTTATAAAATAACCCAAAGTCCCAATAAATTCTTTTTCAAAATTAAAGATTCCAAAATTACTGTGCTCAAAAAAACACTGACGTGGTTGACCTCGATTAGATTCAAGCCAAAAGAAGTCTATGTTTTTTTGTATTGCTAATGTATTTTGATACACGGTCAAAAAACCATTATGAACAATTAAATCATCTTCTAAAACAAAAAAAGATTCATTTTGCTCAATACATTTTTCCCATAATAAATAATGGCTAGCGAAGCATCCTAGCTCACTTTTGTTTAATGGCTTTCCTTTTCTAATCATTCTTTTGCTGTCATTGTATTTATTAAAAAGATGGGCATTCCTTTCATCTTTTCCATTAATAGCATCAAAAAAATCATAATTATTAATATTCAAACTGGTGAATTGCGCCACCATATGGTTTTTTCGTTCAATCGCAGCCTCTAAACTGATTACGTATATTTTACGACTCATTTTAATGTCAATTTCTGGTAGATTTAATTTTAACTATTTTTGCTAATTTATCAAGAATGATAAACTTTAATTTTTCACATTTAGTTACTTCTCTTAAGTCTTATATATTTTTTCAGGGCGTAATACTTCTCTTCGGTTATTAAATATTTTATTATCTCTTTTGGATAAAACTTTCTCATAAGCCAATGATAGTAATGAATA
>CAZLYX010000068.1:0-6127 GCA_964563885.1 uncultured Neisseria sp. | reverse complement strand
CAATTATTAAATAACATATTAATTTGATAACAAATTATCCACTCGGCATTAGCAATGTATTTTCATTAACTAAAAACGAACAAGTAGAATAGTTTAATTTCAATTTAGATACATAACGATAGGCTTCTCTAAACTTTAAAACCACTGAATTTAGATCAGTGGTTTTTATAAAACAAAGATTAAGTTTTAATCTTCAGGTAGCCTTATTAATCTACTTCTTGTTCAGCTCTTTTCAAAACCACATAAATCTCATCTTTTAATCGTAGTTTTTTAATTTTAAGCTCTTCAATTTCTTCTAAACCGCTAGTAACTGGGCTGTTTCCCAAGCCTGTAATCTTATCATCCAACTCATTATGTTCATCAAATAAACGAATAAAATGGTTATCAGTTTGTCTTAACTTAGCAATTAAATCACGATATTCTGGAAACATATAGTTTACCTTTCTTAATTCTATTAATTAGAAACGCATTAAGCTTACTACTACTGTTTTCATTATAACAAAGACCATTGCTTGTGCCAGTTTTTTGTGAACAACACCATATAATTAATTTAAATTAATAATTGATGCGGCACAACATTGCTAATTACCGTAACGCTGATTACAATCTTACATCACTTTAAGGAGCCTAATAGCAAATGAACCTTACCATTAACACTCTTACTCAACATCGCACCTATCGCCATTTCAAAACTGACCATCATTTATCCTCTGAACAGTTAAACGCTATCATCGATTGCGCACGACAAGCTCCTTCATGGATAAATGGCCAGCACTATTCTATCATTAACATTACTGATTCAGAATTACGCGCTAAAATTGCAGCTCTTCAACCCAATAATCCCCAATTAAATACGTGTAGCACACTATTTATCTTCTTAGCTGATCTGAACCGTTCTAGAATTTGTTCAGACGCTTGTGATGGTACTTTTTCTTCAGTAGGCGACCCTGACTCTTTAATTGCAGCTGTAACCGATACAACCCTAGCAGCTCAAAATGCAGCAACAGCGGCAGAAAGTTTGGGCTACGGCACCTGTTTTATTGGTGGCATTCGCTTAATCGCGCCGCAAATTGTTGAATTATTGGCTTTGCCTAAATACACTTTTCCGCTATTCGGTCTTTGTATCGGTGTGCCTGATACAGAAATGCGCATCAAGCCTAAATTGCCGAAAAGTGCAGTTTATGCAGAAAATAGTTATCCCGACGTGGCGGTACAAACACAAGATTTAATTGAATATGAGCAAACCATGTCCGCTTTTGCTGAAGAACGAGAAAAACTACCTTTCAGAGAAAAAGTAGCTCGTTATTACAGTCAAACATATGGACCAGACAATCTTCCCTTGTTGCACAAACAAGGCTTTTTAACTCTAAAGTTTTAAAATAAGCATCAAGTTAAATTAAATTAAATACGTCTAATTTTTTATAAAAATCAACTTACATGAAGAAAATATGCATTCAGCCATCAATGTTTTCATAAGCGCTAGTAATCGATTTACGTTACAATCCCCATCATTAACGATGCATATTTTCAGGCTACCTGAAAATAACAATTTCACACATTAAAGGAACCCTCCATATGTTCTCTAAAAGCGTAACCATTGAAAAATACGATCCAGAGTTGGCCGCTGCCATGGCCGCAGAAGTTCAACGTCAACAAGACCACGTTGAATTAATTGCCTCTGAAAACTATGTTAGCTACGCAGTAATGGAAGCTCAAGGCAGCCAGCTAACCAACAAATACGCTGAAGGCTATCCAGGCAAGCGTTATTATGGCGGCTGTGAGCACGTAGACGTTGCCGAGCAATTGGCTATTGATCGTGTAAAAGAGCTATTTGGCGCAGTATATGCCAACGTGCAGCCACATTCAGGCTCACAAGCAAACCAAGCAGTTTATACCAGTGTTTTGAAGCCAGGCGACACTATTTTAGGCATGTCTTTAGCGCATGGTGGTCACTTAACCCACGGCGCATCTGTGAATATCTCAGGCAAACTCTACAACGCTATCTCTTATGGCTTAGATGAAAACGAAGTATTAGACTACGCCGAAGTAGAACGTTTGGCGCTAGAACACAAGCCTAAAATGATTGTTGCAGGCGCATCTGCTTATTCGTTAGAAATCGATTGGAGCAAATTCCGCGCCATCGCTGATAAAGTGGGCGCTTATTTGTTTGTTGACATGGCTCACTACGCAGGCTTGATTGCTGGTGGCGAATATCCAAACCCAGTTCCATTTGCTGACTTTGTTACCACCACTACCCACAAAACCTTACGCGGCCCTCGTGGCGGTGTGATTTTGTGTCGTGACAACACGCATGAAAAAGCCTTGAATTCTGCTATCTTCCCAAGCTTACAAGGTGGTCCGTTGATGCACGTAATTGCAGCAAAAGCAATTTCATTCAAAGAAGCGTTACAGCCAGACTTTAAAGAATACGCTAAACAAGTTAAGGTCAACGCTGCGGCAATGGCTGAAGAGCTAGTAAAGCGTGGTTTGCGCATTATTTCAGGTCGCACCGAAAGCCACGTTTTCTTGGTTGACTTACAAGCGAAGAAAATCACTGGTAAGGCAGCTGAAGAAGCATTGGGCAAAGCACACATCACTGTAAACAAAAATGCCATTCCAAACGATCCAGAAAAACCATTTGTTACTTCTGGCATCCGTATTGGCACTGCTGCCCTAACCACTCGTGGCTTCAACGAAGCAGATGCACGCGAGCTGGCCAATCTGGTTGCTGATGTATTAGACAATCCAGAAGACACAGCAACGCTAGAACGTGTTGCCAAAGCAGCCACTGCTTTGTGCGATAGAAACCCAGTTTACGGCGCTTAATGCTAGAGTTATATCGCTCCAACTTATTTAGAACAATTAAACCAAATAAGGAAAATGATTATTCTTAATTTAACCAAACAATCAGTCTTCGCCAGTATACTTTTAGTTTTGGCACCAACAAGTTTTGCCACCACATGGACTGCAGGTAGCAGTCATAAAGGCAAAGTGACTGTACCCATTGAAGGTGGAGCGGTTATTAGCTGGCAATGCAATGGCGAAAATTGCCAGTTAACAGGCCCTTGGGGTAATGAATTATCCATGGATTCTTGCCAGAGTTTGGTGACACGTATTGGTAAAATTAGTTATTACAAAAATACAGCGGATAAAACATGGACAGCCCAGTCGAGCGAGCTGGCTGAATGCAACAAAGCAGCACGCTAAACTCTTTGCTTAGCCTCTAAAGCTATGGCAATTGTATAATGTATCTTGCACTACAATGGATTAATGATACTCATTAGATGACAAGATTTATATCATTATGCGAACATAGCTATTTGTAAACATTATGACTTAAACCAAAAAACGCCCTTTATTGACTTGAAGGGCGTTTTTTAATGTACTCACTGTATAAGCATATTAAAAGATATCGGTAATGCTGTCTGCTCATTTTATAGTCACTATTTGCTATACTGGCACCACTTTATCAATCAAATAATAACTGGCACTCTTACGGTAATCTTATGAAATCCTCAAAATGTGATCAACAATTCACCGAACAAACTGACATCTCACAGCTAATGGATGATCTTGGTGATGCGCTAAAAAGTAATCAGCCCATTAATATGCTTGGTGGCGGTAACCCTGCTCCCATCGAAGCGGTCAACAAAGTATTTTTAGAAATTTACCGAGCGCTTGGTAACGACAATCATGATACTGCTCTAAACAGCGACAAGGTTACTCATGATGGCGAAAATGGGTTTTTTAAATATCGAGTAGACATAGATCACAGTAATACAGATTATGGCAATAACAAAAGGCTAGCTGAATGTTTTCAGGTAGCCTTTTAATAAAACAGAATCACTTAATCAGTTTGACCAAACAATCCTGTTGATAAATAGCGATCACCACGATCACAAATAATGCACACCACTACTGCATCTGGGTTTTGCTCGGCAATTTTCACTGCCACCATCGCTGCTGCACCAGAGGATACGCCCGCAAACACACCCTCTTCTCGCGCTAGCTTACGCGTGAAACATTCCGCATCTTGTTGGTTAACATCTAGCACTTCGTCGACCACATCTGCTTCATAAATGCCCGGTAAATACTCAATCGGCCAACGGCGAATACCCGCAATCGATGATTCTCCATCTGGCTGTAAACCAACAATCTGGATATCAGAACTTTGCTCTTTCAGGTAGCGTCCAACGCCGCTAATCGTGCCTGTAGTGCCCATTGAGCTGACAAAATGAGTAACCTTGCCAGCAGTTTGCGTCCAAATTTCAGGGCCAGTAGTGAGGTAGTGGGCTTGCTTATTATCGGGGTTGTTAAACTGATCTAACACTCTGCCCAAACCTTGCGCCTGCATCGCCAAAGCTTGGTCGCGCGCAGCTTCCATGGTGCTGGTTTCAATCAACGTGGCGCCATATGCCGCCATCGCATCTTTACGCTCTTGGGTTGAGCTGCTGGGCATTAATAAGGTGAGCTTATAACCGCGCATGGCTGCAACCATCGCCAACGCGATGCCGGTATTGCCGCTAGTGGCTTCAATAATGGTGTCACCAGGTTTGATTTCACCACGCAGCTCAGCCTGTTCAATCATATTAAAAGCAGGTCGGTCTTTAACTGAGCCAGCAGGATTATCGCCCTCAAGCTTGAGCAAAACGGTGGCATTTGTGTGCGCGGCTAAACGCTGGAGCTTCACCAGCGGCGTATTGCCCACGCAATTGGCTAATTTTTGGTAAGAACTCATAAGTTTTAAGCTCTATTAAGTAAAACAACATTGTGGCAAACATAGTGTTAACGTGCAAGCAAATAGAGGCTACCTGAACGTTTCAGGTAGCCTCTATTATACAAAAAGCTAATTAATGTTTGTTTTGCATTGGCATGCTATGGACGGCTTCTTTCACCGTTACAGTTACCGTTTGTGGCTGTGTATTTTTAAACTTTAACGTCACTGGAAAAGTTTGACCAACGGTTAATGGTGCTTTTAAACCCATTAACATCACGTGATAGCTACCTGGTTTAAGCGGTACAGTTTCGCCTTTTTTCAAAGGTAAACCATTTTCTAGCTCACGCATGCGCATCACGCCTTTATCATTAATATGGGTGTGAATTTCCACTCTTTCTGAAGTGGGTGAGCTACCGCCAACCAGCACATCATCAGCGCCAGTATTGGTGATGTTCATAAAAATACCACCCATACTCATACCTTCCAAAGTAGCACGCGCCCATGGCGCCTCAACGGAAACGCCTGCTCCTGCTGCGTTAGCAAATGGCATGATGGCAGCCATAGACAAACCTAATAATATTTTCTTCACTTAAAAACTCCTTTAACTGCGTTTATGTTTTGCAAGTAAAACGACACTACACACAACAATGATCGTGCTGCTTGATATACATCAAAACAAATTAAAACCGTAATCGCGCCATAATGCCATTGCCCACAATATCGCCAACATTAATAATGCTAGCATTTGCGCGGCGGAACCTACATCTTTAGCTCGTTTTGCTAATGGATGCTGCGCCAATGAAGTGTGATCAACTGCCGCTTCTATAGCGGTGTTAAATAATTCAGTAATCAATGAAATAAACGAAGCCATAATCAACAACATTTTGGTAATAGGACTAAAGTCTAAAAAAATTAGCACTATTAGCAGAGTGCCATTTAGCCAAATAAGTTGACGAAAAGCAGCTTCTGTCATTGCACAGGCCAATCCGTTTTTAGAATATCCGCAGGCTTTCAGCACCCGCGCTAAGCCTTTCTTGCCTTTCATGGTTTCGCCAAAATTGTTATCCGACATCGAGTTTCTCATTCAAAGATTTTAATAAATTTACTGGGTAGACCATTCAGCCACAGCATCTACAAACATTGCGGCAACATCAAATTCTTGTTGCTGGGTGATTTCTTGAAAACCAGTTGGACTGGTTACATTCACTTCAGTCAAATTATTGCCAATCACATCTAAGCCCGCCAACAAAATGCCGCGGCGAACCAATTCTGGTGCCAAACTCTCGGCAATTTCTCGATCGCGCGCAGTCAATTCTTGCGCCACACCACGCCCGCCCGCTGCCAAATTACCACGAGTTTCACCAAATTGCGGGATGCGCGCCAATACAAACGGCACCACTTTTCCACCAA
>CAZLYX010000067.1:0-6137 GCA_964563885.1 uncultured Neisseria sp. | reverse complement strand
GCCACTCGTTGTTTTAGAAAACCGCCTAGAAGGAAAATAGAAAGTAAGTAAAAGATAATGGTGTAATACCGTTACGTTAATGAATATCACATTCTTACTAGAAGACAAGTGCTTGAATTATTTTAATCAATTTGAGTAAATGCAGAAAAATATATTCTCTGTGTTACTTAAATAATTAAAAAAATAGTTTGATTGGATTCTTGTTTTAGACATTAACTTAAACTGGGAAATTACCACACTATTAATATTAAATCTTGAGAATAGACGCTATGAGCTTTTCACGAAATGAATTTATGAACGCATTAAATCTATTGGCCGAACGCCTACCCGAGTTTTCAGAGTCACGCGCAGCCAACGCTCGTTTATTACGCATTACCTCAGATCGCATGAGCGCTCATATTAACGAAAGCCTAAAAGATTTTGGTTTGAGTGAAAATTTGCTTTATGCTTTATTGGCGGTTTATGTTAGTCCAAATTGCCAAATCTTACCTTCGCGCTTAAGTGACTTATTAGATTTGACCCGCACCAGCGCTACACGCTTATCTGATGAAATGGTTGAGCACGGTTGGGTTGTTCGTCATATTAATGAGCAGGATCGTCGTCAAATCGTTTTGTCGTTAACTGAAAAAGGCGAAACGTTTATTAAAGACATGAATGCGAAAAATCCGCTGAGCCGTAATGATCTATGGGTTGATTTTTCTGATGAAGAACTTGACCAATTCCAATCATTACTGTTTAAATTGTTGTCTCGTTTAGGCGGCTGATCAAGGTTGCCTATATTGGTTTCACTTGATGGCACAAAATGAATAAACCACTTTTTTATCGCTGGCTGAGTAGCATATCGTTATTATTGTTGCTCAGTGCTTGTGCACAAACCGGTCAGCAGCCTGCCTTAGAGCAGCCTGCTGACTATTCTATAGCAGCAGGGAAAACACAAATTGCGGTTCGCTCGAATTGGTGGCTGCAGCTGCGTGATCCGTTTTTAAATGATCTGGTTTCCCAAGCACTCCAACAATCCCCTAATTTAAAAGTAGCAACCACACGCATTGAACAGATGAATGCAGCTTTAGGTATGGCTGACACAGCAGGTAAAACACAAATTGGTGTGCACTTAAGTGGTGCAAGTGCTTACTTGACTGATAAACCAGAATCGCAGCGCTATGATACGCGCCATTCGTTTACTCAAGGCATGTTGGGTTTACAGGGGAGTTGGTCGTTTGATTTTTGGGGTAAAAACCAAGCGTTGGCTGCTTCGGCGTTAGGTAAAAAACATGCAGCAGAATATGAATTAGCACAGGCGAAGCTGATGTTGGCGCAAGCGGTGGTAACTCAATATGCTGCTTGGCAGAATCTTGATCAGCAGCAGCTTATTCTAAAAAAACGCTTAGAGAATGCGCAAGAAGTTGAAAAGCTATTGAGCCAGCGTATTCGAGCTGAGTTACTTCCTCAAAATGCAGTGTATCCTATTCAGCAAACTCAGATTCAATTGCAGGCACAGCAGCAATTAATGGCTGGGAGCATAGCCAATGCACGGCATGCACTGTCAGTTTTGTGTGGGCAAGTTCCGTCAACGCTGGATAATCGTACTCCCCGTGCTGCTGCAGCAATTCCTATATTAAAGACGGGTCGCTTACGAGCCGATATCTTGAGCCGCCGTCCAGATATAGCTGCACAGAAAATGTTATTGAGTTCACGCTATCAAAATGTGCAGGCTACGAAAGCTGAGTTTTATCCGAATATTGAAATTAAGGCATTTGTGGGTTTGTCACATATCGATGCTTTCGATGTGTTGAAGGGAACGTCTAAATTTGTTGGGGTTTTACCAGCGTTGAATCTGCCTATTTTTACCTCGGGCGCTTTACAATCAAAGCTGACGGGTAAAAGTGCTGAGTACAATGAACAGGTGGCGCGTTATAACCAAACAGTTCTTAATGCACTTCGCGATACTGCTGATGCTGTTTCAGGGTATCAAATTCGTAAAAGTGAATTGGCTTTGCAGCAAAAAGCACACGAGCTGTCTAAAAAACAATCAGCTTCCATATTGCGTCGAGTAAATGTGGGGGTGGAAAATAAATTGGTTTATTTACAATTTCAAGACGACGTTTTGTTGCAACAAGCTAAAGTGGCGTTGAGTGGTGCTGAATTAATGGCGGCTTGGGGGAATGTTCATGCCCAACTAGGTGGCGGTTTTTACCAAGAATGAAAATAATTAAGTCATAGGCTAAGTAGAAGATGACTGCTAATATTTCATGGTTAGCGGGAATATGAGCAATCATGAGAAATAACTTACAATACTCGAGCATCTCATTTAAATTACACACATTTCTGAGAACGAATTATGAGCGAAGAAGCGCTTGAACAAGATGAAAACAGGGATCTGGCGCTGCAATCGAATGCTGCTCCACAGTTACCCAAGCCCAAACAACGACTGCCTGCGCAACGTAAACGCAATCTGACGCTAGCCACTTTATTTTTTATTACTGTTGCGTTGATTTTTGTAGTGATGTACAGCGTTATTTGGCAACATGAAGAACTAACAGAAGATGCTTATGTGGCAGGCTACCAAGTGCAGATTACGCCACAAATTACTGGCACTGTGCAACAGATTACTGTTGATGATACTGATGTAGTTAAAGAAGGTGATGTATTAGTGAGGCTAGATGACAGCGATATGCAGTTGGCTTTTGAACGTGCGCAAAATGAATTGATACAAGCAATTCGCCAAAACCAGCAACAAACTGCTGTTAACTCACAAGCTGGTGCTACAGTGTTGGCGCGTAAAGTAGAGTTGGCTAAGGCTCAGTCTGATTTACGTCGCCGTGAAACTTTAGCTGGTACAGATGCTATTTCTGGAGAAGAGCTTAGCCATGCTCGTGCTGCAGTAGTACAAGCTCAAGCAGCGTTAAAAGCAGTTGAGGCCGAACAAATTGCTGTGCAAGTGACACTGGGTAAAAATATTACATTACGCCAACAGCCTGCTATACAAACGGCAGTGAGCCATATAAAAGATGCGTGGTTAAATTTGCAGCGTACTCGAATCACTGCGCCGATGGCTGGGCAAGTTGCTAAACGTAATATACAGGTTGGGCAGCGTGTTGAAGCAGGTACTCCCATGATGGCGGTTGTGCCTTTGAGTGATTTGTGGGTAGATGCTAATTTCAAAGAAAGCCAATTGTTGAACATGCGGATTGGTCAGCCAGTTGAGCTGATATCTGATTTATATGGGAAACAGGTGAAGTATCAAGGTAAAGTTATAGGCTTATCAGCGGGAACGGGTAGTGTTTTCTCAGCGTTGCCGCCACAAAATGCTACTGGAAATTGGGTTAAAGTAGTACAGCGTGTGGCAGTACGCATTAGTTTAGATAGCAATGAATTGTTGAAACATCCATTGCGAGTGGGTTTGTCCATGCATGTTACCGTAGATACTGTAAATGCAGAGGGTAGTACCATTGCTTCAGCAGGTACACGCCCCCGGAAATCACCAGAAACAGAATCTGTAGATTGGAAGCAAGCTGATGTGCTGATTGATAAAATTTTTGAAAAATATGCAAAATAAGCTAATTTAAAAGGCTAGCTATTTTCAGGTAGCCTTTTTTTGTTATTGGCTTATCTAAGCTAGTATTTGATTAATGTTGTGGGCAAGTAGTTTATAAGCATATTTCATATTTTTTTGTATTACTAAGTCGAATCAATTAATGTTTTTTAGAATATACTTTTACCATCTGTCTTGGCGATTTATAGTCCAAGCACTTTTTGAATTCTCGTCTGATTGTAGTACAGCTCGATATATTGTGTGATATCGTTGATTGCTATAAACCTTGTTTTATAGTCCTGATGATATACAAGTTCATTCTTCAACGTACCCCAGAAGCTTTCTATCGGAGAATTGTCGAAACAATTGCCTTTACCACTCATTGAACCTATAAACTGGTGCTGCTTAATGATCTTGTGGTACAGCATGGCTACAGTATTGACTGCCTCTATCAGAATGCACAATCAGTCCTTGGCTGGGTCGTTTGTTTTTGATAGCCATGTTGAGTGCACGGCATACTAAATCTGCTGTCATGCGTTTATTGATAGTGTAGCCAACCAGCTCTTTGCTATATAAGTCTTTGACTCCAGCTAAGTACAGCCAGCCTTCGCTTGTCCAGATATAAGTAATATCACTGACCCAAGACTCATTAGGTCGACTGGCGTCAAACTTCTGATCCAGCACATTTGGATAGACCAGCTTGTTATGGTTTGAGTCAGTGGTGACTTTAAAACGCTTGTGGCGACAGCATTTGATGCCATGTTCTTCTTTGATACTTCTGACCATGTATAAGCTAATATCAAACCCTTGCTCTGTCAGCTTTGCATGTAATCGATCAACACCGTACGTTCACGGGTTTCACTGTGAGCAGCTCTAACCAATAAATAGCTCGCAATGGTTGCGATGTATCTGTTGGTCGCTGATGCCACGACTTAGTCAATCGTAATAACTTGATGGCTAAACAGCTAAGACCTTGCACATGCTTGCGATAGTAAAGAGAGGCTTATTATTTTTTATAAAAGCGTACTTCACGAACGGTGTCTGGCAAAGTACGCCGTGGCCTTTTTTAGGCTCTCTTGTTCCTCTTCGGCCACTTTAAGTTGTCGCTTAAGACGCTTATTTTCTTCGATCACTGCTATGAGTTCAGGATCATATTGGTCTGTGCCGACAAGCTTGCCTTGATTGGCTTTATCACTCCAATTAGATAACGTTTGCATCGCTATGCCAAGCTGCTTTGCGGTAGCTGAAATGTTGCCATTATTGTCTGCTATCTTCTTAACGGCCTCTGCTTTAAATTCTGTGCTATAAGTTCTGGTTTTCTTGGTCATGGTAAACTCCTCATCGAGTCGTTAGTTTACCTCTACGGTTTCTTCAGCATGGCTCATTGATCTGTTAAGTGGGCTTATTAGTCGGCAAAGAGTGGGGGATTAATTTTGTTATTTTACTAAGCTGAGCAGTAAATCTCGAAAAGCATTAGGATCTTTAATAAATGTCATTTCACCCTCGTTTGGAAAGTGGTAGTCTAACAAACGTGATATCCAAAAACGAACAGCACCCGCTCGTTGTGCAATGTGAAAATAAGCAGATTCTTCTGGTAGTAGTGGGCGAATACTGTTGTAGCCAGCACTGAAAGCCTCAGCTAAACGCTTATCAATAATGTTATCAGCTGTTCGAGCCCAGTCATTAATAGCAATAGCTAAATCATAAACAAAACTACCGTTACAAGCGTAGTAAAAATCAATGAAGCCAGCCACTTCTTCGCCATCTAGTAGCACGTTGTCTTTGAATAGATCTGCATGAATAATACCATTTGGTAAATTTGAATCAGGGTGTAGTGTTAAAAACTCTATTTGTGATTTTAATAAAGTGGCATCGGCGTCATCTAATAAAGGTAGTAGTTGAGTCGATGCTTCAGTCCACCAATTTGAAAAGCGAGGGTTAGTCATTTTTTTTGTAAATGACTGTCCTGCACTGTGCATTTTTGCCAACATCGCACCAGTATTAAAACATTGTTTTGGCGTTGGCCAACTGGTATCACTGCCTTTCAAAGAACTAACAATACAGGCTGGTTTGTTGGCTAAAGAAGAAACCATCTCTCCATCTTTACGTATTATCGGGCTAGGGCACGCTACTCCGTTTATGCTTAAATGCCGCGTTAGTGATAAGAAAAATGGCAATTCTTCTAATCGTAACGTTTCAAATATTGTTAAGACGAAACGTCCAGTAGTAGTGTCTAAAAAGAAATTGCTATTAGTGATGCCTTGAGCAATGCCCTGCAATGCTACAAACTCACCTAAATCATATTGCACCAATAAGGCGCGCATTTCCTCATCGGAAACACAAGTATATACAGACATAGTTCAAGCTACCTGAAAACGAATCATTGCATAATACCAAATATCATGAAAAATAGGTTTGGAAATCATAGAGTAAATCACTTAAAAAAGAGAGCTTAAGAAAAGAGCGCTTACATAAGCTACATAAATGTGGATAGGCAGAATGTAGTAGTTGTAGAATTAAGCAATTAAAGTAAATTTTAAATAGCTATATTAAACAACTATTTATTTATCAAGTATATATTTATTTACACTAAGCAGTTGACGTT
>CAZLYX010000066.1:0-6152 GCA_964563885.1 uncultured Neisseria sp. | reverse complement strand
ACCGATTGGTTTGCGCACAGCGAAGAAGAAGAATTTGAAGATTTATTTTATCCGCTTATGGCTTTGTCTGGTGTATATGATGCTGATACAGAAGCAGGCACGCCTGCCATATTAGAATTGAGTGATAAAGATTTAGTTGATTTACAAGCTGAGTTACCGCGTGTGTTACTGGATATTTATCAATACTGGCGCGCCGTGGTTAATACTCCAAAAACCATTCATCGCAAAAGCAGTAAAACAGGTCGTAATGAAAGTTGTCCTTGTGGCAGCGGCAAAAAATACAAACATTGTTGCGGCCGATAAATCGCTGTTGCAGTATATTAAATATACAAAAGGCTACCTGAAATGTTTCAGGTAGCCTTTTTGATTGAATGGTGAATATTAGCAAAACACGAAACCAGTGCAAGGGCAATGTATCTTAACAAAACTTGACTATATGCTGGTTTCAGGCTTAACCTTAACCGTTTTCAAGTCAATGTTCTGATGTTTAATACATTAAATATCTTATGTATTAAAATTTTGTACAGACGAACCATCAACAACAATAATTTAAGGATTTATATGGGTAATTTTAACCCTATGTATGTCACCTTTAGCATTTATTTGGTGGCAGTACTTTTGATAGGTTTAGCAGCGTATCGGTCTACTAAAAATTTTGATGATTATATTTTGGGCGGACGCAGCTTAGGCAGTTTTGTGACTGCTATGTCAGCGGGTGCATCTGATATGTCGGGCTGGTTATTGATGGGTTTGCCTGGTGCCATTTATGCCACTGGTTTGAGTGAAGCATGGATTGCCATTGGCCTGACTATAGGTGCATATTTTAACTGGCTGCTGGTGGCTGGGCGTTTACGGGCGCACACCGAATACAATAACAATGCGCTAACTTTACCAGATTATTTTTTTCATCGTTTTGGTGCGCAAAGTAAAGCCATCAAGGTGATTGCTGCTTCGATTATTTTGTTTTTCTTCACCATCTATTGTGCATCTGGCATTGTGGCGGGTGCGCGCTTGTTTCAAAGCTTATTTGATGTGAGCTATACCCAAGCTATGTGGTTAGGCGCTGGTGCTACCATTGCTTATACTTTTATTGGCGGATTTTTAGCGGTTAGTTGGACAGACACCATTCAAGCTTCATTGATGATTTTTGCTCTAATTTTAACGCCGATTATGGTGTATTTAGCGTTGGGCGGAGCAGATGAAATGAGTGCAGCGATTCAAGTTGTGGCTGCAACCACGGGCAAGGAATATGGCAGCTTATTTGTCGGCACCAGTTTAATTGGTATTATTTCTACCGCTGCTTGGGGTTTGGGCTATTTTGGTCAGCCACATATTTTGGCACGTTTTATGGCCGCTGAAAGTGTGAAATCATTGGCCAATGCTCGCCGAATTGGTATGACTTGGATGATTTTGTGTTTAGCTGGCGCATGTGCCGTGGGCTATTTTGGCATTGCGTATTTTGGTGCCCACCCAGAACAAGCATTGGCAATGGATGGCAATAATGAGCGTGTTTTTATTGCGTTAACCACTATCCTGTTTAATCCGTGGGTTGCTGGTGTGGTGTTGAGCGCCATTTTGGCTGCCGTGATGTCAACGCTATCGTGCCAATTGCTAGTGTGTTCAAGTGCGATTACCGAAGATTTCTATAAAGGCTTTTTGCGCCCTCATGCGGCACAACAAGAGTTGGTATGGATTGGTCGGATGATGGTATTGGCGGTGGCGGTGATTGCCATTATTATTGCTGCTGATCCTGATAGCAAAGTGTTGGGCTTGGTTTCGTATGCATGGGCTGGTTTTGGTGCAGCTTTTGGACCAGTGGTTATTTTCTCAGTATTATGGAAACGGATGACTGGTGCGGGCGCGTTGGCTGGCATGACTTTAGGTGCAATAACCGTGGTATTGTGGGCTCAATATGCCAATGCAGCTTTAGCTGAAGCTGGCTTGCCCACTATGTATGAAATTGTGCCTGGTTTTATCGTGTGTACTGTAGCTATTGTAATCGTGTCGTTATTAGATAAAGTGCCAACAGCGGTTGAGACTAAGTTTGAAGAGGCTGATTTAGCTTATCAGTCTGAAAAATAACATTTATCTGGTTGAAATATTCGCTACCCGTGCCATGATAGGCACGGGTTTTTTATTGCGCATTTAGCCATACAATATTGAAATTATAATATCAAACACACCAGAATTAAAAAATTTACAACAGATTTGTACAGTTTTCACCATATCAAAAAGAGCGAATTTATGTTAAAAACCTAATGCTTGTCATGATTTGTTATGGCGATATAATTTTGTTTGAAATAGGTATCAGCATGAAAAAAATTGTACCAATCGTTTTGGTGGCTGTGGCAGCAGCCGCGGGTTACTATTATTATCAACATCAGCAAACAAACGAATTAGTAGGGTTTGCTCAATCTAATGGGCGCTTGGAACTTAACCGCTTTGATATTGCTAGTTTGTATCCAGGGCGTGTTAAAGACATTTTGGTTGATGAGGGCAGTGTTGTTAAAGAAAATGAAATTATCGCCGAGCTGTCTTCTGATACCAGCAGCAGCCAATTAGAGATTGCCAAGGCACAAAAACAGCGTGCCCAAGATGCCGTGTTGCGTGCAGAAGCTGAAATCAAAGCTTATGAGCAGCAACAAAAAGTGGCGCAGATGGAATGGGTTAATGCCCAAAATTTAAAGCGCGAAGATTTGGTGTCAGCCGCAGAAGTAACCAAGCGCTTGGCGTCACGAGAAGGTGCAGCCGCATCAGTGCAAGCTGCACGAGCGGCACGTTCTGAAGCTAAGGCTGCCGTTGCTGGAGCACAAGCGCAAATTAATCAAGCCTCATCTGCTAATGATGATATGACTATTCGCACGCCCAAGACAGGGCTGGTAGAATATAAACTTGCTGAAGTGGGCAGTGTCATTGCTGCAGGTAACAAAGTAGTGAGTTTGCTAGACCCGACTGATGTGTCGATGAACATATTCTTACCTAATGCCCAAATGAGTGTGTTAAAAGTGGGTGACGATGCACGCATTGTGCTTGATGGTTTAGACGTGGTTTGGCCAGCCAAAATTTCATTTATCGCGAGCGATGCTCAATTTACACCTAAATCAGTTGAAACGATTAACGAGCGCGAAAAATTAATGTTTAAAGTAAAACTAAAAATCCCTGTCAATACTGCACAACAATACAGCGGTTTGCTCAAAGGTGGCATGACGGGCAACGGCTACGTGCGTACTAATACGCAGACCCAATGGCCACAATCTTTAGCGGTAAAATTGCCGCAACAAATAGGAAAATAATGCAATCAACTAATAATAGCCCTCATTCGCCACAATCAGATCGGGCACTTTATCTATTGCAAGCAGGCTTACTGACGTTTGCTTCATTTATATGTTTTGGTGCGCTCGCCTCGCTAATCTTGATACAACTTAAGGTAGATTGGACAACATTTGGTTATGGCACTTTAGGCGCGGCGGTTTCAGGTAGCCTAATATCATTGACTCTATTTTGGAAAATAAAGAAAAAATAATATGGGATGGATGTATCTAATAACTGCTGGGATTTTAGAAATTGGCTGGCCAGTTGGCTTGAAGATGGCACAAAATGAGCAATATCGCTGGCAAGGGATTTTGTTGGCAGTGGTATTGATGTTTGCCAGTGGCGTATTTTTATT
This sequence comes from uncultured Neisseria sp., assembly GCA_964563885.1. Taxonomy (GTDB): domain Bacteria; phylum Pseudomonadota; class Gammaproteobacteria; order Burkholderiales; family Neisseriaceae; genus CAZLYX01. The sequence goes on along the minus strand of CAZLYX010000066.1, from coordinate 2,485 downwards.
TATGGCGCAAAAAACAGTACCCATGGGCACTGCTTATGCAGTTTGGACGGGTATTGGTGCAGTAGGCGCATTTGTAGTAGGCATTATTTTTTATGGTGATGCGTCTACATTTGGGCGTTGGTTAGGGGCATTTTTGATTGTGTCTGGCGTGGTGGTAATGAAATTAACTGCTGCCGAATAGCAACATGATTTTAGTTGTATATTTTATTTAATAATAGTAAAAGCCACACGAATATAGTGAGGTTTTTATTGTTTTCAGGTAGCCTTATTGTTTGAGGCTACCTGAAAACATGAATGCCAATGTTGATATGAATACATTTAAATCTGCTGTTTGTGTTCAAAACGTATCACACCGTTTTGGCAAAACCGAAGCATTGCAAGATGTATCGCTGGAGATTCCGCGCGGTGTCACTGTGGGCTTAATTGGGCCAGATGGCGTTGGTAAGTCTACTTTACTGTCTCTCATTGCGGGTGTACGCATTATTCAACAGGGCAGTGTAGAAGTGCTGGGGGGCGATATGGCTGATGCCAGAACTCGGCAAGCTTTATCGCACCGCCTTGCGTTTATGCCACAAGGTCTGGGACAAAATCTGTATCCCACTTTATCTGTTTACGAAAATATAGATTTCCATGCGCGCTTGTTTGGGCTAAACCCTGCCAAACGTAAAGCACGCATCCAACGTTTGCTAGAAGCCACTGGCTTAGCACCATTTCCAAATCGTGCTGCTGGCAAACTCTCTGGTGGTATGAAGCAAAAACTCAGCCTCTGTTGTGCTTTAGTGCATAGCCCCGATTTATTGATTCTTGATGAACCAACCACTGGCGTTGATCCTTTATCACGCCGACAGTTTTGGGCTTTGGTGGCCGATTTGCAAGCCGAAAGTGCTGGCATGACAGTAATCGTGGCCACTGCTTATATTGAAGAAGCAGAACACTTTGAATACTTGTTGGCGATGGATGATGGCCAGCTATTGGTAAATAAACCAACCTGTGAAGTGATGCTTGAAAGTGATGCAGAAACCTTAGAAGAGGCTTATGTGAGCTTGCTGCCGCAGGAGAAACAGCAAGGCATGGGCAGCTTAGAACTCACCCAATTTGTTCCCAATCCAACTTTGCCCCCGGCCATAGAGGCAGAGGGGCTGACCAAACGTTTTGGCGACTTTGTGGCAGTAGACAATGTGAGCTTTCGCATTGATCAGGGCGAGATTTTTGGTTTTTTAGGCTCTAACGGTTGTGGTAAATCCACCACCATGAAAATGCTCACTGGCTTGCATGAAGCCACTGAAGGCACTGCACAATTACTAGGTCGTCCGATAGATGCAAGCGATATGCAAACGCGTATGCGTGTTGGTTACATGTCGCAGGCATTTTCATTGTATGAAGAGTTAACGGTGCGGCAAAATCTAGAATTGCATGCTCAGCTTTACCAAATGGGCAGGCGTGCGGGCAAAGCAGCAATCGCTGAAGCACTTATCCAATTTGACTTGACGAATGTTGTAGATTCTTATCCACCTGCTTTGCCTCTTGGCATTCGCCAACGCTTACAATTGGCGGCAGCTTGTTTGCATAAGCCTCAAGTATTGATTTTGGATGAACCTACTTCAGGTGTAGATCCAGCCGCGCGCGATATGTTTTGGCGGTATTTGCTTAAGCTTTCACGTGAAGAAAAAATCACAATTTTTGTGTCTACACACTTCATGAATGAAGCGAAACGATGTGACCGCATTTCATTTATGCACCGAGGTCGGGTTTTGGCGGTCGGTACGCCCCAAGAGCTAACGGAACATCAAAATACCGCTAATTTAGAAGAGGCTTTTATACAGTATTTGTTAACAGATGAGCATGAACATAGTGAAACAAATCAGGATGAAAACACCCAGCAAAGGCTACCTGAAAAGAATATTGCCAACTCTGCAATACAGATAATAAGCCATGCTGATGCCTCTCATCTCTCTGATATTAGTCCCAATGAGCGATTGAATCAGCACGCACAACAGTCAGTCGAGCAGCATACCGATACCTTTAAATACTGGTTAGCAATGATATGGACGTTTGCGAGACGTGAAGGCAAAGAGTTGTTGCGTGATAAAATCCGTCTATTTTTTGCAGTTTTAGGCCCACTGATTTTAATGTCTGCTGTGGTTTGGAGCGTTTCTTTTGATGTGCATGACTTGCGTTTTAGTGCGTTGGATCATGATCAAACAGTAGAAAGCAGGCGTTTAGTAGAGTACTTTTCTGGGTCACGATATTTTCTTGAGCAACCCCCGTTATATACAGAATCCCAAATCAGTGAAGTCTTACAAAAATCGCAAGCGAGTTTGGTCATTGAAATACCGGCTGGCTTTGGCCGTGATTTATTGCGCCTAAATAAGCCCGAAGTAGGCTTTTATATTGATGGCACAGTGCCATTTAATGCATCCAATATTCAAGGTTATATTGGCGGAATCTTGGGATTGTACTCACAAGATTTACTTCGCAATGGGGG
>CAZLYX010000065.1:0-6769 GCA_964563885.1 uncultured Neisseria sp. | reverse complement strand
GCTTTAAAAGCCAAAGTTGAAGCCTTATTTGACGAGCATAATAGTAATCATACTGCTGCTACCAGCTATTCAATCTTGTGTGCGAGCTTGAGCGATGCGATGGTTGCTCAGCGTAGGGCTATTTATATAAAAAAAACAAATAAAGAAGTTGTAACGAAAATACCAACAAACAGAAAAGAAGCAAAAGAAATATGAAGATTCAAAAAAGAGTATCCGCAAATCAGATACTGAGCCTCAACAACATCAAGACTCAACTAACTCATTAGTTCCAGAGCGCATCACCGCCTTAAAAGCAGAACAGAAAGTGAAACAACAACTGCCCAAAAATAAAATTAATGAACAAGCTGATAAGAAAAAAACTTACTCTGAAAAATATAATGATTTATTGAATCGATTTTCTGTAACTGATCAAAAAGAAATTACTGATACATCGCTTATAGATTAGGAGCAAATGAGACAATTGCTTAATGGTGCTGAAGTATTGTTATTCAGAAAAAGCCAAGTTTTAGGGAAAACAAGGCTTGAAAAGCTTGCGCATTATGTTGCTATATTATTGGCCTTAGTAATACTAATTAGTGTTATTTTGGGAAATTCTCTATTGTTCTTTCATATAAGCTCAATAGATCAATTTTTGAATTTTTTATATGCTTTATCTTCCCCATCGTTAGACAAGAAACGAATAAGGTTCAACAGCGTATTTTTTTATATGGCTATTTAAAACTCAATATTAAAGACTTGCAGATTTTATGCGCCAATGAGCCAAATAAGCCAAAACCGTATTGTGTTACGGTTAAAGATTTTTACATTATGCCGGTTACGCTGATACCTGCCGCGTTAGAGGATTGAGTGAAATAGCTTAATTAGTGAAATAGCTTAATTGCTGAGATTGCATGGCGATAAAGCCAGTATTTATGAATGCTGAGCACGCAAGAAAAAAGCCTAAACATGTGTTTAGGCTTTTTAAATCTGGTGGGTCGTGATGGATTCGAACCATCGACCAACGGATTAAAAGTCCGCTGCTCTACCAGCTGAGCTAACGACCCGGAGAACAGCACTATACTGGATTGTAAAAATAGTGTCAATAATTTATTAACTATGCTTAAAAATAAATGATGGGCTCGCTTATAAAACAATGAGGCTACCTGAACAATGTTTCAGGTAGCCTTTAAGATTGATGGCTTGATTAATCGAAGCGGATTACATATTTAGCTTCACCACCAAATGAGTCTGACCCCGCTCGGGCAATCAGCTGCCAAGCTTTAGATACTTGATAGATTAACTTAACGGCTTGATCAGCGCTGTTGATACTGTATTCATATCCTAAATATACTTCGTCGGTGATGCGCTTGCCAAAAGTAAGTACTTGCTCTGCGGCGTTTAGTTCGCCCGTTTGAGCGTTGCGTGTGCGTTTGGTGGTGAGGCCAAAATCATCAACCAAGCCTAAGCGATCGTTGACGCTACCGGCTAACCAAGCGCCTGCGGCGGCGGCTAAGGTGGCTTCATCGCTTTCGCCACTGCTGGCACGGCCAAGAATAAGCCAAGACAGTTTATCTTTTTCGCTCATTGGTTCGCTGGACACCAAGCGCACGCGTGGGGTATTAAGGTTGCCCAGTATTTCTACGCCTGCGCCAACGGGAGATAATCGCCTAGAGGCACGAATATTGAGATTGGGGTTTGATAAGGGGCCAAGAAAAGAAATAGTGCCTTTTTCAATATCAAGGTCTTGGCCGTAGGCTTTATATTGACCTTTGATAACGTTAATGGTGCCCACGCCTTGCACATCTCGACCGGGTTGAGAGGTAAGGTGCAGGGCGCCGCCCAATGTCACGTCTAAACCTTGACCGCTAAAGCGCACGCGGTTGCCTAAATCTAAGGTTAGATCGAGCGTAACAGGGGTTGATTGCACTTTTTCTTTGCTGACCTCGCCAAGCACCACCACATCATCATCGAGGCTGGGCATGGCTGATTTTTGCATGCCAAAATGACCTTCATCTGCTTTGAGTTTGCCAGACAATGTGACGCCATTGCTGGGCGAGTAGAGCAGGGCGCTGGTGCCGCTAAGGGTGAGGCGGCGGTTGGGCTTGTCGACCACACGATAGCGGGTGAAGATGGCGTTAACATTAACATCAGGCTCGCTGCCTTGTAGGGCAACATTGCCACGCAGCGTCACATTGCCATCACCACGGCGGAAGGTGAGGCCATCAATAATCCAGCTTTGGCCTTGCAGGCGTGAACGCAAAGTGCCGTTATCGAGGATAACGCCAGTATCTTGGCCACGGTAATAAAGATTTTCGCCATTTAATGTGCCATTGAGTAAAGGCTGGCCAACGCGGCCGCTGATCACTGCTTCGCCATTAAGCTTGCCGCGAACAGTTTGGCCGACAGGGAAGAAATTACGCAAGCTTTCGAGCTGAGGAATGCCGATGTGTATGCGGCCACCAATGGGGGCGAGGGTAATATCATTGCCAAATTGCTGGCTAACCAAAACGTTGCCATCAATAACACCGTAGCGGGTATTGCCTTTAATGGCAGAATCGATGCGGCCGTTTTGGAAACGGGTGTTCATACTTAATTCGCTTAAGCCTAAAATTTGTTCACGATAAGGCAACACCACATCGCCGCTTTGACGACGAATGTTCAGGTAGCCTCGGGTGTTTTCGCTATAAGATAAATCCCATTCGCCAGCCAATACCATATTGTGTTTTACCGGCGGCGTATAAAAGTTGTGGAGCTCAGAAATGTGCAGATTACTGGCATTGCCTTTGGTGGTAATGCCTTGTTTTTTATCCCAAACAAAACTGTCGAGGTTTAAGCTGCCACCCATGGCGCTCCAGCGTGCATTGCTCATGGAAACGTGTTCAGCGCCAGCTTCTAATTGAATGCGATTTTGTAAACGTAGATTAAAGGCGCCGCTAATGTTTAACACACCAAGGCTGCCTTTCCATTGTTGTTTGTCGTTTAAGCCGCCGTTGGCATCTATTTCGAGCTTATAAGGCTTGCCATCTAAAGCCATACTGGTGGTGCCGTGTAAATGGTGTTGGCGACCAGTGCCTTGAGCAGATAGGTTTACAGCATCAATACGCGTGGATTCTTGTTTGCCAGGAATAACGATATTGTTGCCTATTAAGCTGATGTCGAGTGGTTGGGTGTAATCAGGTGAGCCTTTGAGCTTGAAATCAATAGAGCGTATTTGAACCGCTTTGCGGAAATTTAGGTTACGTGCAGAGCCAGTTAAGTTGGCTTCAATTTTTTTAGGTTCGCCAGCCACAAAGCCGTTGGCAGTGAGCAGGCCGCTAAGACCAAAGCCAAAACGCGATAAATCTGGCGCGTTGATATTAAGATTGAGCTTATCACCACGTTTGCCAAAGCTGCCATTGGTTTTGATGTTGTTTGCACCCAATGCAATATCGGTAATGGCGCGGCTAAGGTGTGCATTATCATAAACAATATCTGCGGTGCCGCGTAAGTTAACACCAGAAAGACTGCTGGGGCCAAAAGCCATTTTGCCACTGAGCTTCATACCTTGAGCTAGCTGACCAGATAAATCAATGTTGCCATTAATGTTACCAATGGGGAAATCAGCATTGAGTTTGGCGGGGTTAAAGTTTTTGCTGACAACGGCCAGTTTTAACGCTTGCTCTTTAAATAGATTAAGGCTACCTGAAAGCTTGGTTTCACCACCGCCCGCTAAGGCAATTTTAGCTTCTTCTAACTGCAAAGTTTGCTGTTGGCTAATTGCATCGGTGGCAACTTGTAAACGGCCAGTGGCGGTGGTGTTACCACTTTTTAGGTTCCAGCTGGTTTCAGGCTGGGTGTAATTGCCCTGCACACGAATATTGCCGTTTAAGCTACCTGAAAGTTTTTGTGTGAGCGCATCGGCGGCAGTGATGCCAATAAGATCGGCATTAAGATTAAGCTCGCTAGCAGAACTGTCAACGCTACCTGAAAGCTTGATAACCCCTTTTTGGAGTAAGTTGATTTCAGTATCTTGTAGTTTCAGCACGCCGTTATCATCAATGGTGAAATCGCTCACCAAAGTGCGTACTGGAATGCCACCGCTATCAGCAGAAAGTGGCAAGTTATTAGCCAAATCAATGGAGCCATCTAGGGCTAAGTCTTGAGTAAACGAAGGTACAACAGTGGCGTCAAACTCAAATTTGGCTTTAGGCGCGCTGGGTGCAAACGCTTTCGGGTTTAACCCAAAACCTTTGATTTGAATAAGGTTGATTTTTTCATTGAGCTTAGGTGCAAATGGATGCACGATGGCTTCGGCATTTAAGCGCACACCTTGACCAATCAAATTGATATTGGTGGCCAAGTCGCGCAGGCTGCCGCTTAAACTGATTTGGTTTTTAAATGACACCTCATCAAGTATACCAGTACTGTTGATTTCGCCGTTTAGGGGAAAAGGGGTGGTAAGTGCCAGTGTGGTTTCGCCTTGAGAATCGCTCCAAGGTGTTTGTAGCTTGGTCAACTTAATGCGGTGTGATTGGTGGTCGTATTGATAGTTTAACTGTGCCGAATTGATGATAATTTGACGTTTAGCACCACTGGTAATGTGACCCGTTTCTACATTGTCGATGGCCACCTGAAAGGGCAAAGATATGCTGTTAGGCAAAGTGGATGGCGCTTTTGATTTCTGTTTGGGCGGTGTTGGTTTGGTTTGGATATGAATGTCGCCAGCAGCAATATTATTGATATGCAGTTTTTTCTGCCATAGTTCTTGCGATTGCCATGCAAAAGTAAAGCGAGAAATATCAATATCTGCGCCCTCAGTTTCGATGCGCCACTTGTCGCCCTTAAAGCCAGCCAATAAAGTGCCTTGCAAGGTTTTGGATTGGATATTAACTCCCGCCCAAGCAGGAATTTTATATAAACCAAAACGCAAACCAGATTCGGTGCTGATAAGCCAAGTAATGGCACCCGCCAAGACTAAAAAACCCAATAAAAGGGTAAGTAATAATGTGCGAATAACACTGCGCCTTGGCCGCTTGGGCACGGGCGCAGTGGTGTTGGTTGCAGCTGTTTGGGGCTCTGCTGGAGGATTGGCAGTTTGCGTCATTAGAATCGGGTTCCTAAACTGATGTGCCAGCGTAATTTTTTATCTTGATGGCCGTAGGCGATGTCAAACGAAAAAGGTGCTACTGGGCTAAACCAGCGAATGCCAACACCTGTGCCGTGTTTGAGATTCATGCGTGAAAAATTAGAAGCAACGTCGCCAACATCATGAAAAACAGCCGCTGCCAGATCTTTTTTAAAGGGGTATTGGTATTCAACGCTGGCCACGGCGATGGCGCGGTTGGGCAATACTGAGCCATTCGGGCCATCAAGGCCGATGCTGTCGAGCTCATAGCCGCGCACTGAAGTGGCGCCACCTGAGCGGAACATTAAAGTGGAAGGCGCTTGGCTTTGCTCTGCTGCACGCACATAGCCAGCTTGTCCGCGCACCACAAAAGTGCCTATTTTTTTATCTTCGGGCGTAAAGTAATAACCAGCACGCGCGTTGACACGTTGCATTGAGGTAGAGGAGAAAAGTGTGCCTAAAGTGGTGCTCAATTTACCATCTATATAATAGCCATTTTGCGGATGTAGCATAGATGAGATGTTTTGGTGCTTCCACGACGCTGAGATCATGGTGGCGTGGCTTTGGCCAAGATCAATGTCGCCATTGGGAATACGGTTGCTTTCATTATAGTGTTCAATGCCCAAGCGTGATTCTATATTGTTGCGGTCGCGCACACGCCAAACACCAGCAGTAACCGCGCGGGTTTCTAAATTTTGTGTGGTGGAGCGGCTAAATGAAAGATTACTACTAAAGAAGTGACCGTTGTTATCGCGTGGCTGGCTTAAGCCAAAACCAACTGTGGTTTCATATTTGTCGTAATCCAATACAGTAGAAGCGATATAGCCACGGTTGAAAATATTATAGTGGTCGTAAGCAATGCGTGTGCCCAGGCCGTATTCAGAATCATAGCGTAGGCCTAATTCGAGTTTTTGGCGTTTTACTTCTTCAACGGTCACATTTACGGGTACTTGATCGCCTTGCAAATCGTTGAAATCTGCTTCTACCGTGGCGCCTGAATAATGACCGTCTTGCTCCAGAGCTTGCTGGTAGTCAAGTAGCTTATCCAAATCATAAGGAGAGCCCGCATTAAATTGCGCTAAACCACGAACTACTTTTTCAGGATAGCGCTTTGTGCCTTGAACATTGATTTTGCCAAAATATATCGGCTGTTGGCTATCAACAGCGACCGATAGCTCAGCTAAATGTTTGCTTGGATCAATGGTGGCTTGGCTATTAACAAGCTTGGCTAGTGGATATTTTTTACGGGTAACCGCACTGAGAACCGCTGTTTTGCTACTGCTCCAGCCATTTTGATCGAAAGGAGCGTTAATCGGAAGTTGCCAGCCCGCAATAGCATTTTTATAGTATTCAGTAAGCAGCTCGTCTTGGAGAATATCACCAAGAATGGCTACATCAACATTGTTGACCGTGGTGCGCGGCCCAGCGTTGACGTTCACAATGTAGGCGTTGCCGCTCTTCTTTATATCTGATGTGCTGTTGAAATAACCTTTTGTGCGCAGCATGGATTGAATTTGTGCTGGCGCGTCGTCAGTAAGAAAGCTCATTTGCTCTTCGTCGAGCACTTCTTGCTGTTGTTGTGTAATCAACGGCAAGTGCTCTTCCAACATCTCGCGCAGCTCTTGTACGCTGGTGTTGATGTTGACTGGAAATTTTAAGGGCAGTTTGATTTCTTCTGTTATTTTG
>CAZLYX010000064.1:0-6816 GCA_964563885.1 uncultured Neisseria sp. | reverse complement strand
ATGTTATCGGTGACCAATCACCCGCCCTATCGTGTTCCAGACCATTACCAACCTAAAGCTTTAGATGAATCTAAACTAGGATCGGCCATGGCAGTAGATGCTAAGTTTGGGCGTTCTATTTTAGAAACCTATCAATATGCAAATAATTCGCTAGGTGATTTTTTACACAGTTTAGAAAAGAAAAAATTACTAGCACACACACTGTTTGCAGCCACAGGCGATCACCAAACCCGTTCTATTTTTAATTATCCAGACAACAGCCAACTACCTTTAAAATACGGCGTACCTTTATTATTTCACATACCCGAAGCCTACAAGCTAAGCAATGAATCAGTTAATTTACCAACAAAGCAAAGCATTAATCCAGCAATGTGGGCAGCTCATTCTGATATTTTCCCAACACTGTGGGCGCATTCCCTATCGGAAGTAGAAACACCACTAACAAGTGGTCAAAATGTTTATTCAGCCACTCCAGAAACCTCAATAGCCTCTTCTTTTATTGCTACCGAAAGTGGTACAGGTATAGCCATTAGCCGTGCTGGTGCAGTCACCGATTTCTCACAACCTAAGTATTACCAATGGATGGATGCTGACTATTTAAAACTTAAACCACTAGAAAATCCAACACCTGAACTAGAAGCACTTATGCACAAAGAAAAGGCGTGTTTTGCATTAAAGGATTGGCGTATACGCCAGCAAGCTTTAAGTCCTCAAACTCCCTAAATTTTTAAAACTTAGCTTAGTACTGTCTATAAATAGGTACTTCTTGATTTAGAACTACTGTATTTTTCATGTAATCTAAAACTGACCAGACTACGGTTTGTATATTTAATTTTAGGTTTCTTTTATAGCAAGATTCGTGCTTCAAAAACTCTATAGCAAAGTCATGCAGGTCATCAGTAAGTGAATGGCGTTAGCCAACACAAAGGCTACCTGAAAAATATTCAGGTAGCCTTTTTTATTGCCTTATAAGTTTATTAAGCGGCTTCGAAATTGCCAATAAACTTTAACGAACCAAATTCTTTAATTCGGCCATTATATTTAATTGATGGCACTGCTAATAAATAGTCTAAGTGCTCCAAGCCCAATGTTTCCATAGCTTGACGTATGCTTTGGCGAGGAAGTTGGCTCCAGCCATTCATTTTGCGTTCAGCTTGTTCCATTGATACCGGGGTATTGCCTAGCTTGCCGTCTAAAATGATCATGCTATCAAAGTCAATCATCTTGTCTTGTAAATTAAAGTCCGCTTCAAAACAACTGATGCGGTGTCCGTCTTTGTCAAAGTATTCAGAATCTGCAAACAATACCTGCTTTTGACGAGCATCCATTTGTTCTGCGGCCCAAACCGCAACCATTTCCTTCTTCATAAGAATGGTCTCCTTCTTTACACAAAATTTTAACTTCTAAGCGAACAATACCCTCAAAAGGGTGCCATTCGTCCATGCCGACTACGCAGCAAAGCCCTGAGCATTGGGAAAAGCCACATCAAACATCGACCTGCATCATGCAGTATAATTCTTAGCAATGCTATAATCAGTCTTGCAAAGTTTTATAAAGATATGCATAATGACTAAATACTCTAAAGTACCTATTCTAGCGATAGACACTAGCACAAGCTATCTTTCGCTTGCCCTTGCCGTGAATACCAACATTTACACACGACACTTAAATGTTGGTAATAAACAATCCGAGCAAATCTTACCCCAAATCACCGAGCTGTTTAACCAAGCTGGTATTTTGGCATCAGATTTAGGGCAGATCGTTTATTCCGCAGGGCCCGGCACATTTACCGGATTACGCATCGGAATCGGCGTAGCGCAAGGTCTAGCAACACCTTTTGATACACCTTTACAAGGGGTACCAACTTTGGACTGCATCGCAGAGCTAAAGTTTCATCATCCCTGCGTTTTAGCTGCTATTGATGCACGCATGGGCGAAGTATTTTACGCTTGGTACGACACACTTAATCATCAACGCCTGAGCGATTACTGTTTAGGTAAGGCCGAAGAAATCCGTTTACCGGCTGGCTGCCAAGATGCTGTCGGCGTAGGTAATGCGTATACATTAGACAATCCACCGCCTTTTTCAGGTAGCTCCGATATGCCCACAGCTGCCAACTATCTGGCTTTAGCAAACAGCGGACGCTACCCGCTCACCTCCGCCGCAAACGCCGAATTACTCTACATCCGCAACAAAATCGCCCTCACCACCAAAGAGCAAGCCGCAAATAAAGGAATAGCATGAAGCTGCGCCCTGCTGCGCTCGCCGATTGTGCTGGCTTGGCCGCTCTTGATATACAATGCAATCCATCAGCTTGGTCAGCACAACTATTTATTCAAACGATGCAGCAACCTGAAAATCATATCTGGCTAGCAGAAAATTCTGATCAACTGCTGGGATTTATTGTTTGGCAAACGCTGCTCGACGAAAGTGAGCTGCATCTGATTGCCACCAACCCTAACCATCGTCGTCAAGGCGTTGCGACACAATTGTTAAACCAATTCTTTCAGGTAGCCTCTACTCAAAATATTAACCGTATTGTGTTAGAAGTTCGCTTAAGCAACATTACTGCACATACTTTTTATCGACGTCATGGCTTTGAAAATTGTGGTCAGCGCAAACACTATTACGCCACCGCCAATGGCAGTTACGAAGACGCCGTTTTAATGGAGAAGATATGTTAAGCAGCCGTTACCTACACTTGCACGAAGCACTTGGCTTGGGGCCAATGTGGTTAAAACATGGCGCTAAATCCTTGCCTAAAGAAACATCCAAACATACGCCTATTCAAGTGCAAGCTGTCACACCACCACCTGAACGCGCTGCCATATCAGCACACTCTTCTACTCATGATGCTGCCATGAATGCCATCGCCAAACTGAGTACAAATACTCAAGCACCGAATACACCAGCCGCTGAGCCCGCAGACATAGCCACGCCTAAGCTGGTGCAAACCACCACCACCAATACTGTTCAACCAGCCTCGCTGATGATTATCAGCGTTTGTGCGTCGCTTGAAGATCAAGTAGCAGGACAATTATTCAGCGGCTCAGTTGGCACATTACTGGATAATATTTTAACCGCCATCCAATTACCCTTAAATGATGCACACCGCAGTTGCTGGATAAAATCCAGCAACACATTCAACCCACAGCCAGATGCAGAAGAACTAGCAGCAGCTCTACCTGCTTTAGAAGCCGAACTTGCGGCAACCAAAGCCCGAGCAGTGTTATTCTTAGGGCAAATATTCGAGCACCCAGATCACCAAACCAATATTCAAATTTTATGTGGTGAACGCCCATTTTTTATCATCCCGCACCCAGCCCGTTTATTGCGCCAACCTATACTCAAAGCTCAAGCTTGGGCGGTTTTAAAAGAATTAAAAATCATACTCAAGCCTTTAAACTCTTAAAGTCATCATTCATAAAAGGCTACCTGAAACCTGCTCATTTAAAGTTAAAAAATAATGAATTCGTTTTATAACGCATTAACATACATCGATAAGTTTATTTATGAACCTAATGGCTTGGTTTTAACATCAATCCAAGAGGAAAATCAAAATTCTGACTATGCTGCCGGCAAGTTTAAGCTGAATAATAAAATGGCGACTAAAACCATTCGATTTAGAGTCGCCAAAATAACACCCACTAAAGTAGGGCAGTTTGTCACTTTTTGGGAAAAAGATATTACTGGCACCAATCAACCTTTTCAATATGATGATGCGCCAGAACTGCTGGTGATTACGGTGTTTAAGAATGAGCATGACCAAACATTCGGGCAGTTTATTTTCCCCAAAGACATCCTTCTTGAGAAAAATATTCTTAAATCCAGTTTCACCAAAGGAAAAATGGCAATGAGGGTTTATCCAAGCTGGGATAGACCAACCAGCAAGTTAGCCATCCAAACACAAAATTGGCAATTAGATTATTTTGTTGAAATCAGTAACACCTGTTCATTACATACGCCAAAAACATTAGCCTTATATGCTCAATAAAATTCATTTTAATCACACTAACCCATAAAAAATGCAGCTACCGTATTTCACTTCAACCCCATCCTTTATAAATAAATAAGGCTACCTGAAACATATTCAGGTAGCCTTACTTTGGCCACACATTAACGGCCTTTATTTCACAAATTTCAAAACTTTTTTAGGCTTATCTGGATCACCATCAGGCTTAGGCACTTCCTTGGCAAGATGCTCAACACGCTCGTCAAGCTTGGTATCACCTTCTTCTTGCGTCCAGGGCTCTAGCTCAAAACTCATACCCTCGCCGCTTTCTCGTGCAAAAAAACTAGTAATATGACCAACGGGAATCCAAATCTCATGCGCCACCCCACCAAAACGTGCAGAGAAATTAACCCAATCATTATCAATGGTTAAGCGATCACTCGCGGTCATGCCTATATTCAGCACAATTTCATTATCGCGCACAAACTGCATTGGCACGCGCGTGTGTTCATTAACCCAAACTACAATGTGTGGTGTTTGCTCGTTATCCAAACACCACTCATACAAAGCACGCAAAATATAAGGCTTGGTACTGTCCATCGTCACACTCCTTAACGACGCATCGCTTTTTCGGCCGGCGTTAACGCTTCGATAAATGCATCGCGCTGGAAAATACGTTCTGCATATTTCAGCAGTGGCGCGGTGGTTTTAGCTAATTTAATATCGTAGTGATTCAAGCGCCATAATAATGGCGATAAAGCCACATCAATCATTGAAAAATCATCACCTAAGATAAATTTATTTTTAACAAACGCTGGTGCTAAAACAGTTAAGCCTTGTGAAATAGCTTCTCGTGCTTTCGCTTGTTCTTTGCTGCTGCTTTCTGATGTTTCTAAAGTTTGCACATGCGAAAAAAGCTCGCGCTCCATACGATACAATACTAAACGACCACGCCCACGGGTAACTGGATCAACAGGCATCAGTTGTGGGTGTGGAAAACGCTCATCAATATATTCATTAATGATGTTTGACTCATGCAAAATCAAATCGCGCTCTACCAAAACGGGCACTTGGTTATACGGATTCATCACCGCCAAGTCTTCTGGCTTATTGAAAATATCCACATCTTTGACTTCAAAGTCCATGCCTTTTTCATACAAAACAAAACGGCAGCGTTGACTGAATGGGCAAGTAATGCCTGAATAAAGCGTCATCATAATGAATTTGCTCCTGCAAATATAATTTGCTCAAAGTGAAAATAAGCACTGAGCATGTTTTGAAATTTTTAAATATAAAGAAACTTGATTAATTGTATCCTATCTTAACATATTTCTCATTTTTTAGCCATAAAATAAGGATAAGCCATTGTTATAAATGCATTTTTATATATAAACTAGCTTATTAAATCTTGCTAAACATGCTTAATTTTTAATGTTTTTACTGTATTTATTAGCATATTTTATTGTTGGTTTACAACTTAGCACACTCAATTAAATCGTAAAAAATAAAACTTTTCTAACTAGCCATTTTATTAAACAGCGTTATTAATATGTGTTTTATAACCTATTTTTTAACAGTTACCACAATCAAAAGGCTACCTAAAACATATGCTCAGGTAGCCTTTTGATACTTTAAACACTAAACCGTTAACGCGTTACAGGTTTGTAACGTATGCGTTTGGGTTTGGCGCCTTCTTCACCTAAGCGGCGTTTTTTATCAGCTTCGTACTCTTGGTAGTTACCATCAAAAAACTCCCACTTAGACTCACCCTCTGCCGCCAAAATATGAGTGGCGATACGGTCTAAAAACCAACGGTCATGCGAAATCACCATCACGCTGCCGGCAAACTCAAGCAAGGCATCTTCTAGCGCGCGCAAGGTTTCTACATCGAGATCGTTTGACGGTTCATCCAGCAGCAACACATTACCGCCAGCAATCAGCGTTTTGGCCAAATGCAAACGACCACGTTCGCCACCAGACAAATTACCAATCATCTTGCCTTGGTCTGCACCTTTAAAGTTAAATCTGCCTAAATAAGCGCGCACTGGAATCTCAAATTGCCCCACTTGTAAAATGTCTCTACCCTCAGCAATGTCATCAAACACCGTTTTATCGTTGCTTAAGCCTTCACGCGTTTGGTCAATCAACGATGTTTTTACCGTTTGTCCAATGCTCACTTCACCGCTATCGGGCTGCTCTTTACCAGTAATCATCTTGAATAAAGTCGATTTACCGGCGCCGTTGGGACCAATAATGCCCACAATTGCACCAGCTGGAACCTTAAAGCTTAAATCATCAATCAACAATTTATCGCCAAATGACTTGCTCACATTGGTAAATTCAATCACTTCATTGCCCAAACGCTCTGCCACTGGAATAAAAATCTCTTGGGTTTCATTGCGCTTTTGGTATTCAAACTGTGACATTTCTTCAAAGCGTGCCAAACGGGCTTTTGATTTGGCTTGGCGACCTTTAGCATTTTGGCGCACCCATTCTAGCTCTTGCTTCATTGCTTTAATGCGAGAATCTTCAGATTTAGACTCTTGCGCCAATCGCGCTTCTTTTTGCTCCAACCAAGAAGAATAATTGCCTTTCCATGGAATACCTCGGCCACGGTCAAGCTCCAAAATCCACTCTGCTGCATTGTCTAAGAAATATCGATCATGCGTTACCGCCACCACAGTGCCAGGAAAACGCACTAAAAACTGCTCTAGCCACTCAACAGATTCGGCATCTAAGTGGTTTGTTGGTTCGTCTAGCAACAACATATCAGGCTTGCTCAATAGCAATTTGCACAAGGCTACACGTCGTTTTTCACCACCCGATAAATTACCAATTTTGGCATCCCATTCAGGTAGCCTCAA
>CAZLYX010000063.1:0-8493 GCA_964563885.1 uncultured Neisseria sp. | reverse complement strand
TGATTTCAGTAATTCCATTCACTTGGATAGTGGCAAAATCTACTAAACCACCTACAGTTTGAAAACCATCTTTAATGGCATCAATACCAATAAAAATCAAAGCAATACCAACCAATATACGCCCGAAAGCTTTAGATTTTCCTTTGATGAAACTTGCTAAAATGCCAAAAATCAACATAGGCAGTGCGATCGGGCTTAAGCTAATGCTTTGTCCAGCCCAAGCCAGTAGCCAAATACCGCTAGTAGCGCCCAAGTTGGTGCCTAAAATAATCGCGATACCGCCAGCCAATTGAATAAGACCTGCGCTTAAAAATGCAATCGTTAGCAGTGAAACCAAAGTCGTAGATTGCAAGATAAAAGTAGCGCCCATGCCAAACAACACCCCTTTGATAGGTGTAGACGTGCTTTTTTCCATCATTTTTTGTAGTGTGCCACTGGCTGCATTCTGTAGACCTTCTTCGATACATTGCATGCCAAATAGAAATAAAGCCAAGCCATAACATAGTTGCAACCATGCAGGGCTATACCAAAAGCTGTATGCTAAGCCAGCGAATAAAACCCCGTATAATAATTTTTGCATTGGAACCTTATTCAATCGTTTTACCCGTGTTGTTTATCAGAAGAATTAATAAAAAGAAACATTGTAATATAATTGTAATCTGGCTGTATTAATAAATAAAACATGAGGTTGGCGTGATTAAGGCTAGCTGAATAAAACCTTTTTGCTAACATTGCCAGCTGGTGTGGTTTATGTTAGTTTTATAACAGTATTGAAATAATTTCTAAAAACTAAATAGGCACGAAAATAACATGAAAAAAATCGAAGCAATTGTTAAGCCGTTTAAATTGGATGATGTGCGCGAAGCTTTAACTGATCTGGGCATTACGGGCATGACGGTTACAGAGGTAAAAGGTTTTGGTCGCCAAAAAGGTCATACAGAGGTTTATCGTGGTGCTGAATATGCAGTTGATTTTTTGCCTAAAATTAAAATTGAGCTGGTGTTGCCAGATGATCAAGTAGAGCGTGTCATTGAAGTGATTGTTGAGACCGCTCGTTCAGGCAAAGTGGGAGATGGTAAAATCTTTGTATTGCCAGTTGAAGATGCCATCCGTATTCGAACGGGTGAACGCTCGGATGCGGCAGTGTAAATTGATTATTAAATAATCTGTTTAATAAGTTAGAAGGCTACCTGAAGTTTCAGGTAGCCTTTAATATTTACTTTCTACAATGTATATTAATATTAGCTGAGATGAGTAATTCCGATGTCTCTCATGGATTAAGAGTCTTCAAAGTAAGGACCAATCTAATCAGTAATAAAAGGGTAAATGCAGAATAGCTCATCAAAAGCTAGTCTATAACAATGGTAGAATAAAATTCATTTTTTGAAATAAAGCTTATTCAATGTCGGTGTTTAGCAACTGGTATTAATAGTTAAAGACTATTATGAGCGTCAAAAAATATAATGTTTTTACCCCTTATAAAAGCTGTTATGAATTGAAAATAGTTAGGATTAGCAATATTTCTATTGCATGGAGTGTGAGTATTTATTTAACATTTAAAGGAGATTGAATATGAAAAATATCTTATTAATTGGCGGTTCTTCAGGAATTGGCTTGGCTATAGCAGAACAATTACACACAGATAACAATCTTTTTGTAGCGTGCAGGAGTAATGGAAGTTTAAGTGAATTAGAGTTGACCCATATTCCGTTTGACGTCTTAAATGAATCATTAGATGTTTCTAAATTACCCGCTGCCATTGATGGATTGGTATATTGTCCAGGAAGCATTAACTTAAAACCATTTTCATCTTTAACTCCAGAAGCCTTTGAAGCCGATATGCAAATTAACTTCATTAGTTTAGTGAAAGTTATTCAAACAGTTTTGCCTAATTTAAGAGCGTCTGAACAATCTAGTATTGTGGTGTTTGGCTCCATCGCAGCCACAATGGGTATACCATTTCACACGAGTGTTGCTGCATCAAAAGGTGCAATTGAAGGGTTTGCAAAAGCATTGGCTGCTGAATACGCACCAAAAATTAGAGTTAATGTGGTTGCACCGTCATTAACAAATACACCATTGGCTAATAAATTTATAAACAGTGAGAGCAAACAAGAAAAGTCTGCCGCACGTCATCCTTTAAAACGCCTTGGCAAGCCAGAGGATATTGCAAATATGGCCACTTTTTTATTAAGTGAAAAAAGCTCGTGGATTACTGGTCAAATTTTCCATGTTGATGGTGGCATGTCAACTTTGTTGGTTAATGGGTAGTTTGAGATTCAACTGGATTTTGAGATTAACAAACTTGACGCACGCTATCTTATATTGATACTGAAAGTTATACTTTTTTTAGATAAAACGTGAATAAGAATTTTATAGGGGTTTATAAACCCAAAAAATATGAGTTTACCCAGTAAAATTAACTATTAACTTAAGTGTAATATTGATTTACGCAGACTCGTTTTGCATTTTAGAAATAGTGAATATCTGTGTTCTAGAATGCCAATAAGAAAGGCTACCTGAAGTTTCGGGTAGCCTTTCTTAGCTTATTTCATAAAAAAAGGTGTGGCATAAGCCACACCGAAACACACACATCAAGAGGAAAATATTTTATTTAAGATTGGTCTTTTTCAGCCTGTTTTTTGATCCAGAAAAATAGATATATAGCAATAATGATAATGACAAAAATAGTCACGAAAGACAAAATGCCAATCGATGAACTAAACAATTCTTTCAGTAATTCCATAACAGCGTCCTTTGTTTATTATTTCACTGATAATGCTTTAACATGTAACACATTATAAATATAAATGGGCTGTTCACTTTGATACAGGTCAATTATATGTAAACGTTTGTAGAATTACATAGTATGTCAACAGTATTATATTATTGACAATAAATTGAAATATATAACTATTTTTAGGAATAGGGCATGGATTTTACTGTGCAGGAGAAAATGCGTCTGAAAAAAATGAGCCATTTGGCAAATTGCAATGCTCATGCAAGACGATTTGTGCTGATTCGATCATATCGCTTGAACCGCAAGCATAAACTTCATAAGCACTTAAATCAGGATAATCTTGGGTAATGTGGTCTTGAACATAACCAGCGGCACCGCACCACTCTGAATGTGGCTTGGACAATACTAATGTAAGGCGAGCGTTAGGTAGTGCTTGAATTAAAGCGTGTGCTGTTTGTTGTGCATAAAGATCGTCTATTTGACGTGCGCCCCAATAAAGATGCACTGTGCGTTTACTGTTGGTGTCAATAAGATGCTGCAACAGGCTTTGCATGGGTGCAAAACCAGTACCCGTTGCCATTAAAATGATGGGTGCATTACTCTCGTTGAGTGTAAACGTGCCCAGTGGCGCGCGAATGCGGAGAATGGCTTTTTCTTTGAGGCTACCTGAAAACAACATTTCCGAAAATAATCCACCTTTACGGTAGCGAACATGTAGTTCAAGCAAACTAGTTTGGGTAGGGCTATTGGCAATAGAATAGCTGCGGGTGCGGTTGTCAGGCAGCAGCAAATCAATATACTGACCAGCCCAAAATACAAAGGGTGATGCTTTGGGCAAGGCCAGTTTAATAATAGCAATGTCGTGCATTATCTCGATACTGCTGATGCGGCTGGGTAATGTTTTTACTGGTGGTGTATCAGCACCAGTATAAGCAGGTATATTTAGCGCCACATCACTGCGCATAGTGCTGCAACACATTAGAATTTTTCCAGCACTGCGCTCGCTGGCGCTTAAAGCTTGCTCGGTGTGTTCGCCTTGAATAACTTCGCCACTCAACACTTCAGCTTTGCATTGGCCACAAATACCGTTTTGGCAAGAATGTGGCAAATTTAGTCCTTGTTGTTTGGCAGCTGCTAAAATGGTTTCGTTGGCTTCAACACTAAAAGCGGTGTTGCTTGGCGATAAGGTAACAACATTTTTCATGGTGGTATCAACATAGTGATGGCTACCTGAAAATATGTTTTCAGGTAGCCATATATTAATTAAATAGGCAAGCAGCTAAAATCTGACTATGTTCACAGCCAGCTTTCTAAGCCTGATTATTTGGCTGGTGTTTTTTCTATTTTGACAAGTTTAACGTCAAATATTAAAGTACTGTTTGGGCCAATTTTTTCACTAGCAGCACGCTCACCGTAAGCTAATTTTGAAGGTACATAGAATGTGTATTCTGCGCCTTCTTTCATCAGCTGAACACCTTCTGTCCAACCCGGAATCACTTGATCAAGTTGAAACGTAGCGCTGCCCCCGTGATTTTTGCTGGCATCAAAAACAGTGCCATCAATTAAGCGACCTTCGTATTCTACTGTTACCACGTTAGTAGCTTTAGGTAGGGCGCCAGTGCCTTCAGTTTTTACGGTGTATTGTAGACCAGAAGCGGTGGTTTTCACGCCTGCTTTAGTGGCATTTTCTTTTAAGAACGCTTCGCCTTTAGCAACATTGTCTTTAGCATCTTCAGCTTGCTTGGCTTGACTTTTTTGCTGCTGCTCTTCCATAAACGTCATCAGCGTTTCCTGTACTTGCTGCTCGTTCATTTTTGGTTCTTTACCACTGATCATGGTTTGTACCGCTTCGTTAAAGGCATTTAAGTCGATTTCGGTGCCATTTTGCTTCATTTGTGCCAATGAACGACCAATATCTGCACCAATAGCATAGCTGGCTTTTTTGGTTGGCGTGTCTAAACCATTGGCTGCTGCTGGTGCAGAGGCTTGAACGCCTGAAGCGGTTTTGTTGGCAGCATCCGTTTTTTGCTGACAAGCACTAAGCGCCAATATTGCAGCTAAAGCGGTGGCACCCAGTTTGAAAGAATGGTTCATGGCAAGTTCCTGATAGCATTTTAAAACGCCTATTATAAAGCAGTTTTGGTTAAATTAAACCCACAGTAATAAATTACTCATAAAAGGTGTCAATGAT
Organism: uncultured Neisseria sp.; assembly: GCA_964563885.1. Taxonomy (GTDB): domain Bacteria; phylum Pseudomonadota; class Gammaproteobacteria; order Burkholderiales; family Neisseriaceae; genus CAZLYX01. The sequence goes on along the minus strand of CAZLYX010000063.1, from coordinate 3,562 downwards.
TGGTAATACGTGGGCTTAGACTTACCATGATAGAAATAAGCAATATGGATTAAATAAGTGGATAGCTTGATTTTTTATTCAGCTGTTGCAGCAATGATATGATGTCGGCAAATTAAAACGGAGTGCGTTTATGCAAACTTGGCAAGAAAGCCTTGGAACTGAAAAATCGAAGCCTTATTTTCAGCATATTTTAGCAGCAGTAAAAGCTGAGCGCGAAAGCGGGCAGGTGGTTTATCCGCCGGCAGCCGATGTTTTCAGCGCATTTAAAGCCACCGAGTTTAATCAAGTTAAAGTGGTGATTTTAGGCCAAGACCCTTATCACGGTGCTGGGCAGGCACATGGCTTGGCTTTTTCTGTGCGCCCTGAGGTGAAGATTCCACCATCGCTGTTGAATATTTACAAAGAATTAGCTGCAGATATTGCTGGTTTTGAAATGCCGCAACATGGTTATTTACAACATTGGGCAGAGCAGGGTGTATTGCTGCTCAATACCGTGTTGACGGTGCGTGCTGGCCAAGCGCACTCCCATGCACCGCTTGGTTGGGAAATATTTACTGATAATGTGATTGCTCAATTAAATCAGCAGCGCGAGCACATTGTATTTATGTTGTGGGGTAGCCATGCTCAGAAAAAAGGTGCGTTTATTGATCGCAACCGCCATTTTGTTTTAACTGCACCGCATCCGTCGCCATTGTCGGCTTACCGAGGCTTTTTGGGCTGTAAACATTTTTCGCAAGCCAATACTTATTTACAGGCACACGGTGTTGCAGCAGTGGATTGGCAAGTTTAATGGCGTATCAAGCTAAAAAGGCTACCTGAAATTTATTCAGCTAACCTTTTAGTGAAATAATGAAATAATGAAATGTGGAATTCAAATAAGTTAATGGCTTGAGGCTTAGTTAAAAGAGCCTTATCTATAACAGATACTCCGCAAATATTTGGCCAATGTTATTTTTTCATATCGCGCCACATTTGATAATCGCGTAACGGCGGCACTGGCGGGTTAATACAATGTGGACACACGCCGGTCATATCTTCATCGTCTTCGGCTTCAAAATGCAAAGCATTGGGATCAAAACGCGCCTGCTGCATAACTGCTTGAGCTAAAGCTTGTGCTTGCACCATATCAAACTCAAACCGCGTTAAAATTTCTAATAGCAGCTCGGTTTCAGCAGGGCTGAAACTGTGACTTTGAGTATTGATGATGCGGATAAAGTCTTCGTTGCGAATTTTTTTGGCGAGTAATTCAGTGGCAGGCATAATGAGTGATGGTGGTCAGATAATAATCACTTATGATAGCCTTAAAGACTATGATTTACCACCGCCACTTTAAAGAAAAAGGATGGTGTTTTATGGTTGATGTTTCTGTTTTGAATTTAGTTCCAGTGCGTGCCGGCAAAACCATGCGCGATGCCATCAGTGATATGGTGGTGTTAGCGCAGCAAGTAGAGTCGTTTGGCTATAAGCGTTATTGGATTGCTGAACACCATAATATTGGCAGCTTGGTTAGCTCCGCTACACAATTACTGGTCGGCCATACGTTGGCGCAAACAGAGCGTATACGCGTTGGCAGCGGCGGTGTGATGCTGCCCAATCACAACACGCTTATCGTGGCTGAACAATACGGCACACTGGCCACAATTTACCCAAACCGCGTTGACTTGGGCTTGGGACGTGCACCAGGAACCGATCAAATGACGGCAGCAGCACTGCGCCGAAATGAGCGTGATGCATCGATAAATTTTCCTCAAGATGTCAAACAGCTACAACTTTATTTGGGCGATGCAGAAGTTCAAGGCTTTGTGCGTGCTTATCCGGGTATGGGCTCGCATATTCCGTTGTATATTTTAGGCTCAAGCACCGAAAGCGCATATTTAGCGGCAGAAATGGGTTTGCCTTATGTGTTCGCTGCCCATTTTGCCCCGCGCATGTTGGAAATGGCATTAGAAATTTATCGAAGCACATTCCAACCATCGGCAGTGTTAGACAAGCCAAAAGTGATGGTGTGTATCAATGCCATACTGGCTGACACTGATGAAGAAGCACAGTTTTTAGCCACCACCCAACAGCAGTTTTTCTTGAATATTGTGCGCAATGCGCGTCAACCACTACAACAACCCGTGCCTAGTATGGAAGGCTTGTGGAGTGAAAGTGAGCAAAAACTGGCGCAGCAAATGTTGAGCTGCACACTTGTTGGCAGCCAAAAAACTGTGGCTATGCAATTTGAGCAGTTGCATGCTGAGCTTGGTGCTGATGAGTATATGGTGGTGAGTTATATTTATGATATTAACAAACAAAATGAGTCTTACCGCTTGCTTAAGCCCATAATAGATGCAGCTTAAACCTGCAACATTAAAATACTAAAAGGCTACCTGAAAGATTAGATTAACAGCAACATTATCAATTTCTTTCAGGTAGCCTTTTTGATTTCATCTTCACTACTTTCATCCCATAATAATTGTTGCTGCCCTTTGGGTTGTAATTGGCTAACGGCTATGCCAACCAGGCGAAAAGTTGCATCTTGATTGTGCGGAAGCCTATCCATAAGCGTTTCAGCTGCGTGTAATAATGCAACGGCACTGGGCAACACAGAAGAATAGGTGAGCGATCGGGTGATGATATGAAATTCAGTGGTTTTAACTTTGAGGGTAACGCTTTGTGCCTGGACATGCTTGCGCTGGATTTGTTGCCATAAATCATTGGCTAAATCGGGTAAATGACGGCGCAATATAAACAAAGATACATCTTCAGGTAGCGTTATTTCTGTGGAAATCTGCAAACGTTCGCGGCTAGGTTTTACTGGCCGTTCGTCTATTCCACGAGCAAGGTCATACAAACGATAGCCATAGTTGCCAAAATGGTTGAGCAGCATACCACGCTGAAGTTGGCGTAAATCACTAAGGGTATATAAGCCTAAATTGTTCATTTTTTGTAGGGTGATTTTGCCAACACCCGGCACTTTCCCCAATGGCAATTCGTGCAAAAATGCCTCTATTTTTTGCGGTGGCAATACAAACTGGCCATTGGGTTTGCGCCAGTCTGAAGCGATTTTAGCCAAAAATTTATTGGGCGCAACGCCAGCAGAAGCGGTGAGCCCCGTTGTTGAAAAAATTTCGGCACGGATAGCGCGGGCAATTTCACTGGCATAGGGAATATTTTGACGATTGCGGGTGACATCTAAATAAGCTTCATCAAGCGATAGGGGTTCGATTAAATCGGTATAAATTGCAAAAATAGCGTGAATTTGGCGCGATGCTTCGCGATATAAATCAAAATTTGGCGGCACATAAATCGCTTTGGGGCATAGCCGCTTGGCTGTGGCAACGGACATTGCCGAACGCAAACCAAATTGCCGCGCCTCATAAGAAGCCGCGCAAATTACTGAGCGCGGTCCATCCCATGCCACCACCACTGGCAAACCACGCAATTGTGGCTGTTCGCGTATTTCGACTGAAGCGTAAAACGCGTCCATATCAATGTGAATGATTTTACGGGTTTGCATATAAAAAAGGCTACCTGAAAATATTAATGCTGCGTTTATTGGTTTGAGAGTGCTGCCACA
>CAZLYX010000062.1:2009-8992 GCA_964563885.1 uncultured Neisseria sp. | reverse complement strand
GGCACCATCAACCACATTGTTTTTTCCAGTGGCAAAGAAGAATGTAGCCACACCGTTTTCATACGTCACGCGAGCAGTATCTGTTATCGGTGTAACAGCACCAACATCTGCCACAGGTACAGAAGCTTCAGTGGCCACAGGTACTACAGTAATATCACTGGTACTGGCCGCTACAGGCTCAGAAGACATAACACTTGGCGTTGCCGGTGCTTCCATTTTTTCATTGTCGGTACAGCTTTTTGCCGCAAACGCCAACAAGCCAGCACCAATCGCCAATGCAATCCATTTGCCCGCACCCGAACCATTACTGCCTGTTGCCGCAGCCACCGATGGTGCCATGGCTAAGCTGGCAGCCATTTTGTTAAAGCTGCCAAATAATCCACTCAAACTGCTAATGCCCAAAGCAGACAAAAGCTTGCCATCCAACGCTTTCGACAACCAGCTTTGTTGATTACTAAACAAACTCAAAAATTGCTCTTGGTTTAAATTATTGTCTTTAACGTGATTGCGCAGGAAAGACAATACCAATGGCAAAGCCAACGCCATCAGCGAGCCAGCAGACACTTTTGAAATACCGCTTTCGCTAGCAATAACATCAGATGCATCCGCCGCACTGCCGCCCAGCATGCTAGGCAATAAACTTTTACCCAAATTAATAAAGCTTTTGTAATCAGTGCCGTGAGCAGTTTGGTTTAAAACACCCGTAAGCGTGCTGCCAGAAGCACCACTCAACATTTCAAACAATTTACCACCGTGTTGGCCGTCATTGCTCACATACTTTACCAAACCTGCCATCACAGCAGGAATCGCCAAGCCTGCTGCTTTGCTGCTAGCATCACTGGCTTCACCATTATTCGTTAAAAACTGGCCTAAAACATTACCCAGCTGGTTTTGTAGCAAACTACCTAAGTCAAGAGACATATTCGATTCCTCAAATTCAAACAAAAATATTAGTATTCTAGATAGCTTGCAGATTACACAAACACTTAGCTGCTCTGCAAGCTTAAATTGATAGATTTTACACCCACCCGCTTTTATGTCTTCGCACAATAGCAATGTTGGCTTCACCTAAAGCCAATCTCATTACTTAGACCCATACATTGCTATTTTGTGCGGTCATTTAATTAATTTAACTTATTTTATAGATTATAAATTATTGCTGTGTTCAGGTAGCCTGAGTCGTTTCAAAAAAACGGGTTGTGTTTCACTTCATGCCCGATAGTGGTCATGCGACCATGCCCCGGAATCACTTGCGTTTCTGGTGGCAACACAAACAATTTGGTGCTGATATTGTGAATTAAATCTGCATGGTTGCCGCGTGGAAAATCGGTGCGGCCAATGCTTTCATGAAACAGCACATCGCCCGCCACCAATAAATCAACATCCGCACAATAAAACACCACATGGCCTGGGGTATGGCCAGGAATGTGCAACACATCAAAGGTATAAGCGCCCACTTGCAACTGCTCGCCTTCATTCAAGTAGCGATCTGGCTTAAATGCGGGGCTAATGGGAAGACCATATTGAGCGGTACTTTGCGGCAATTTGTCTAACCAAAACTGATCATCTTTATGTGGGCCAATCACTGGCAATGGCTGTTTTTTGGTGAGTTCCACCACGCCACCAGCATGATCCACATGCCCGTGCGTGAGCCAAATAGCTTGCAGCTTTACACCAAGCTTATCTACAGCGGCCAGCAAATGTTCAACATCGCCACCCACATCAGTGAGCACACCTTCATTGGTTTCATCATCCCAGATTAAGGAACAATTTTGCTGCAACGGAGTAACCGGCATTATTTGAATCTTTAACGACATAAGGTTCCTTTGATTTCTCTGGCAACTTGTAATAATATCTAAAAATACTATTAACAGAATAACAAGGTTACTAATGAGACATATCATACTCGTTTGCGCTATATTTTTCACCTCATTCAGTGTTTACGCAACCAAACCCGATCTGGTATTAGCACAAGAATTTAAAGGTCAAAATATTACTGGCTGGGCAATGAGCGAAAAGCTTGATGGTGTGCGCGCTTACTGGAACGGTAAACAGCTTATCAGCCGTCAAGGCCATCCTTTTACCCCGCCTGCTGATTTTACCCGTTATTTTCCACCCTATCCCATTGATGGCGAGCTGTTTAGCCAGCGCGGTCAGTTTGAACAAATTTCTGGCACTGTGCGCTCACATTCAGGCGATTGGCGCGCCATCAAACTGCACGTATTTGATGTACCACAAGCCAAAGGTAATCTGTATCAACGCTTAGCCGTGTTACAAACTTGGCTAAAATCACATCCAAACGCACCCATTATCATCATCCCACAAATGCCCGCCCGCAATCATGAGCACGCCCAAGCCTTTCTCAAACAAGTTGAAGCATTAGGCGGTGAGGGCGTGATGTTGCGCAATCCAAACCTGCCTTATAGCGGTGGCCGCAGCGCCAATCTGCTCAAGCTCAAAAGCCAGCACGATGCAGAATGTATTGTCACCCGCCATCATCAAGGCAAAGGTAAATATACACAGCAACTGGGCGCACTTAGCTGTAAAAATCAACATGGAGAATTTCGCATTGGCAGCGGCTTTAAAGATACCGACCGCCTCAATCCGCCAACTATTGGCAGCCGCATTACCTATCGTTATCGTGGGTTCACCCAAAAAGGCACGCCAAGATTCGCCACATTTATGCGCGTTCGCCCACACGAATAAACTTTACTCAAGCATCTTACAGGCTACCTGAAAGCAATTTTTTATATATCTTTAATCAGCCATAAGGCGGTTTATATCGAAAGCTGTTCATCTAATTTAAAGCTTTCACACAAAGCTTTCAGGTAGCCTTATTTGTGATTGCCAACACTTTGCCGTATATTCAAAAGCATAATAAATCACCGTTAAAAGGTTGAATCATGCACACACTTCCTTTGATAGAATCCGAATTTACCCGCTTGCCGGCACGATTTTTCAGCCGCGTTGCACCCACAACTTTAGGCGAACCCTATTGGGTGGCGCAAAACCATGCCTTAGCAGCAGAATTAAACTTATCCGTAGAGATATTTAATGAGCCAGATAATCTGCTTTACTTAACGGGCAGCGCCAAAAAATATCACCCAGCTCCGATAGCAAGCGTTTACAGTGGTCATCAGTTTGGCCAATATGTTTCACAATTAGGCGATGGACGCGCTTTGTTGCTTGGTGATTCGCTCGATGCCAAAGGGCATCGCTGGGAATGGCAGCTCAAAGGTGCTGGCCAAACACCGTTTTCACGTTTTGCTGATGGGCGCGCAGTATTGCGCTCGAGCATCCGCGAATATTTGTGTTCAGAAGCCATGCACGGCTTGGGCATTGCCACCACGCGCGCACTGGCTTTAACGGGCAGCAACGATGCTGTATTTCGCGAACAGCCAGAAACAGCAGCAGTGGTTACGCGAATTGCGCCGAGCTTTCTGCGTTTTGGTCATTTTGAATTTATGTATCACCGCGGCTTGCATGAAAACATCCAACCATTGGCAGACTTTGTGATTGAGCATTATTTTCCCGAATGTCGTGCTGCCGAGCAGCCCTATCTAGCGTTGATTGATGCTATAACACAGCGCACAGCAGAGCTGGTGGCTGGCTGGCAAAGCGTTGGTTTTTGTCATGGCGTATTAAACACCGACAACATGTCACTTTTAGGGCTCACCATAGATTATGGCCCGTTTGGTTTTTTAGACGCTTATGATCGCCATCATGTGTGCAACCATTCTGATAATGGCGGCCGCTATGCTTATAACGAACAACCTTATGTTACCCATTGGAATATGACTCGGTTAGCTTCATGTTTTTTACCATTGGCATCAGAAGCAGAATTAGTAAGCGTATTAGATGCTTATCCAGATTATTTTCAGGTAGCCTATTTAGCAAAAATGCGCGCAAAGCTCGGCTTGCAAACCGAACATAAAGATGACAAAAACTTGATAGACAATTTATTCAACGCTTTGCAAGGGCGTAAAGTCGATTTCACGCTGTTTTTTCGTTATTTAAGTGAAGTAGAAAATCATCCAGAAACAAAGCTACCTGAAAAACTATTGGCATTATTTAATGGGCCAACAGATGATTTTTTAGTTTGGATAAATACATACCGCAACCGTTTGCAAGCAGAAAACAACCATCAAGCAGCACGCGCAGAGCGCATGAATCAGATTAATCCGCTTTACATATTGCGCAATTATTTATTAGAGCAAGCGATTGAATTGGCAAATAACGGCGATTTCCAAGAAATTAATCGCTTACAGCACTGCCTGCAAAATCCTTACACTGAGCAGCTCGAATATAGCGACTTTGCCAAAACACCTCCAACATGGGCAGAGAAAATTTGTGTAAGCTGTTCAAGCTGATACCTCTATCAATAGCTCAATAATCATCAGCATTCAAAGGCTACCTGAAAATAATATTTTAACCATGTTAAACATAATTTCAGGTAGCCTTTTGACTTAACACAGACAACAATTCAAAAAGCCATTGGAAAAATTGCTTAAAAATTGTACAATCAAATCTTTACACCAGCGCTTTAATCACCATGAAAATCGGCTCCTATGCCCTACATACGCCCGTTGCTCTAGCACCGATGGCGGGCATTACCGACAAGCCTTTTCGGCAATTAGCGCGGGCATTTGGTGCAGGCTGGGCGGTGAGCGAAATGATCACCAGCGACCCGAGTTTACAACACACTAAGAAAACACAAAGCCGTGCCGACCACGCTGGGGAAACAGGCGTGATTGTCGTACAAATAGCCGGTAGCGACCCCTCACAAATGGCGGCAGCGGCACGCCATAATGTTGCTTTAGGCGCACAAATAATCGACATTAATATGGGTTGTCCAGCCAAAAAAGTGTGTAATGTATTGGCGGGCAGTGCTTTATTACAAAACGAGCCTTTAGTAGCAGCGATCTTACAAGCTGTAGTAAACGCAGTAGATGTGCCCGTTACCCTTAAAACACGTTTAGGCTGGTGTGATGAGCATAAAAACATTCACACCATTGCCCGCATAGCAGAAAACGCAGGCATTGCAGCTTTAGCGGTTCACGGGCGCACCCGCACCCAAATGTACAAAGGTGCTGCCGAATACGATTTAATAGCCGAAGTAAAACACAGCTTAAGCATTCCGCTTTGGGTAAACGGCGATTTAACCAGCCCACAAAAAGCCGCTGAAGTGCTACAACAAACGGACGCTGATGGCTTAATGATAGGGCGAGCAGCCCAAGGCCAGCCGTGGCTATTTAGAGATGTACAATATTATCTCCAGCACGGTAGGCTACCTGAAGCCTTGAGCGTGGCAGAATGTAGCGAAGTGGTATTACAGCACATTCAAGCCATGCACCATTTTTACGGCGACATCGCCGGCATGCGCATTGCGCGCAAACATATTGGCTGGTATATCGATGCACTGCCCAATGGCGAAGCCACTCGGCGAAGCATCAACCAGCTAAACAGCGCAGCAGCACAATACGATGCTGTAGCTGCTTACTTGGCGACACTGCCTCAGCATACTGATTCTTGGGTATGCGCCTATCGACAATAGGCACCAAAATAGCGGCGGGGAAACGCCCTAATTTAAACTATACTAAAATGGTAGAACAAAGATTATGCCAACTAATAAACAAAATATCGCCCAATGTATTGAGCACAATTTACAGCAATACTTCAAAGATCTAGACGGCGAAATACCGTGCGGAGTGTACGATATGGTACTGCATCAAGTTGAACAAACCATGTTGCGCTGTGTGATGGAACAATGCGAACGCAATCAAACTCGCGCCGCATCAATGCTGGGCTTAAATCGCAATACCCTGCGTAAAAAACTTATTCAACACAACCTCATCGAATAGTAAAGGAATCAACATGGCCGTAGTGAAACGTGCGCTGATCAGCTTGTCAGACAAAACTGGCGTGGTCGATTTTGCTTTAAAGCTTAAAGACTTGGGTGTAGAGATTCTCTCTACGGGCGGCACTGCCAAAATGCTTGCAGACGCTGGCGTGTCTGTTATTGAAGTGGCCGATTACACCGGCTTTCCCGAAATGCTTGATGGCCGCGTTAAAACGCTGCACCCCAAGATTCACGGTGGTATTTTAGGTCGCCGTGATTTGCCCGAACACGTTGCCAAAATGGCAGAATACGAAATCGGTAATATTGATATGGTGTGCGTGAATTTGTATCCATTTGCCGCCACCATCGCTAAGCCTGGTTGCACATTAGAAGATGCCATTGAAAATATAGATATTGGCGGCCCTACCATGGTTCGTTCTGCCGCCAAAAACTGGAAACACGTTGCCATCATCACCGACAACGCCGATTTCGAAGCCATTGTTACAGAGCTACAAAGCCATTCAGGTAGCCTTAGCGATCAAACTCGTTTCAACCTATCTTGCAAAGCGTTTAGCCACACTGCCCAATACGATGGCATGATTTCCAACTACTTAACCAGCCTAAACCAAGAAAAACTATCAGGCGAGCCTGAAGTGAATACCTTCCCCAGCCAAATCAATCAAAGCTGGCTTAAAGTTCAAGATTTACGCTATGGCGAAAACCCACATCAACAAGCCGCATTTTACCGCGACTTTTACCCAGCACCGGGCTGCTTGAGCGCTTACACCCAATTACAAGGCAAAGAATTATCTTACAACAACATTGCCGATGCCGATGCAGCTTGGGAAGCAGTAAAATCATTTGATGAGCCTGCCTGTGTGATTGTAAAACATGCCAATCCTTGCGGCGTAGCACTAGCAAGCGACACCTTAACTGCTTACAAACTGGCCTTTGCCACCGATACCACCAGCGCTTTTGGTGGCATCATTGCTTTTAACCGTGAAGTAGACGCAGAAACAGTAGAAGCAGTTACTGGCCAATTTTTAGAAGTATTAATGGCACCAAAATTCACCGACAAAGCCAAAGAGATTATCGCCACCAAGAAAAACGTGCGCGTATTAGAAGTACCGCTTATGGCTGGATC
>CAZLYX010000062.1:0-1909 GCA_964563885.1 uncultured Neisseria sp. | reverse complement strand
TGCGCTGCATCAGATGCATTTTTCCCATTTCGTGATGGCATTGATGTGATTGCCGAGCAAGGTATTAAAGCGATTATTCATCCAGGTGGCTCCATGCGAGACCAAGAAGTATTTGATGCTGCAAACGAGCACGGCATGGCCATGGTACTAACTGGAGTGCGCCATTTCCGCCATTAAGCATTAAATTAACCTTACGGGGGTATTTATGACCACATCTAATAAAAAACAAATGAATCTTAATAGGCGACAATTTTTAACCGCCAGTGCGGCGGTTACTGTTGCTGCGGGGGCAGGCATTAGTTTAACCAGCACATCGGCACAAGCTGTGTCGATTAAAACCAAAGCTCACATTGTTGTAGTGGGCAGTGGTTTGGCAGGTTTAGGCATGGTTAACCGCCTCCGCAAGCAATTGGACGGTGCAAAAATAACCTTGCTTGATGCCAAAACCGTGCATCATTATCAGCCTGGTTTCACCCTGATTGCCACTGGCATTTGGCCTGTTGAAAAAGTTAGCGACACCAATCAAGAATTTATTCCCGCTGGTGTTGACTGGATTCAAGAAATGGCACGCGAGTTTAAGCCAGACACCAATCAAGTTGTCACCGATTCAGGGCGCGTGCTGGATTATGATTATTTAATTGTCTGCCCTGGTTTACAGCTTGATTTCAACAAAATCGAAGGCATGGATGTAAGCCGCATTGGCACCAATGGTTTGGCCTCAGTGTATCCCAGCCCAGACTTGGCTTTAGCAACATGGAAAGCCATGGAGAAATTTTGTAAAACCGGCGGCACAGCCTTGATGTCCTTGCCCAACACCGCCATTAAATGTGCAGGCGCGCCTTTAAAAATGACCTTTATGCTGGCCAATCGTGCGCAACAAGCGGGCACAAGGGCCAACAGCACCATTGATTTTCACTCAGCCATCACCTCCATATTTAGTGTGCCAGTGATCAACCAAGAAGTGCTTAATCGCTGGGAAACCCTGAACATTCCCGTTCATTTCAAAAGCAATTTAGTCGCCGTAGACATTGATGCTCAGCGAGCAACTTTTGAGCAAGAAGATGGCACTCGCATTCAAAAAGACTACGATTTCTTACACGTTGCCCCGCCCATGCGTGCACCAGATTCCATTAAAAACAGCCCGCTTGCTTGGCAAGAAGGTTCATTTGCTGGTGGCGGCTGGTTAGATGTAGATCCTGGCACTTTGCAGCATAATCGCTATAAAAACGTATTTGGCGTAGGCGATATTAACGGCACAGCCAAAGGCAAAACCGCCGCAACCGTGAAGAAAAGCGTGCCGCTAGTGGTTGAAAACCTGCTTAGCGTGATGACCGATAAAGAGCCTACTCAAATTTTTGATGGCTACACATCATGCCCGCTATTGGTGCGCGAAGGTGCAGCTTTGTTGGTGGAATTTGATTACAAAAACAATCTCACCCCTTCACTACCCTTAGTAAAACCATTACAAGACAGCTACTTTGCATGGCTACTCAAATACCGATTATTCAAACCAAGCTATATGGCTGTAGCTAAAGGCCGTTTATAAAGGCGAAGGGGATTATTTATGTATGAAATATGGCTAATTATCAATACCTTCTACGAGCTGGCGTTGGCAAACCTAGGCTTAGTGCTGGGCACACTTATTATTTGGCTGGTGCTGATGGTGATTGCAATGTTTGCAAAACGTTTACCGTGGCGCCAAGGCATTAAGCCCGCAATCTTGATTGGCATGGTGTTATGGGTGTTTTATTTTGTCATGATGCCCGGCTGGACTAAATCATCGTTTGCGAATGTAACCTACATCTTAGATTGGTTGGTTTTAGGCGGTGTTACCACCGCTTTTGCAGCTTTAAGCGCCCTCTTTATTTGGCCGCTCTATTTAATTCTCAAGCGTTAACCCGCTTTTATA
>CAZLYX010000061.1:0-9260 GCA_964563885.1 uncultured Neisseria sp. | reverse complement strand
AGTTACAGCAATACATAATTATCAATTATTCGACCGTTACAGACTTGGCTAAGTTACGTGGTTTGTCTACATCAGTACCACGCACCAGTGCGGCGTGGTATGACAATAGCTGAACAGGAATAGTATGAATAATGGGCGACAAGGTGCCAACGTGGCGCGGTGTGCGGATTACATGCACGCCTTCACTTTCGTTGAAATTACTGTCTAAATCGGTAAACACAAATAATTCGCCGCCGCGTGCGCCTACTTCTTGCATGTTGGCTTTTACTTTATCGAGCAAGTTGTCTTTGGGGGCAATCACCACCACAGGCATATTTTCGTCTACCAATGCAAGCGGACCATGCTTCAGCTCGCCTGCTGGATAGGCTTCGGCGTGAATATAGGTGATTTCTTTCAGCTTCAATGCACCTTCTAATGCAATTGGGTAGTGAATACCACGGCCTAAAAATAAGGCGCTGTCTTTTTGGGCAAATTTTTGTGCCCAAGCGGCAATTTGTGGCTCTAGATTCAATACGTGCTGAATGCTACCTGGTAGTTGGCGCAATTCTTCAATGTAGTCGTGCGTTTGCTCATCGTTAACATGACCGCGCAGTTTGCCTAAGGTTACCGCCAAGCCAAACAATACCACTAGCTGTGTGGTAAAGGCTTTGGTAGACGCTACGCCAATTTCGGCGCCGGCGCGGGTGTACAATACCAATTCGCTTTCACGAGGTAGGGCTGATTCCATTACGTTACATATTGACAAGCTGTGTTGATGACCCAAAGACTGCGCGTATTTTAGCGCTTCCATGGTATCTAGGGTTTCGCCAGATTGGGAAATAGTGATCACTAATTGTTTGGAGTTTGGAATCACATCGCGGTAGCGGTATTCGCTGGCAATTTCTACATCGGTGGGGATTTTGGCAATGCTTTCAAGCCAATATTTGCTGGTTAATGCTGAATAATATGAGGTGCCGCAAGCCAATATTTTAATGCTGTCTATATTTTTGAACACTTCTCTGGCTGCTTCACCAAAGTTTTCTGGCTCAAAGCCTCCTTCTAAAAATACTTCAGCGGTGTCGGCAATGGCTTTTGGCTGTTCATGAATTTCTTTTTGCATATAGTGGCTGTAAGGGCCTAACTCTAATGAAGCCAAAGAAAGTTCAGAGGTTCTTACTTTACGCTCGGCAGGCTGGCCGTTTTTATCTAACAGTTTTACGATGCCATTAGCAGATAATTCAGCAACGTCGCCATCTTCTAAGTATGCAATATTGCGGGTAAATGCGATAACTGCTGATACATCAGAAGCGATAAAGGTTTCTTGATCGCCAAAAGCCATCAATAGCGGGCAACCCATGCGGGCAACAATCATTTGATCTGGCTTATCGGTGGCAATCACTCCAATAGCATAAGCGCCGTGAAAATGAAGACATGCAGCTTGTACCGCGGTATATAAATCATGTTTATTATTGATATATTCGTGGTGAATACTGTGCGCAATCACTTCAGTATCTGTTTGAGATTCAAACACATAGCCCAAGCCTTGTAAGCGGGCGCGCTCTTCTTCAAAGTTTTCGATGATGCCGTTATGTACCACGGCCACTAAATTACCAGAAATATGTGGATGTGCATTGGGCTCGGTTACACCACCATGGGTTGCCCAGCGCGTATGGCCAATGCCTAAATGACCACGTACACCATCGGCTTGAGCAGCTTCTTCCATTTTTGCGACACGACCGACGCGACGCACACGCGTGATTTCGCCTTTGTCTGTGCGCACAGCAATACCTGATGAATCGTAACCACGGTATTCTAGACGCTTTAAGCCATCTGTTAAAAAATCAACCACATTATGATTTGCGCGAATAGCGCCAACAATGCCGCACATAGAACGTTCTTTCTGTTTAAATAAAATTTCAGGTAGTCTGAGCAATAGGTTATCTAGAAAGATGGAGAGACAGAAATCTATCTCTTTTCAGCTATTGGTTGGCCTTTAAGCCGAGTCATTATTACTAATCGGTTTTTTCTGGGCGTATCCAGCTTTCGGCAGTAAATTGACGTGCGCGGCCAACGGTAAGTTTTCCAGCTGGGCAATTGCTGGTAATAACGCTGCCTGCTCCAGTGGTGGCTTTATCACCTACACTCAAGGGCGCAACCAGCATGGTGCCAGAACCAACACGTACGTCTTTGCCAATAATGGTTTTAAACTTGTTCACGCCATCGTAGTTACAGGTAATCGTGCCTGCGCCAATATTAGTAAGCTCACCAATTTCGGCATCACCCAAATAGGTTAAATGGTTGGCTTTGCTGCCTTTGCCCATAGTGGTATTTTTAACTTCTACAAAATTACCAATATGCACGCCTTCGCCTAAAATAGCATGGGGACGCAAACGGCTAAACGGCCCGATATGGCTTTCGGCGCCCACTTCACAATGTTCTAAATAGCTAAACGGTTTAATATGTGCACCAGCAGCAATTTTACAGTTAATCAATACGCAGTTGGCATCAATTTGTACGTCATCGCCTAGCTCTACTTCGCCTTCAATAACCACGTTTACATCAATGATCACATCTTTGCCGTGTTTCAATTTTCCGCGTAAATCAAATCGCGCAGGATCGCGTAGGGTCACGCCTGCTTCGAGCAATTTTTGAGCTTGTTCCGTTTGGAAAATACGTTCTAATTCAGCCAGTTGAACTTTATTATTAACACCAGCAGCTAGGTGGCTAGCAGCTACCTGAACAGGGTGCACGGTAATGCCATCTTGATTGGCTAAGCCGATTAAGTCGGTGAGGTAATATTCACCTTGAGCGTTATTGCTTTGTAAGGCATTCAACCAGTCTTCAAGCTTATGATTAGGTAAAACCAAAATGCCGGTATTGATTTCTTGTACTGTTTTTTGTTCTGAAGTGGCATCTTTTTCTTCTACAATCGCGGTAACCTTGCCGTTTTCGCGAATGATGCGGCCATAGCCAGAAGGGTTGTCTAATACATCAGTTAATAAACCCACTTCATTGCCCGCAGCATCTAATAGCGCCTCTAGTGTAGCCGTGTTAATTAGCGGCACATCACCATATAAAACTAAAGTGCGGCCTTCTTTAGGCAGATGCGGCAACGCAACTTTTACAGCGTGGCCAGTGCCCAGCTGTTCGGTTTGCTCTACCCAATTCACCTCGCGCTTTACAGTATTCAAAACCATGTCTTTGCCATGGCCAATCACAACAGTGGTGCTCACAGGGCTCAATGCTTGCGCGCTATCAATCACTCGAGCAACCATAGGTAAGCCACCGATCTGGTGCAACACTTTTGGTAGTTTAGAATACATGCGCGTGCCTTTGCCTGCGGCAAGGATGACAATGTGTAAAGGGGTATTGTTCATGATAAATGACTTCCGTATACAGAATATTAAGATTCAGTTTACTGTTTGAATATTTTATTACGCTGTCTGATATAACAATTTCAGGTAGCTTCTAAACGTTCAAACTGGCAGATGGTGTTATTTAGGGCTTTGCCAGTTGGCACCATCTACATTGTGTGCTTTGCCGCTTTCAGGCTTTAATACATGCGGTTCAGGGCGATATTCGTTATAGCGCATATTGCGAGAATACGAACCATCCTCATAAGATACTCGTGTGCCAGATTCATATTTCGGACGTAAAGATGTTTTCCCTTGGTCGTCTTGGTATGTTTCCCAAGAACATGCACCTAAGAGTAAAACAGCTACTAAACAAGCAATTGAACGATGCGGCATAATAATCCCTTCCATTATTGTTACAACTTACAGTTTATTTTAAGTGAATCAGACCAAAATGCACAAATTCCAGATAATCGGTATATTTAAATGTTGTAATTATGCTAAACAGCTTGTATGGGCCATCGCCCAGCGCCGTAACTCTTGCATATCGGCGGCGGCAAAGTCAACAAATGGTAGCGGATGCGTGTGTTGCCCAAACCACACTGTGCGCATGCCTAAAGCTTTGGCTGCATATAAATTATCAGCACTGTCATCAATCATAATACAGCGTTCAGGCGCGGCTGAGAGTTTATGACAAACGGTTAGGTAGGCTTGATCTGCGGGTTTGTATAAAAGTCCAAAATCATCGGTGCCCAATAGGCTGCTAAAGTGTGCTTCTAATCCCATTTTATAGATTAAAGCCTGCACGTAAAACGATGGTCCGTTAGAGAATACTACTTTTGTGCCTTTTATAGCGGTTAACGTTTCCACGCAACCTTCCATGGGCGAAAGTTGGCTTAAAATTTTATCTAAAGGATGGCTGCGTTGTAAAAACTCAAGCACACTGATTTCCGGATGATGTTTTTGCAAACCAGCAAGTGTGGCGCCATAGCGGTGCCAATAGTCTTGGCGCAAATCTGAGGCTGCTGCTTCATCTAAATTAAGTGCTTCGCCTAAATAAGCAGTCATAGCGCGGTTGATGGTATAAAAAACCCCCGCATCAGCATTGTGTAAGGTGTTGTCTAAATCAAAAAGCCAAATATCGGATTGAGTCATGGTTCATTGTTTCAGGTAGCCTGAAATACTTTCTTTTCATTAATATCGTCAGTATGATGACACACACTAATCCATAAGGAACTTGCTGCATGAATAAAGCCCGTATTTTAGCTTTGGCTGTAGTGCTCGCCAGCGCAAGCACATACGCTCAAACCGAAGTTCGTTTAGCCGTGCATAAATCGTTTAGTATGCCCAAAGATGTGTTTGCTCAATTTGAAAAAGACAATAAAGCAAAAGTGTCGATAATCAAAGTGGGCAGCGGCAATGAAATGCTGAATAAACTTATTTTAAGCCGTGCCAAGCCCATTGCCGATGCAGTATATGGTTTAGACAACATTAATATCAGCAAAGCGAGCAAAGCGGGTATTTTATTAGCACGCCAACCAGCTTCGGCAGCCAGCTCAGTAACGCTGCCGGGTGCGTTGCCCGTTAACTATGGCTACGTGGTGATTAACTACGACAAAGCTTGGTTCAAAAAGCAAGGTTTGCCACTCCCCAAAACGCTAGCCGATTTAGCGACACCTGCTTATAAAAACCTTTTTGCCATGCCCAATCCCAACACATCAACGCCTGGCTTGGCTTTTTTAATGGCCAATATTGGCGAGCTAGGCGAGCAACAAACGTTTAATTGGTGGGCCAAAATGCGCGCCAATGGCGTAAAAGTCACTCGCAGTTGGAGCGATGCTTATTATACCGAATTTACGCAAAATGGTGGCGCTCGTCCTTTGGTGGTGAGTTATGCTACCAGCCCCGCCGCAGAAGTTCAGTTTGGCAAAGGTAAATACAGTACGCCGCCCACGGGTAACTTATTTTTAAAAGGCGGGGTATTTCGCCAAATTGAAGGCGCTGCGGTGTTGCGCAATAGTAAACAGCCTGCTTTGGCCGCTAAATTAGTACAATATCTACAAAGCCCGACAGTTCAACAATCAGTACCAACAGAAATGTGGGGTTATCCCGCTGTTAATAATACGCCACTGCCCAAAATATTTGAATTTGCCCAAGCGCCTTCACAATATTTTAGTCCATCGGCACAACATATCGCCACTGAGCAACGTGCTTGGGTTGGCCGCTGGACGCGCATTACCCTCAAATAAGCTTAATAATCATTCATGAATACACAGGCATATTAAGGTAGGCTACCTGAAAAATCTTTCAGGTAGCCTTTATTTTACACAAGCCATCCCCACTTAATATGCGTTAGCCAATTATTACGCACACATATTGCACATTATTAATAGAGAATCCGACATGACCAACATTTTATTAAACCTGCAAGACGAACCAAAATACGATCGCATCCAAACCGCCGACATTCGCCCAGCCATGGAATCGGCCATTACCGAAGCGCGTGCCGCCATCGCCGACATTAAAACCACTGATGAGCCTACTTGGAACAACACCATTGAGTGTTTAACCGATATTACCGAACGTGTTGGCCGCATCTGGGGTGTGATTGCTCACTTAAACTCAGTGGTTGATACGCCAGAATTACGCACGGTCTACAATGAATTAGTGCCCGAAGTTACCGTGTTTTTTACTGAAATTGGCCAAGATATTGAATTATACGAGCGTTTCAAAGCCATTAAAGCTGCGCCAGAGTTTGCTAAACTCTCAGCCGCACAGCAAACTAAGCTCGACCAAGATTTACGCGATTTCGTTTTGAGTGGTGCAGAACTAGTGCCCGAACAACAAGCGGAATTTGCCCAATTACAAATTGAAGGTGCTCAACTGGGCGCACAATTCAGCCAAAACGTACTGGATGACACCGATGCTTTCGCCTTGTATTTTGATAATGCAGAGCCTCTTGCTGGCGTAACCGACGAAGCATTGGCGATGTTTGCTGATGCCGCTAAATCTGCTGGCAAAACCGGTTATAAAGTAAGCCTGCAAATACCGCACTACCTCGCCATCATGCAATATGCCAACCAACGTGAATTACGCGAGCAGCTTTATCATGCTTATTCAACCCGTGCCAGCGAATTTAGTGATGCCAAATTCGACAATACTGCCAACATTACCCGTCGTTTAGAAATTGCCTTAGCAGAAGCACAATTACTGGGCTATCAAAACGCTGCCGAATTATCATTGGTCACCAAAATGGCCGATTCACCCGAGCAAGTGCTCACTTTTTTACGCGACCTAGCTCGCCGCGCCAAACCATTTGCAGAAAAAGACTTGGCCGAAGTGCAAGCTTTTGCACGCGATAACTTGGGCATTGCCGACCCACAATCTTGGGACTTAAGCTACGCCAGCGAAAAGCTTCGCCAAGCTAAATATGCTTTCAGCGAAACCGAAGTAAAGAAATACTTTCCAGTAAGCCGTGTATTAACAGGTCTATTTACCCAAATCAATCGTTTGTACGGCATCAACCTGATGGAAAAAAACGTGCCAACTTGGCATCCAGATGTGCGTTATTTTGAATTAGAAAAAGGCGGTGGCATCATCGGTGGCGTGTATATGGATTTATACGCCCGTGAAGGCAAGCGCGGTGGTGCTTGGATGAATGATTATCGTGGTCGCCGCCGTTTTGTAGATGGCAATAGAATGGGACAAACCCAAACACCGATTGCTTATTTAGTGTGCAACTTCACCCCGCCCGTAGACAACAAAGAAGTGTATTTATCGCATGATGAAATCATTACTTTATTCCACGAAGCTGGTCACGGCCTGCACCATCTGCTGACTCAAGTTGATGTGTTGGGTGTTAGCGGCATCAATGGCGTGGAATGGGATGCAGTAGAATTGCCAAGCCAGTTTATGGAAAACTTCGTGTGGGAATACAATGTTTTGGCAGATATGTCGGCTCATGAAGAAACCCGCCAACCGCTGCCGCGTGAATTGTTCGATAAAATGATTGCCGCCAAAAATTTCCAACGCGGCATGTTTATCATCCGCCAAATGGAGTTTGCTTTATTCGACATGAGCATCTACAGCCAAAGCGATGCCAGCAAGCTAGGCCAATGGTCGCAAGTGCTTGATGAAGTGCGCCAAGAAGTGGCAGTGGTGCGCCCGCCCGCATACAACCGCTTTGCCAACAGCTTTGGCCATATCTTTGCTGGCGGCTACTCGGCAGGCTATTACAGCTATTCGTGGGCAGAAGTATTGTCGGCCGATGCTTACGCTGCATTTGAAGAAAGCGGCGATGTGAAAGCCACTGGCAAACGCTTCTGGATGGAAGTGTTGGCGGTAGGCGGCTCGCGCAGCGCAATGGAATCTTTCAAAGCATTCCGCGGCCGTGAGCCCAACATTGATGCTTTATTGCGCCACAGTGGTTTTGATGTAGACGCAGCATAATGATTTAGCCCCGTATTGCAGCGTAATGAGAATAGGCTACCTGAAAGACTTTTCAGGTAGCCTATTTGTCTGTACAAAGTTAATGAAAACATGCTTTTGGTACGTAAGCGCAGCAAAACCACGCAATAATATAGGCATTAATATTTAAGGAGATGTTATGCATATTCCCAATAAGTTTCAACAAAATGACATTGCTCAGCTAGAGCGCTTAATGCTTGATTATCCTTTTGCAACTTTGGTTACTCATTCTGAATTGGGTTTAGATGCCAACCACTTGCCTATAATACTTGGCGAAAAACTCGGTAAAAAAGTTCTTCAAACCCATATCGCCAAAGCCAATCCTTTGTGGGAACAAGTAAGCAACCAATCTGAAGTGCTGGTGATATTCAATGGTCCAAACTGTTATATTTCGCCAAACCATTATCCCAC
The DNA here is from genome assembly GCA_964563885.1 of uncultured Neisseria sp. Classification (GTDB taxonomy): domain Bacteria; phylum Pseudomonadota; class Gammaproteobacteria; order Burkholderiales; family Neisseriaceae; genus CAZLYX01. Next base: position 1,050 of record CAZLYX010000061.1, on the reverse strand, counting down.
CAAACAAGAAACTGGGCGCGCAGTCCCCACATGGAATTATGTCGTGGTGCATGTCAAAGGAGTGATGAGCTACGTGCGCGATGAAGTCTGGCTGCAAACCATGTTAGACAGCTTAACTGCCCAACATGAAATGCACCAAGCGTTGCCATGGTCAACATCCGATGCGCCCGAAGGCTACATACAGAAGATGTTTCCAGCAATCGTAGGCATAGAAATTGAAATCATCTCGATAACAGGGCAATGGAAACTAAGTCAAAATCAACCAGAAAACAATAAATTAGGTGTGATTGCTGCTTTATCGGCTCAACAAGAAAATCAATATCAGAAAATAGCAGAATTAGTAAAACTTCAAATGCCACCAATATAACCAGCTTTTTGTGAAGATATACACTTAATATTTATATTAGCCCTCAATTTTCAAAAACAATTTCTAGGCAAATATTGATGACTGCTTTGCTAGTCTTAATAGCAGCAAATCCCTATTTTCAAAGAGAACACATTTTGGGAGGACTAAGTGAATTGCGCGCTTTGGGCACCATAACAAGTGTATTGTTGATTATTGCCTTTTTTATAGCGATCGCATTTTATTGCCGAACCTTGTAAACCACTCTAGAAATGATACGCTCCGAAAACAGAACGAGAAAACCAAAAAGTGTTTGGTATATGTATTTAATGCCTTTTAATTTCATAGAAGATTTTTATCATGATTGATGTTTCTCAATCATTAAAAAACGAGTCGAAATCAAACACAAGGTTATTGCATTTTGGAGACGTTGGTTTGACATTAGGCATAGGCTGGAACGTTGCACAATTATTTTCATTTATTCCTAGTGTTACCGGCCAAGTTTTAAGTTTTGTTGGGATTGTATTATGGATTTTAATACATCGCATCAATAAAGAATTAAAATAACAAGTGGGTAATAAGTATGAATAAAAGGCTACCTGAAAGCTTTTCAGGTAGCCTTTTTTATAATACTTAATCAATTAACATCACACAAAGTGAAGCAAACACAGTAAATGCAAATTCTGTGGTTAAACGGTTGCTGCCAT
>CAZLYX010000060.1:7631-9282 GCA_964563885.1 uncultured Neisseria sp. | reverse complement strand
TTCATCGTTGTCCCAATTAACCTTGATTGCATTTAGGTTTTCAAATTCGCTTTGTGGAAAATGATATAAAATATAGTTGTAAAATTCTCTCCAAAACAACTCTCTTATAAAATAATCCTTCTGCTCATTTGGCGCGCTTAGGTTTTTAATTCTATTAAATAGTGTTCGGGGTGAAATTAAGCCAAATCTTAAATGAACCGATAAGTTTGAGCCGGCATCTTGATTAAAAAAATCTCTATCTTCTTGATAATTAATTATTTTGATTGAAAATTCTTCTATTAATTCATCGGCACTTTTATTTAAAAATTCAGGTAGCCTTTGTGGGCTAAATCCCATTTCTTCTAAACTGGGAATATTGTCATAACACCAATCTATCTTTTTTAGCTTTGAATTGATTTCAAACTCTTTTAAAGCATGGCTTTCCCATGTGCGATACAAAGACTTATAAAAAGGCGTGAATACTTTATAAGGGGTTTGATTGGCTTTTAAAACGTCTTTTGGGTGAAATATGAACGAATCGGTGTAAGAATCTAATGGGATAATGTGATTGATTTTTTCATCACGCAGCTTAGCGTAATCATCAAAATCGGTTGAAGCCAAAATAGAATCAAAGCCTTGGTTTTTGAGACTTGTAAAAACATCTTCTGGTGTTGAATAAAAAATGGCTAGATCAAGATTAATCGCCTGTAATTTTTTCTTTAGCTCTAAAACAGATTGATAGATAAAGGTTACTCTTTTGTCATCTTTAGCGAGCTTGTCTAAAATATGTTGATCAAAAATAAAGATTGGCAACACTTCGTCTTCGGCATTCGCCAAGATTGCATTGTCAATAAGCCTTAAATCTCGTCTAAACCATAAAATTTGTTTCATTATATTATCAACCTTTGTGGCTGTTTGAAGCGGCGTTTATCTGCTTACTTTTTTATATTCATTCGCTGCTGGATTTTTGACTTGTTATGTAATTAATCATTGCGCCAAGCTAAAAATATAACGTAAATATGTTTTTAATTTACTTGATCAGCGTGTCCCACTCTTTTTTTAGCCGTTTTACAGACACTGGATACGGCGTTTTTAATTCTTGTGCAAACAGCGATATTCTTAACTCTTCAATCATCCATCTAAATGCCATGAGGCTACCTGAAACGGGTAAGTGTTGTCGCTTCAAAAACTCTACACGCTCTGCCCACATGTGTTCTAGCTCGTGCACATCGGCTTCGCGGGCTTGATCGCGCGCAGGGTTGGCGCTGTATTTTTCTATGCGCAGTTGCATGGCTTTGAGGTAAATGGCGAGGCGTGGCCATTGTTGCCATGGGGTTTGGGCAATAAAGCCTGCGTAGATAAGGTGTTCGAGCTGGCTTTGTAGAACGCGGGCAAGTGGGTGCCGATTCATCTTGTTGGTTAAATGAATATATTCTTGAGCGGCTTCGGTTAGGTGACGAGCAAGGCCTTCTTTAACGGCGGGCAGGCGGCTGCGGGCACGCTTGATTTGTTCTTTAAAGGCTTTTTCGCTACGGGGTAAGTCGTCATCGCCAATAAAAGCGCGGTCGCATACGGCAGCGGTGATGTCGGCACGCAAATTGTCGGCACTAATGTGTTTAAGCTGCATGGCAATTTGGGTGAAGCCGTTAATGCCTTTGTTGAGGTCTTTAAC
>CAZLYX010000060.1:0-7531 GCA_964563885.1 uncultured Neisseria sp. | reverse complement strand
TTGTCGCGAAAGGTAACGGCGGCGGCTTGACCAAGCTGATTTTGTAATTCATTTAAATCACGGCCGCTGGCAAGCTCTTGGCCGCCATCATCAATGATGCGTAGGTTGAAATAGCAATGCGCAGGCAACTTAAATGCTTGCCATTCATCCATATTAATGTGATCAAGTATGCGCACATCGCCCGCTTCGCGCATGATAAATTGGGCAAGCTGAGGCAAAATGCTTTGTTGGCGATCTGGGCTGCGATCAAGAAAACGGGTAATAAAGTCTGGCACAGGCACACACACGCGGCGCACTTGTTTGGGCAGCGATTTAATCAGCAATTGCAGTTTTTCACGCAACATACCAGGCACCAACCATTCCAAAGCAGGAGTTGCCAAGCGGTTGAGTACGGTGAGCGGAATGGTGAGGGTAACGCCATCGAGTGGGTGATTAGGTTCAAAACGGTAAGTGAGCTTAAATTTGCCATCATTGGTGTGCCAGTTGGGCGGAAATTGGTCTTCGGTGATGTTGGCTGCGGCATGTTGCATTAAGTCGTCACGGCTCAAAAATAATAATTTGGGATTATCTTGTTCGGCGGTTTGTAGCCACGTTTCAAAGGTGCGCAAGTCTGCTAGAGGTTTGGGGGCAATTGGTTTGGCTGGACGTTGATTAGGTACAGGTTTAGCATTGAGGCTACCTGAAACCGATTGATTGTTGGATGTTAACGTTTGATTAGCAGTTATTGGTGACTGCACGTTTTCAGGTAGCCTTTGGTTATAAAAATCAAATAAAGCTTCTTCATCCACTAAAACATCTTGTTTGCGCGATTTATGCTCCAGCGCGGTGACTTCTTTAATCAACTTTTTATTGTGGTTAAAAAAGGCTGCCTGAAGATGGCATTCTTGCGCCACCAAAGCCCCGCGAATAAACAACTCGCGCGCTTCAACCGGGGCAACTCTGCCATAAGCCATTGGTCGGCGCGGCAAAACCGTTAAGCCATAGAGGGTAACGCGTTCGCTCGCCACCACTTCGCCACGTTTTTGTGACCAATGCGGCTCAAAATAATGATAGCGCACCAAATGTGATGCTTCCGCTTCTACCCATTCTGGGTCGACTTGCGCCACGTCGCGTGCATAAAGCTTGGTGGTTTCGGTTAACTCAGCCGCCACCACCCATTTGGGTTTCGATTTAAACAGCGCCGAAGCAGGAAATAAGTGGAAATGGCTGCCGCGCGCGCCAAGGTAATCATGGCTATCTGGCGATTTCATACCAATATTGGCGATGAGGCCTGTGAGCAAAGCGCGGTGGATTTGTTCGTAGCTGGCTTCTTTGGCTGTGCGCGTATGGCTACGATTCTGTTTTTTATCGAGCTGTTTTTGTTTGAGCTGGGCGGCTAAATCTTGATCTGTATTTGGTGTATTTTGTTTTATCTGTGGGCTTTCAGGCGGCTTTCTAAATGCATTTTCTTTGTTGGTTAAGCCAATTTCGATGGCGATTTGCACCAACTGGCGGTGCAGCTCGCGCCATTCGCGTATGCGCATATGCGACAGGAAATATTGATGGCACCATTGCACCAACTGGCGGTTGCTCAAGCCTTTGTCGCGCTCGTGCTGGAATGAATCCCAAATATTTAAATAAGCCAAAAAGTCTGATTGCTTATCTGTAAAACGTTGATGAGCCTTTTGTGCAGCATCGCGTGCTTCTAATGGCCGCTCACGTGGGTCTTGCACTGAAAGTGCCGCCACAATCACCAACATTTCTTGTACACAATCGTGCTTTTTTGCTGCCAACAACATGCGCGAAATTTTGGGATCAATCGGCAAGCGCGCCATTTGTTCGCCAAGTTTGGTTAAACCATTTTGTTCGTCGACTGCGCCCAATTCCAACAACACTTGAAAACCATCGTTGATATAGCGTTGATCGGGTGCTTCTAAAAAAGGAAACGCCGCCACATCGCCGAGTTTTAAGCTCGCCATGCGTAAAATCACTGCGGCCAAATTGCTGCGCACAATTTCGGGGTCGGTAAATGCGGGTCGTTGTTCAAAATCATCTTCAGCATATAAACGAATACACACGCCAGCGGCAACGCGGCCACAACGGCCAGCACGTTGGCTAGACGCAGCTTGGGAAATTTTTTCCACATGCAGTTGCTCAACTTTGGCGCGCGCTGAATAGCGTTTTACCCGCGCTAAACCAGAATCAATTACATAGCGAATGCCTGGCACAGTGAGCGATGTTTCGGCAACGTTGGTAGCCAAAACAATGCGGCGTTTATTGCCCGAAGGATGAAAAATTTTGTATTGGTCGGTGCTGGAAAGGCGTGCAAACAGCGGCAAAATATCGTCATTACGGCGCAGTGGCGATTTGCGTAAGGCTTCGGTGGCTTCGCGGATTTCGCGCTCACCTGGCAAAAACACCAAAATATCACCTTTGCCTAAGCGTGATAATTCGTCGGCGGCATCAACAATGGCATCGCTGATTTCAATTTCAGCTTCGTCTTCATCGGTGGTGAGCAGCGGGCGGTAGAGAATATCGACAGGATAGGTGCGGCCAGACACTTCAAGCACTGGTGCGCCTGCTGGGGTATTTTGAGCGTTGAGGCTACCTGAAAGTTTGATTTCTGCTGTTTTGCTTTCAGGTAGCCTTGGCGTGATGGTTTTGGCATCGGCAAAATGTTGGCTAAACCGCTCGGCATCTATGGTGGCTGAGGTAATAATCACTTTTAAATCAGGGCGTTTGGGTAATAACTGTTTCAGATAGCCTAATAAAAAATCAATATTAAGGCTGCGCTCATGTGCCTCATCGATAATGATGGTGTCGTAAGCCGACAGGAAGCGGTCGGTTTGAGTTTCTGCCAATAAAATGCCGTCGGTCATCAACTTGATATACGCGTTGGGCGAAGTGTGATCGTTAAAACGCACTTTATAGCCAACTACTGCGCCAATTTCACTGTTTAGCTCTTCAGCAATACGCTCGGCAACTGAGCGAGCAGCCAATCGCCGTGGTTGAGTGTGGCCAATTAAACCTGCCACACCACGCCCAAGCTCCAAGCAAATTTTGGGCAGTTGTGTGGTTTTACCCGAACCTGTTTCGCCACATAAAATAACCACTTGATTGGCCGCAATGGCGGCTTTGATTTCATCACGCTTTTCGTGCACAGGCAACGTGTTGTCATAGCTTGGCTGCGGCAATTGTGCTTGGCGATCCAAAAAAGCAGCGTGCGATTTTTGATAACGCGCCTGTATTTTGTCGATGCCACCAAAACGGTTAGGCTGCCTGAAAGCATTTTTTAAAAAAAAGCGGTCGCGAACGAGGGTTTGATTTAGATCGGGGTGAGACATGCGGGCAAGCTGACTTTCTGAAAAAGAAAAATACAATAAGATTTTAATTATAACAAAAGGCTGCCTGAAAGAATGTTTTAGCTGAATAGAATTTTATCAACATGCTTCCAGGTAGCCTTGGTGAATAGAGCTGGTTTTATTGTGAATAATGTGAAGAAAGACGTTTAGATTTTTTGAAATTAAAAGGAGTTCACTGCAGAAGAGTACATTTAGATTACCATGTCATAAAAAGACGATTTGGGTGATTTAAAAGTCGCTTGCCATTTTTCATTTAGTTAAAAAACTTGTTTATATAACAATAAAATCAACGCATTACCTTTTGTCTGTTAGGTTTACCGTAAGTTTATGCAAAATAAGTAAATCTGTTTTTGGGGATTATGATTGTTATCAATAGGGTGGTCACTTTAAAAGCCATCACTATGGAGCAGCATTTTAGATTTTTTAATTAATTAGGAAGTTAATATCATGTCTGATAACAAAAAATATAGCAGTGATAAGTCGCATTCTTCTGACAAAAATAAAGACAAATACAAAGATGATAAGTATGACAAGCATGACAAAGATGATTCAAATGACTGCGAAAGTGATGATGGTTGTGATTCTGAGAAAATTCATGTCATTCCAAATAAAGAATGCGGTGTAGATGTGGTTGGTACGAGCTGTGATGATGAAATTACAGGTACTAAACACAATGACAATTTGTTTGGTGGTGATGGCAACGATACATTGAAAGGCCTTGGCGGTAATGATCATTTAGATGGCGGCAAGGGTAACGACACGCTATATGGCGGCGCAGGTAACGATACTCTAATTGGTGGTGATGGCTGCGACGTGCTTTATGGTGAGAGTGGTGACGATTGTTTAGATGGTGGCAAAGATAATGATATTTTGTATGGTGGTGACGGGAATGATATTTTAATAGGCGGCAGCGGTAACGACAGTTTGTATGGCGGCAACGGAAACGACAAATTGTATGGTGGCGATGGTGCAGATTGTTTATTTGGCGATGCTGGCTGTGATGTGCTTGATGGCGGTAAAGGCGACGATTACTTAAACGGCGGCTCTGGTGCAGACACTTATCTATATGGCAGCGGCTATGGTCACGATGTGATTGAAGATTGTGGTGATCCTTGTGAAACTGATGTTATCGAGTTTAAGAGCGACATCCAATTGTGTGATTTGTTTTTTGCAGAAAGCTGTGGCAATTTGGTGATTACGTCCAATGATTGCGACACGCTTACAGTAAAAGATTGGTTTAATGGTAGCCAACATCAAATTGAAGAACTGAGCTTTAATAGTGGTTGTCTCACGCTTACTAATGATCAAATCAATTCAGCATTTGAAGCCAATTGTTATGCTCCAATTAGCGGCTCTAGTTTAGCCAGCTTAGATCAAGGTTCGGTTGGGAATGGTTTAATCTGATTTAAAATCTGATGTAACATAGGTAAGTGTAACGGGCGTCCTTTTATAAGGTACGCCCGTTTTCCGTTTTATATCAAATAAGATTTTTACTAAGGTGCCCGTATTTTATCGCAGCAGCTCAAGCGGTGAGCTACCTGAAAGCATTGATTAAAAATAACGATTGCTCTAGAGGGTTTGGATTGAAGCGGGTGAGGCATGTGGCTTGCTAGATTTTCTAGAAATAAGATAAAAATAGAACAGTAACAAAAAGGCTACCTGAAAGAATGGTTGATAGACTCATTTTTAGGCAACTTTGCTCAATAAATATGTTTTATTTTGGATGAGAGTAAACAAATGATGGCACTTAAAAACTTTGAGTATAAAAGAAGTTAAATGCAGAAGAATGTTTTTAGATTTAGATGCCGTAAAAAGATAAATAATATGGTTTAAAACAGATTATTGTGTTTGTAATAGTCGTTAAGTTGTTTTAGGTCATAGCAAAGTTACAGGGGGCTAGGATAATGAAGCTTATTAAATGGCGAAAGTAACGATATTCTAAGAATGTTAGTGCTTTTTTAAAGACCATATTTTGAATAAGCTAAAAAGAAAGACAGGGCACACATGAAATATAATGCATTAATCAGTATGTTTAGAAAAAAGCCTGAGTCAATCACCCCGCTGTGCAGGCGTGTAGCACTAAGGAGTGATGACTTATGAAAAAGTGGCTATCAATTATCGTGATTGCAGCAGTTGTGGGGCTGGTGTTGGCGTTTGGCATTGGCCAAATGCTGCCCAAGATGCGCATCAGCAGTAGCGATATTAAAGTAAACATTAGCGATCCTGAATTAATCAAAACAGGCAAATATGTCGCGCGAACCGCAGACTGTGTAGCCTGTCATACCACGCTTGGTGGCGAAGAATATGCTGGCGGCTTGCCCATGCTAACCCCGCTTGGCGCGATTTACTCCACCAACATTACCCCAGACAAAGAAACGGGCATTGGCAATTATACCTATGACGAATTTAAAAATGCCGTTAAACATGGTGTTCGTAAAGACAATAGCGCGCTGTATCCTGCTATGCCGTATCCGTCATACCAAATCATGCCAGACGAAGATATGGCGGCGATGTATGCCTACTTTATGTCTGATGTTAAAGCCGTGAATCAACCTAATCTAAAAAGTGAGATGCCGCCAGTATTGAATTGGCGCTGGCCGCTGGCTTACTGGCAAGCGATATTTGCACCTGAGCGCGCGTTTGTTCCTGAAAGTGATAACACCGTTTTAGTGCGCGGGCAGTATTTAGTTGAAGGCCCTGGTCACTGCGGCTCTTGTCATACTGGCCGTGGTGTTGGTTTCCAAGAAGTCGCATTATCAAACGCAGGCTCGGCAGAATATTTGAGCGGCGCTGTTATTGATGGCTGGCGCGCTAAAAGCTTGCGCGGTGAACATCGAGGCCTTGGCACATGGACAACCGCTGAATTGAGCAATTTCTTTAAAACGGGTCGCACCGATGTCACCGCAGCTTTTGGCGCGATGGCCGAAGTGGTTGAACACAGTACTCAATACATGACAGATAGTGATCTAGATGCCATGTCGGCTTATTTGAAAACGCTCAGCCCTGCGCCTGGTAGGGAAGTAATGCTACCTGAAAAAAAAGACGTAACCACGCAAAAGCTGCTCAATGGCGAATATGATTCACGCGGCGCGATTTTGTATACCGAATACTGTCTCGTTTGTCACCGCGCCGATGGTAAAGGTGTTCCGCGTATATTCCCTGCGCTTGATGATAACTCTGCCGTGTATTCACGCCACGCCGACTCTGTGCTGCAAATCACGTTAAGTGGTGGCCGCATGCCAGATACAAAGCATGACCGTATGGCGTTTACCATGCCTGAGTTTATCAACCTCAGTGATGAAGACGTTGCAGAAGTGGTTAACTATATTCGTAACAGCTGGACCAACGAAGCCAGTAAAATTGATGTAAATGACGTGGTTCAAATGCGCCACTTTCTCAGCAAAAAACCAAAAACAGGCACCGATTTAGCACCTGATCTTAGTGTGCCCCACGCAGCAGAAGGAGGAAAACCGTGAATAAATCACTATTAAATCTGCCCGACGTTGCCAGCATTAGCTTTCTTCGCATACCCATGACGATGCTTGCCGCAGCTGTATGTGCTTTTGCAATCAGTGGCTGTGATAATCCCAAGCCCATTGAGCGCAATGCCACCAAGTTTGATTTGGTGAGCACCGATGATGCCAACGAAGACATCGGCAGCTATGTATTGCCACAAGATACATCCATCTCGAAAGAGCCAAATGCCGACCAGATTTTCTATGGCAAGCGCTTATTAAACGAAACCAAACGCTTAATGCCTGAACACGTTGGCGCAGCAATGAATTGTAATAGCTGTCACATCGCACAAGGTAAAATTCCACTTGGCGATCCCTACATCAACAGTTTTAATACTTACCCTCGCGTTATGCCGCGCTCTGGTAAAGAGATTGATTTAGTGGGACGCATCAATGGTTGCTTTACACGCTCAATGAACGGCAAAGCGGTAGACCGTGATTCAGATGAGATGAAAGCAATGGTGGCCTACATGGAATGGCTGGCGCAAAGCACCCCAAAAAATCTAAAAGTTGCTATCGAAAATGCTGGTGAAGTGGATACCTCATTAACCCCTGATCCCGTGCGCGGTGAGCAAATCTACCAAGTGCAGTGCGCAACGTGTCATGGTGCAAATGGTGAGGGCATTAAAGACAGCCGTGGCGATATTGTCTTCCCACCATTGTGGGGCGATGAGT
>CAZLYX010000059.1:0-9615 GCA_964563885.1 uncultured Neisseria sp. | reverse complement strand
TTGCCTCACTGGTGCTTTGCGCATCAATTAAAAAACAAAAATAATTCTCATTGTGGGACTTAAAAACGGGACTTAAAAAAATGAAAAAAATATTCAAATTAATGCTTCACGCTCTTGAGCCTATTAATCCGAAAAGCATCTTTCTAGCTAATTTTGACGACATTAAGAAGAATTCGGGCAAACTTAAAAAACTTAACTCGGAAGAACGTGAAATGCTCACCGAGTATGTTATGGAAACTGAAATAAAAAAAATCAATGGCGCACATGAAGATGCAAGCTATGGAGTGACTGTTGGAAAAGCCATAGAAATGCAACGAGAAATAGTTGGTTAATTTCTCTGTGTTCTCACAAACAAAATAAAGCGCCTGCCTTAATAATAAGACAGGCGCTTTTTAAAATATCCAACTAAATAAATATTCAACTAAACCTTACTAAAAGCAGCAGTAAATATCCATCCAACTTGTTTATCAACACAAGTTCTCAGCAGTTTATTCAGTAAACAACGTAGATTATCAATGGTTGTAGATTACAAAACCTACATTACCTTCAGTTAGCTACTGCTTCTGGTCAATAAGCACACTTCACTAAGCGCTGGTTTTATTTTTCTGATAACTGACATCTATACTATTCAACTCAATAACATTTCCTGCATCAGTTTCATACCCCACTGCCAGCCATGTAAAGAGCTGTTTAAGTGACCATCGTGCGGAGACACCAGCAATTTAGCGCGCCAATTATCAGCTTGTTGTGCCGCCCAATCGGCTGGACAATCAGCATCATTTTGTCCGATCACCAATGCTGTTTTACATTGAAAACGCACACGCTGTAAGGTGTGGCAATCATCATCCGGAAACGTGCTGCGCACCGGCGCTACTAATATCACATTTTGAATGCGCCGCTGCACATCCGTATCGGCTAAATATAGCCAAGCCAACAACGCTGACACGCCTACTCCATGAGCCACCATGGCAACAGATTTACTTTGAATATTCAACCATTCTTCGTTTAACAACTGCTGCCAAGTCTCAATATTTTGCGTGCGTGACACCTCAACTTGTTGCGCAATAGGATAACTGACTGCCCAACGATCTATCCACATCGTGGGTTCAGCTGCATCACGGATAAATAATAAAGCAAGATCTTCAAGCTCTCTGCTTTCCATAAAAGGCTTTCGGTTATTAGCTGTCAGTACAATTATGCCGCTTGGAAAGCATTTAGTCACTACTCATTATTTTATGTTCAGCTAGCTTTGGCTCTGTTTAAAAGCTCATTTTTAATCATAAGACATTTAAATATTATGCAAAAACTCAACATCTATTAAGGTTATAGAATCATACATAGAATTCTGAATCCCTAATAATTTATAACCAATCATCTGATATTAATGTTTCTATATAAAAGGCTACCTGAAACATATCTTTCAGGTAGCCTTTTATATTATTCTCTAATTGATTAAAACTTAATCAATACTGTAATCATATTCCATCACCAACGGCGCATGGTCAGAAAATTTTTCATCTTTATACACGTGTGATGTAACTGCTTTAGCAGCCAAAGCTGGCGTTACCATTTGATAATCAATGCGCCAGCCTACATCATTTGCATAAGCCTGCCCTCGATTACTCCACCAAGTATATCCTGGCTCTTCTGGATACAGTGTACGCCACATGTCTACCCATCCAAGCTCTGCAATCACTTTACCTATCCACTCGCGCTCTTCTGGCAAGAAACCTGAGTTTTTCTGATTACCCTTCCAATTTTTTAAATCAATATTTTGATGGGCAATATTCCAATCACCACACACCACAATATCACGCCCGCATGCAATCATTTCATGCAACATCGGCAAAAATATATCTAATAATCGGTATTTAAACCCTTGTCGTTCTGGCCCACTGGTGCCACTGGGCAAGTACACCGAAATCACGCTGAGTTGCCCAAAATCTGCGCGTACAAACCTGCCTTCTCGGTCAAACTCCTCAATGCCTAAGCCAATTTGCACGCTATCTGGTGCGCGCTTACTGTAAATCGCCACACCACTATAACCACGCTTTTCCGCACAATGCCAAACGCCATGCATTCCATGCGGGTTTTTCATTTCTATCGACATGTCTGGTTCTTGCGCTTTTAATTCTTGCACACACACTACATCTGCATCGACTCTGCCAAGATAATCAATAAAGCCTTTTTTTGTGGCCGAACGAATGCCATTTACATTGGCAGAAATAATTTTAAACATAGTTTTTACTTGTCATCACTTACGCAAAGCCGCATTGTACCCGAAAATATCTTTCAGGTAGCCTCCGGAACTTTGCCAACAATAAACAGTAGGCTACCTGAAACAAGGTATTTAAACTTAGTAAACTCACCAACATCAAGCGCAATCGCTATATTTTGTTATAATCAAAGCTATCTTTAATATTGCGTATTAGAAAGCCCGAAATGTCTGACTTCCGCCAAGATTTCCTCAAGTTTTCACTACAACAAAACGTCTTAAAATTTGGTGATTTCACTACCAAAGCGGGTCGCCAGTCGCCCTATTTTTTTAATGCTGGTTTATTCAATGATGGCACATCTACTTTACAGCTGGCAAAGTTTTATGCTGAAGCTATTCTAGAAAGTAACATTGAGTTTGATATGTTATTTGGCCCTGCTTATAAAGGTATTATTCTCGCTGCGGCCACGGCCATGATGCTGGCTGAAAAAGGTGTGAACGTGCCTTTTGCTTACAACCGCAAAGAAGCAAAGGATCACGGCGAAGGTGGTGTGCTGGTTGGCGCGCCGCTGCAAGGTCGAGTATTGATTATTGACGATGTTATTTCTGCAGGTACTTCAGTGCGTGAGTCTGTGCAGCTGATTAAAGCTGAAGGTGCTGTCCCCGCTGCCGTAGCCATTGCACTCGATCGCATGGAAAAAGGCAGTGGCGAACAATCAGCCGTACAAGAGGTCGAACAACAATACAATCTGCCTGTCATCACCATTGCTAATCTAAGCGATCTTTTATCATTGCTTGAAGCCAATGCAGAATTTAATCAACATTTAGCACCCGTTCAAGCCTATCGTGAGCGTTACGGCGTTGCCTAAAAGCTTTCAGGTAGCCTTTACTATTGCCACTCTACAAAAAAATATTTTATTTCAAACATACCCATAAAAGCGTTTGCCTATCATGCCGAATCGCTTAAAATGACTTCTTAGCAACCACCCAAACCTTAAGGATTATCATGCCTGTCAGTGAATGTCCCCATTGCCACACCCAACTTTGGGTAAAAGAAGCGCAAATGAATCTTGCGCAGGGCTTTGTGATGTGCAGCCAATGTGAAGGCTTATTTCAGGCAAAAAGTCATCTGCGTGAAATGAACCCCAAAGTCATGCCTGGTCAATTGCCTAATGCAGTAACAGACATTAATCTGATCCGAAAAGTCGGCGCTTCCGCGCATGCGAAAAAGACCTTTACCAAAGGTGAAATTGCCGATTTATTGGAAGACATCTTGGATCAAAAGCCCAGCAGCGAGGCAATTGCTAAACAAAACATTTTTTCCGGCTCGTTTAACTGGACCATCGGTTCATTGGTTGCGTTTACCATACTTGTCGTTCAGCTTTTCTACTTGGCATTATTATTATGAGCGGCGACGATTTATTCGTACACGATTTTCGTGAAGCCGCGCCCTATATTGATTATTTGCGCGGCAAAACGCTGGTTATTGGCGTGGCCAGCAATCTTGTTTCCGGCCAGCCGCTGGCTGCATTAGCGACTGATCTTACTTTGCTCGCCAGCCTTGGTGTGCACCTAGTATTGATTCATGGTTCACGTCAGCAAATCAGCGAATTGAGCAACGCTGCCGGTCATGAGCCTGAATACCATAACGGCCGCCGCATCACTGATAACGCTACGCTGACTTTGGCCAAACAAGCCTGCGGTCTCGTCCGCTTCAACATTGAAGCAGCTTTGTCAGTAGGCATTGCGCATTCACCACAACGTGGCAAATACTTACGCATCGCTTCAGGCAACTACGTATCTGCACGCCCACTCGGCGTATCCAATGGCATAGACATGGGCTACACTGGCCGCGTGCGCAAAGTTGATTCAGAGGCGATTCAACAACGGCTAGATGACGGAGCTCTGGTTTTAATCAGCCCGCTCGGTCACTCGCTCAGCGGTAAAACCTTCAATCTCAGCATGGCAGATCTTGCCGAAGCAGTTGCCATCTCACTCAAAGCCGAGAAATTAATATTCATCATTAACCAAGAAGGTATTCTTGATGAAAAAGATGCGTTGATCAGTAATTTATCTGCCAAAGAAGCACAGCAGCGCCTCGAGAATGATTCTGTTCACGTGGCACAACGCCGCATTCTCAAAGCCGCTATTAATGCAGTAGAAAACGATGTACAACGCACACATGTTTTATCTGGCCTGCAAGATGGCGGTATTATTCGCGAACTGTTCACCCGAAATGGCGTGGGCACTTCTGTAGCAAAAGCACCGTTCATGAACATTCGCCAAGCCCATAGTGGCGACATCCCAGACATTATGAGCCTCATTCGACCGTTAGAGGATGAAGGGATTTTATTGCCCCGTAGTCGCGAATATTTAGATAGCCATATTCATGAATTTTCTGTTTTAGAACATGACCGTCAAATTTATGGCTGTGTTGCCTTAAAAATTTTTACTGAAAGCAAAGCAGCAGAATTGGCTTGCTTGGTGGTGGCTAAACACGCTCAAGATGGTGGTTATGGCAAATTATTACTAGAATATGTATTAAACGAAGCACAAAAACACGGGCTTGATATGCTTTTTGCACTTTCCACTCAAACGGGTGAATGGTTTTTGGAACGCAATTTCCAATCAGCCGAAGTAGCTCAACTGCCATTAGGTCGTCAACAGGAATATCACGACAGCGGCCGCTGTTCTAAAATCTTTATGCTTCCGCTCGGTTGAGTAGCAGATATACAAACCGGCTGCTATCCTTTAGACTATTGACCTATTAACACATCATCTTTAATTAAAAAATCAAAAGGAATCCACCATGACCCGTATGGTAAATTGTGTGAAACTCGGCAAAGAAGCACCTGGTATGAAGTTTGCGCCACTGCCTAATGAATTGGGCAAGCGTCTTTTTGAGAATGTTTCACAAGAAGCATGGGAAGGCTGGACACGTCATCAAACCATGCTTATCAACGAAAACCGCTTAAGTTTGGCTGATCCGCGTGCACGCCAATATCTTGCTCAACAAATGGAAAATTACTTTTTTGGTGACGGTGCTGATGCCGTACAAGGTTATACGCCAGAAAACTAAACGGTTCGATTTAATAAGAAATAAAAAAAGAAGCGTTTAGCTTCTTTTTTATGTGAGGCTACCTGAAAGCTTATTTGATATCACTTTCAGGTAGCCTTTCTAATCTTTATAGATTTAACATCACTCAAACATGACTAGCGTTGGTTTTTTAAAATTTCTTCCATTTGTATATTGATTTGTTGCAAATCCAGCCAACCCACTTGTACAAACAACGCCATGAACAATGAGCCAATCAGCATCAATGCCACCAAATAAACAAAATAACCAATCAAAACTTTCCCTACTGGCTGGCCACTGATGCGCATTAAGCCGATTACTTGCACCCAAAACGTCCACACTTGCCAAAACAGCGCCACTACTGCCATCTGCGGAACATAGTAAATCAGCAATGTAGGTATCATTAACGCTTCAGTCACTAAGATAAAACCCATTAACTGAAAACGTGTACCACCAAAATAATTCAAGGTAATAGTCATCGAGCGCGCCAACACAAATACCTTTAGTATTGTTAAGCATAACGCAAAGCCAAGTGCGCCGTTGCTGTTGCCGAACACAGGTGTCATTCCCACCGCGTTTACTGCCGCCATCAACAGCAAGATTGCTATAACCACAACGGGCGCATAGCGATAGTGCACTGGCGGCGCAAACCGCAAACGCAATGCCGATAGGGCGTCACTTAAAAATTTATACAGCATAGACTCCGATCCATTAACCAACTTGCTTTTACACGTTACCACTATCACAAGCCGGTTTATTTTCAGGTAGCCTATATAGCCAGCCACCTAATAAACAAAACCTAAACAGGCTATCTAATTAAACCTGTTACATATATATATTGATACAATTACTTATAACAGCGACAACAATCTGCATCTTACATATCGTCGTGTAGTTCTGCCGCATAAAGAGTATTTTCTAACAAAGTGGCAATCGTCATCGGACCTACGCCACCTGGCACGGGTGTAATCATTGAGGCGCGCTCTTTCGCCTCTTCAAATTCTACATCGCCGCATAATTTACCCGTTTCTAAACGGTTAATGCCCACATCAATCACCACTGCTCCAGGTTTAATCCACTTGCCTTTAACAAAATTTGGAATACCAACACCCACCACCACAATATCTGCCGCTGCCACTTCTTCAGCCAGATTTTTAGTTGCGCTGTGACAGATTGTTACCGTAGCGCGCGCCAACAATAATTCTAACATTTGCGGTCTGCCTACAATATTAGAAGCACCCACAATCACTGCTTTTTTACCCACTACATCCACGCCATACGCTTCCAAAAGTGTCATCACACCTTTAGGTGTACACGGGCGCATCAACGGCATTTTTACTACTAAACGACCCACGTTATACGGATGGAATCCATCTACATCTTTATGTGGCAAAATTCGTTCTAATACTGCTTGGCTCTCAATTTGCTCTGGCAACGGCAATTGCACCAAAATGCCATCTACAGCTTTATCTTCATTCAACTCATCCACCAAAGCCAGCAATGCCTCTTGAGTGGTAGATTCTGGCAATTCAAATGAACGCGACTCAAAGCCAACTTTTTCACAAGCAAGTTTTTTATTACGCACATAAACAGCACTGGCTGGATCACTTCCAACCAGAATCACAGCCAAGCAAGGCTGATGCAAGCCTTTTTCTTTACGCTCGGCCACTTTAATAGCGACTTCTTCAAGGCGCTGTTGGGAAACTTCTTTACCATTAATGATTTTGGCGGTCATTACTAAAAAATCCTTCTTTACTAAACGAGACAATTCTAAATATGAACAATAATATGGATGGGAAATCGCCACTCTAAATCGTCAAGACGATAAAAAGCGTGTGCCAATTCTTCTCCAGCTTTGGGGCCATTTTACAATAATTCAGGCGGCCTCATGCTGCCTTTTTGATAATTGATGCTCTGCCACCGATAAATTAAAAAAATTAGCTACTCAAACGACTGATTTTCTTAGTTTCCTGCATGCAAACAATCTCAATCGCAATACAATGAACTACTGTCGATATTCCGCATCACATTAATGGCACATCAATAAAAAGTCTTCTTTTGATGACTTTTAGAGGTGCTATCTTTTCCCTTTTATATAAAAATATTTTGGAAAAACACACATTTAAAGAAGCTATTTACGTCACAAAGAATATAAACAATATTATACTCACGTCATGAATTTAGTTTTATTTAAACTCAATCAATTTAGATGAGTATTTTATTGCGGGGTACTATTTTAATGATAAAAATCTTTTTACATGTTCAATCAAACAGCAAAAAGAATACCGAACCCCTGAATAGATAGAACTTACAGCGTCTGAAATTATTTTCAATCAAGACGTATTTTCAAAAATACCAAAGAAAATCATGAACCCTTTTAAATTTAAAACACCATTCAAAGCTATTTATTCTATATTGATAGTAACGTTAAGCATAACCACAGGCTGTAACAGAATTGACCATGTCGATAACAACAATAAAAAAAAACTAACACAACAGAGTGTCCCAAACTTATGGGTTACAAAACTCGATAAATCAGCATTGTTGCAACAACAAAAAATACCCAATCCCCCGTTAATCAATCCAGATGAAACCATCAGTATAAACACTAGCCAAACTTTTCAAGAAATGGATGGTTTTGGGTTTGCTCTAACTGAAGGATCGGCCATGCTGATCAATACGATGAGCCCTGATGCCCGTGACAATTTGTTAAACGAGCTATTTGGGCAAAAAGAAGATCAAATAGGAATAAGTTATCTCAGAATAGGCATTGGTGCATCGGATATGATCGAAGAATTATATTCTTATGACGACTTACCAACAGGAGAGACAGATTTAGAGTTGAAAAAATTCAGTCTTTCTCGCGACACCCTACACCTTATTCCTATTATTAAAAAAATTCTAGTAATCGCTCCAGATATGAAATTCGTGGCAACGCCATGGTCAGCCCCCACCTGGATGAAAGACAGTAAAGACACTCAAGGAGGCAGTTTAATCAAAAAATATTCTACAACCTACGCCAATTATTTTGTGAAGTACATTAAGGCTATGGCTGCGGAAGGCATCAATATAACCACCATGACCGTTCAAAATGAATCCTTATGGGACGGTAACAACCCTAGTATGTTGATGTTAGCCAAAGACCAAGCTGAGTTTGTCAAAAATTATTTAGGTCCAGCTTTCCAAAAAAATAATATTAAAACTAAAATTTTAATTTATGATCATAACCCTGATCGCAT
The DNA here is from genome assembly GCA_964563885.1 of uncultured Neisseria sp. Taxonomy (GTDB): domain Bacteria; phylum Pseudomonadota; class Gammaproteobacteria; order Burkholderiales; family Neisseriaceae; genus CAZLYX01. The sequence goes on along the minus strand of CAZLYX010000059.1, from coordinate 1,085 downwards.
CGATTACCCATTAAGCATTTTAAAGCAACCTGATGTTGCTAAATTCGTAGATGGCACCGCATTTCATTTATATGGTGGAGAAATTAGCGCACTTTCTAAAGTTCATAATGCACATCCAGAAAAGAATATATATTTTACTGAGCAATGGACAGGCTATCCTACTGATTTTAGTGATGATATGACTTGGCATATAAAAAACGTCATTGTAGGTGCCACACAAAACTGGAGTAAAAATGTTTTACTATGGAACCTAGCAGCTGATGAAAACCAAGGGCCACACACAGATAGAGGTGGATGCGATGACTGCTTGGGCGCCATTACGATTAAAGGTGATGAAATACAAAGAAATGTAGGATATTACATCATCGGACATGCTTCAAAATTTGTGAAAGCAGGTGCTAAGCGTATAGCTTCATCAAGATCGGAGTCTAATGTAAACACGGCTTTTTTAAACCCCAATGGTGAAGTTGTATTGATTATTCAAAATACTTCTAATACGCCAAAAAAATTTAAAATTGAAGCAATGGATAATGAAATTATTGTACCGCTATCAAGCGGATCGGTTGGTACAGTGGTTTTTAATAATCAATGATTTTCAATTGCTGCTGATTTTAAACCTGCAGTAATTGAATAATGTTTAAATATAAAGTTTGCGTTGAACCGACTTAGAAATTAAAAAATATTTTCTCAACAAGTAGCACGAAAGATATAATCATATTAAAAAATTAAACACTAAAATCAAACCATCTTTATATTCAATCAATAAAATACTGGCATCTCCAGTTAGCTTATTGATTACTATTTTGTATCATTGTGTCATTTTAGCTAACCTCCTTCCCCACTCCTAACTTTGCTTCGTTAATTTAAAAATAAAACCCGCCACATCCAAACTCAGCTACCCGCTTCTATTAGCTACTTCTAATTCTTAAAATTAATAGCTTATAAATTAAAAACTTAACAAATAAACACTATTTTCACTCCACTATGCTATTGACAAAGATCGGTTCGATGGCTATAGTAGCGTCTTCTCGTCGGGGCGTAGCGCAGCCTGGTAGCGCATCTGCTTTGGGAGCAGAGGGTCGTGA
>CAZLYX010000058.1:0-9963 GCA_964563885.1 uncultured Neisseria sp. | reverse complement strand
ACCATTAGCAATGCCACCGCAGCGGGGGTAACGCCTGAAATACGTGAGGCTTGGCCAACGGTTTCGGGTTGAAATGTGTTGAGCTTTTGCTGTACTTCAGCCGATAAGCCTTTAACTTTGGTGTAGTCGATGTCTTCAGGTAGCTTTAAAGTTTCAATGTCTTGGCGGCGGCTGATTTCATCATTTTGACGGTCGATATAGCCTTGGTATTTAACTTGAATTTCAACCTGTTCTATCACTTCGGGGCTAAGCTCAACAGCGGGCGCGGCGGCAGGCAGGGATACCAAGCTGGCGTAATCTACATTTGGGCGGCGCAGCATATCGTGTAGGTTGGCTTCTTTGCTGAGCTGTTGACCAAACACACGGGTTTGATCGCTTTCAGAAAGCTTAGCGGGCGAATACCAGCAGCTTTTTAGACGCTGTACTTCAAGCTCGATTTGCTCGCGTTTGCGCGCAAAGCCTTGCCATTGGCTCTCGGAAACGAGGCCGATTTTGTAGCCAGCTTCGGTAAGGCGCATATCGGCGTTGTCTTCTCTGAGCTGCAAACGGTATTCGGCGCGACTGGTAAACATGCGGTAGGGTTCGTTTACGCCTTTGGTGATGAGATCGTCGACCAACACACCTAAATAGGCTTGTTCGCGGCGCAACAGCAGTGGGTCTTGCTCGCGTATATATTGCACGGCATTGGCACCCGCTAACAGCCCTTGGGCAGCGGCTTCTTCGTAGCCGGTGGTGCCGTTGATTTGGCCTGCAAAAAATAAACCTGCGATGGTTTTGGTTTCGAGGCTGGCTTTAAGATTGCGTGGGTCGAAATAATTGTATTCGATGGCATAACCAGGGCGCAAAATATGGGCGTTTTCTAAGCCCACCATAGAGCGCACGAGGGCAATTTGAATATCAAATGGCAGGCTGGTAGAAATACCATTAGGGTAATATTCGTGGGTGGTTAGCCCTTCTGGCTCTAAAAATATTTGATGGCTCTCTTTGTCGGCGAAGCGGTTGATTTTGTCTTCAACCGATGGACAATAACGCGGGCCAATACCTTCGATTTTACCCGTGAACATGGGGCTGCGGTCGAAACCTGAACGGATAATATCGTGGGTGCGTTCATTGGTATGGGTTATCCAGCAAGGGATTTGACGTGGATGCAAAGAGCTGTTGCCGCGCACAGAAAACACGGGCACTGGGTTATCACCCGCTTGTTCTTTGAGCACAGAAAAATCGATGGTGCGGCCATCAAGACGTGGTGGCGTGCCCGTTTTGAGCCGACCTTGCGGTAATTGCAGCTCGCGCAGATGCCTGCCTAAAGAATTGGACGATGGATCGCCCGCCCTACCGCCTTCATAGTTTTCTAAACCAATATGAATTTTGCCTTCAAGAAACGTGCCCGCTGTTAACACCACCGCGCGCGCATGAAAAGACAAACCCATGGTGGTGGTAACGCCTTTGATGCGGTCGCCATCAAGCAATACATCGTCAACAGGCTGTTGAAACACATCTAAATTTTCTTGATTTTCGATTGTTTCACGAATCGCTGCTTTGTATAAAAGCCGGTCAGCCTGCACGCGGGTGGCGCGCACAGCAGGGCCTTTAGAAGAATTAAGACGGCGAAATTGAATACCAGAGCGATCAGTTGCCAGCGCCATCGCGCCCCCAAGCGCATCTACTTCGCGCACCAAATGGCCTTTGCCAATGCCGCCAATAGAGGGGTTGCACGACATTTGACCTATGGTTTCAATATTGTGGGTGAGCAGCAGGGTTTTGGCGCCCATGCGCGCAGCAGCTAGCGCGGCTTCGGTGCCAGCATGGCCGCCGCCAACCACGATAACGTCGTATTCTGAAGGGTAAATCATCATGTTGTGTGTGACCTAAGATGAAGCAGGCTACCTGAAATAAATCAGCCAGATAGACAGGATATTGTATTAAAAGAAATTTTGTGCAGATTGTACGCTGATTTAAGGCTACCTGAAAGAGATGCTCCACTTTTTCAGGCAGCCTTTTGTTTATTTTAATCTGATTGATAACCCGTGTTTATAAACCAGATAAATGTGTCCACAATAAACGTTTTTGGGCGGCATTCAGCTTTTTAATTTTCGGCTCAATCTGTGTAGCTTGAGCACGGAAAAGCTGTTTATATACCAAGCGCATTTCTATTGGCTTATGCATACGCGTATAGCGCGCGCCTTTGCCAGCCATATGTGCAACAAAACGCTGCTCAGGATGATTGCTGATGCCGCAATAGAGCGCGCCATTAGCACACAAAATCAGATACACACACCAATCGCCATCAGTGGTATTGGGCGCGGGCAAGTTAAAAGAGGACGCTTCAAATAGCATAAAAAGATAAAATTCCGAATGAGTTATCTAAGTGAACAATATATCGTCAACCTAGAATAAGGCTACCTGAAAGCATTCAGCTAGCCTTTATAAGCTTTAATTTAATCGTTTGATTGAATGCTGGTTATCATACGTGAGAGAAGAGTCAGCTTTGAGCAAGTCAACCATGGATAAGCTCATGGTCTTTAAGCATGCAGTCATTGTAAGCGATTCTGTATTGAATAGCTTTGGGTGTATGATTCAAATTCTGTTGCGCTCATTCAGGTTTTTGCCACACAATGTTGTTGTGCTGGCGCATTTGTCTACGCTAACCTATCAAATTACCCATCCATCAATAAGGGATATTCAATGAATGTATTGGTTATTAATGGCCCCAATCTCAACCTACTGGGCTCGCGTGAGCCTCACATTTATGGCGCTGAAACTTTGGCCAATGTGTGCGCTAAGCTAGATGCTTTAGCGCCAAAACTGGGTTTGGCGGTTGAACATTTCCAAAGTAATAGTGAAGGCGATCTGGTTAGCCGCATTCAAGAAGCACGTGGCAACTGCGATTATGTGGTGATTAATGCAGGCGCTTATACTCACACAAGCGTTGCTATTCGCGATGCGTTGGTAGGTGTAGATATTGCGTTTATTGAAGTGCATATTTCCAACGTTCATACACGCGAACCATTTCGCCAGCATTCTTATTTATCTGATAAAGCACTTGGCGTGATTGTTGGGCTGGGCACATATGGCTACGAAGCGGCTTTGCAGTTTATCGCTCAGCAAACTAAATAATTAGGCTATTAATGTTTATTTAGCTGAATTAAATGCCATACAAAAGGCTACCTGAAACCTTTCAGGTAGCCTTTTGTTGATTTATCTTTAATCAATAAATTTTTACCAATTGACCCCCACATTACTCTCGCCTAAGAGTTCTTCCAAGCTGCTAAACAGCGAGGCTTTAGGCACAATCATCCATTTACTGCCCACTTTTAAATCACCTTTTGCGGCATGATTTTGATAAGACAATTTAAGCGGAATTCTGTTTTCACCCGCTTGTTGATAAGATTCCAACAAGCGCGCAAGTTGGCGGACATCATGCTCAGGGTTTAAGGCTAGGCTTAAGCTGCGGGCATAGCGCTCACGCGCGGTTTGCAATGTCACCACATGATTGGCCATAATGCGTAAAGCATCACCGCCGCTGTAATCATCGCGGCTGATTTTGCATTCAGCAATCAACACTTGGTCAGTTTTCAAGTAGCCAGTGCATTCTTCCAGTGCTGCGCCGCTCACCATCACTTCAATGCGGCCAGATAAATCTTCCAATGACAGAAAAGCAATTTTGCCGCGCTTACTCATCATGGTGCGCACGCCAGTGGCAAAACCAGCCACGCGCACATTATCTTGTGGCTTAAGTTTATTTAAACGCAGCGGCGCAAATTGGCGCACTTCTTCTGCGTATGGTCGAAACGGATGTCCAGAAAGATAAAAACCCAATACTTGTTTTTCTTCTGATAGTTTTAGAGATTCGCCCCATGCCGCGCAATCTTCAAGCTGCACAGGCTCAATTGCATCTTCAACAAAATCAAATAATCCACCTTGATTGGCATTGGCGGATTTTTGCTCGGCGTGCCCCATGGCCAGCTCAATATTGGCAACTAACTTGGCACGATTGGGCTCAATGCGATCAAACGCGCCGGCACGAATCAGCGAATCAACCGTGCGCTTGTTGATGTGTACTTTACCCACGCGCTCGCAGAAATCAAGCAAATCAGTAAACGGTCCACCTAATTGACGCGCCTGCACAATGGCTTCAACCGCGCCCTCGCCCGTGCCTTTTACTGCGCCAAGTGCATAGCGGATTTGTTTTTGACGATTGGGTACAAACCGATAGTTGGATTCATTGATATCTGGTGGTAAAAATTCGATGCCATTGGCAATAGCATCATCATAAAACAGCTTGAGCTGATCGGTGTTATCCAATTCACTCGACATGGTGGCTGCCATAAACTCAGCAGGATAATGTGCTTTTAACCAAGCAGTTTGATAGGCCAGCAACGCATAAGCAGCAGCATGAGATTTATTAAAACCGTAACCAGCAAATTTTTCCATATAATCAAAAATTTCATTGGCTTTGGCTTTATCAATCCCTTTTTCACCTGCGCCGGCTACAAAAGCAGCACGCTGTTGTACCATTTCTTCAATGTTTTTCTTACCCATTGCTCGGCGCAGCAAATCGGCTCCGCCCAGTGAATAGCCACCAATTACTTGCGCAGCCTGCATCACTTGTTCTTGATACACCATAATGCCGTAAGTGGGTTCTAAAACATCTTTTAACAGCGGATGTAAATATTCAAACTTTTCACCGTGCATGCGGCGAGTAAAATCGGGAATCAGATCCATCGGGCCAGGTCGATAGAGCGATACGAAGGCAATAATTTCTTCAAATTGGCTCGGTTTTGCCGCCAATAGCATTTTTTTCATGCCTGTTGATTCAAACTGAAACACGGCAGTGGTGTTGCCTTTGGCAAATATTTGGTAAGCCGCTTTGTCGTTGAGCTCGATGTGGTTCACATCCACCACTTCGCCAGTGGTATCGTTGATAAAGCCTTGCGCCATCTCGATAATGGTTAAGTTGCGCAGGCCCAAGAAGTCAAACTTCACCAAGCCGATGTCTTCTACATCGCCTTTGTCGTACATGGATACGGGCGACGAAGATTCATCTGCCTGATAAACCGCACAAAAATCCGAAATTTTACCTGGCGCAATCAATACACCACCCGCATGCATACCCAAACCACGGGTAAGGTCTTCTAGTTTTTTAGCCAAATCAATCAATTGGCTTGCATCTTCGTTATCAATTAAGGTTTGAATTTCTGGCTCAGCTTCAATGGCTTTATCTAAGCTCAACGGCTTATTGGCCTCTAGCGGAATCAGTTTAGATAGTCTATCGCACAAGCCAAATGGCAGCTCTAACACACGGCCAACGTCTCGAATAACTGCTTTAGAAGACAGCGTACCAAAGGTCACAATCTGGCTTACCGCACCCGTGCCATATTTTTCGCGCACATATTCAATCACGCGACCACGATTGCTTTGGCAAAAATCAATATCAAAGTCGGGCATGGACACGCGCTCTGGATTCAAGAATCGCTCAAATAGCAATGCATATTTGAGTGGGTCAAGATCAGTAATATTCAAAGCATAAGCCACTAAAGAGCCTGCACCCGAGCCACGGCCAGGGCCAACTGGGCAGCCATTTTGTTTGGCCCAGTTAATGAAATCTTGCACAATCAAAAAGTAACCTGGAAAGCCCATTTGGATAATGGTTTTTAACTCAAAATCTAGCCGCGCCTGATATTCAGGCATTTGTTGAGCACAAACCTCTTCATCGGGATACAACACCCTCATGCGCTCTTGTAAACCTTCGTTGGATAAAACCGTTAAATATTCATCTAACGACATGCCTTCAGGCGTGGGAAATTGTGGCAGAAAATTTTTGCCAAGTGTGAGATTGAGATTACAGCGTTTGGTGATTTCAACCGTGTTTTGCAATGCTTCGGGCAAATCTTCAAAGCGATCCACCATGACATCGGGCGACACAAAAAACTGGCTGGGCGAAAACTCACGTGGGCGACGTTTATCGGCCAATACCCAACCGCCCGCAATACACACTCGTGTTTCATGTGCTTCAAAATCATCGCGGTTTAAAAATTGAGTAGGATGAGTGGCCACTACAGGTAAATCTAATGCAGCTGCAACTTGAAGGCTACCTGAAACTGATGTTTCCCATTCAGGCTTTTCAGGTAGCCTTTGTAGCTCAAGATAAAAAGCATCAGGAAACCAAGCTGCATATTTAGCTGCTGCTGCGTGCGCGGCCTCTGGATGGTCGTTCATCAAATTAACGCCCACTTCTCCATAATGTGCGCCCGACAAACAAATCAACCCACTGTTATCGCCCTCAGCCAGCCATGCTTGCTTAAGCTCTGCATGTTGAACATTGCGATCGAGTCCAATATAGGATTCTGTGAGCAACTCGCACAAACGTAAATAGCCTGCATCGTTGCGCACCATCAACATGGCGCGAAATGGCTTTTCAGGCGCTTCTGGATTTTCAACCCACACATCAGCAGCAGCCACTGGTTTAATACCTGCGCTACGACAAGCTTTGTAGAATTTAACCAAGCCAAACGTATTCATTAAATCGCTCACCACAAGCGCGGGCAGTCCAAACACTTCTGCTTGTTTCACAGCTTGTTTGATGCGCACGGTACCATCGGTAATCGAATATTCAGTGTGTAAGCGCAGGGGAATGTATACGGGTTCGGTCATGATGGATGGCTGTAATTGGGCAGGATAAAGTGGCATATTGTAACAGGCTTTGCCACCTTTTACGGTACTTCTACCTTTAGGTGGCGCTTTTGAACGCTTTAGATTAAAGCAGCGTTAAGTCTTGATTTAGCGTAGAATATGCCCACTTATAGATGCTAAAGAAGTAGAAAGCCGACCATGCATGCCATCGTATATTTAGAAGACAGCGAATACATCGCCTTATGCGACCTGCTCAAACTGGCTGGTTTAGTAAACAGCGGTGGGCAGGCCAAAGCGTTTATTGCTGAAGGACAAGTGATGCGCAATGGCGAAATAGAAACTCGAAAAACCGCTAAAATCCGTGGCGGTGAAATGATTGAGTTCAACGGATATTTATTGGAAATCACCAATGGAAACGACCCCGAAGCCTGAAAAAACTTTACCTAAGCCAGTACAACCCGAAGATTGGGAATGCTGTGGTAGCGAATGTGGCGATGCCTGTATTCATGAGATTTATCGTCGCGAAAAAACCGAATATGATGAACAACAAAAAACATTAAACAAAACCCAATCCGAATAGCATTTCAAGCTTTTATAATAAGGCTACCTGAAAACCCTAAAGCCTCTTATATGATAGATTTACACTGCCACTCTACTGTTTCAGACGGCGCGCTGTCTCCTACTGAAGTTGTCCAGCTAGCACACGCCAATGGCTGCACCATGCTGTCGCTGACCGATCACGATCACACTGGCGGGTTGGCAGAAGCACGCGCGGTGGCCAATGAGCTTGGTTTACGCTTTATTAATGGTGTGGAAGTTTCAGTAACGTGGCGGAGTAGAACAGTACATATTGTCGGTTTGGATTTTGATGAACACAATTCAAATCTACAAGAATTATTGGCTCAAGTCCGCACTGGTCGCCTAGATCGTTTAGCGAAAATTGCTGAAAAACTAGCAAAAAAAGGCATAGAAGGTGCTTATGAAGGTGCGCTGGCTTATGCTGTGAACCCCGAAATGGTCAGCCGAACTCATCTGGCTGAATTCCTATTAAAACAAGGTCATGTTCGCAATAAACAACAAGCATTTACCAAGTATATTGGTGAGGGGAAACCAGCAAGCGTGAATCACGAATGGACAACGCTCGAAGCTGCCGTAAACGCGATTATCCAAGCCGGCGGCATCGCCGTGATTGCGCATCCAATGCGTTATGGATTTTCCGCCACTGCTAAACGCAATCTGTTCGAAGAATTTAAAGCTTTAGGTGGCCACGGCATAGAAGTACACAGTGGCAACTGTTCACTAAACGATCGCCTAAACTATGCCTTACTGGCCAATCGTTTTGACTTATTGGCCAGCGCTGGTAGCGACTTCCACCGTAAAGGCGATTTCGGCGGCGGCATATTGGGTGTTTGCCCTGAATTACCGCCAACTTGTCAGCCTGTATGGGAACAGTTCAAAACCTCCTAAATAGTTACCGTATAACATTATTAAGCCACACAGTTAGCAGCTTATTTAGAAGGCTACCTGAACTAAAAAATCAATAAAATTAACACTACTAAGCAATAAGGATAAAATAATTATGGCTCTTTTTCTTGCCATTCACCCTGAAAATCCACAAGACCGGCTTATCAAACAAGCGGCTGAAATCATTAAAAAAGGTGGCGTTATCGTCTACCCTACCGACTCGTGCTATGCACTGGGTTGTCAGCTGGGCAATAAAAATGCGATGGAAAGAATTTTACAAATTCGTCATATCGACCAAAAACACCACTTAACATTGGTGTGCGCAGATTTAAGCGAATTGGGCACTTATGCTAAAGTAGACAACAGCCAATTTCGCCAACTTAAAGCCGCCACACCCGGCAGTTATACCTTCATTTTGCAGGCCACCAAAGAAGTGCCCAGCCGCACTTTGCACCCCAAACGTAAAACCATCGGCTTGCGTGTACCCGACAACGCCATTGCATTGGCATTACTCGCTGAGCTAGGCGAACCTTTATTAAGCTGCACTTTGATGCTACCTGAAGATTCCGAACCGTTAACTGATCCATATGAAATTCGAGATCGTATTGATCACTCTGTCGACGTTATCATTGATGGCGGCTGGTGTGGCACTGAACCAACGACGGTAATTGATATGACCGATGGCATTGAGTTGTTGCGTGAAGGCAAAGGTGACATAACACTATTTGGTTTTTGATTTCGAGCCCTAAAGTAAAAATATAGGCGCAGATATTAACTTTTTACATTACTGATTAAGTTTTAATTAGATTAAACACAGTATAGAAATGTTCTAGCTTTCGCTTATCAGGCGTATGCTTACTGATAGCTGTTATACGACCAAGGAAGATTTGTGGATAATTGAGATATAGAGGCTCTTATAAAGCTTGTCGAACTAATCATCCAAACAAGCTTTTTTAGACCACATTCATTCCCCAGCCAGAGCCGTTGATATATTTCGATATCAATGCTTCCAAGTGAAATTAGAAAACGATTTAGTGAGTCCCACTAATCCAATAAAACAAATGGAGTTGATTTCTCCCTAAAGAAAAAACAAGCATTTTGGAAAAGAAACCTAGCAATACAGACGAATACTCAAGCTTGTCTTCATTCGGCTAGATCAATCCATGATTTATTCGCACAGTTGATAAATAGCCTATTATTTTCAATACTGCTACCTATTCATGAGTGTGATTTATATAAAGTAACTCATAAGCTCGAAGATGGTGAGTTGAAATTAGTTTTATCAAATTTACTTAGCTCTAGTGAGTTTAAATACGTTAATGCATTTGTAAATATAATTAAGCATAGAAATTTAGTAGATTATGCTCTAGTAGCATCATTTTAAAAGAATAAAAGTGGTGTGCCGTTTAAAGATTTTATTTATAAGAACGAATCTTACGAAGCCTTATAGGCTGAAAATGTATTAAGCTTGCCTTAAACTAAACAATAAAATAATAACTGCTGGTTGTTTATTGAATCAGACGCTAAGTATTAACGATGAAAACAAGTCGTTTAAAAAGATAAAAAAATATCCAGCACTACCAAGTTAAGCTACCTGAAAACATAGACTATATTCAGGCAGATTCCAAAACCTTAGAGGTAAACTATGTTCCAAAACTTTGATATAAGTATATTTTTATTAGCGGTATTGCCAGTATTGCTCGCGATTACCGTACATGAAGCGGCACATGGTTATGCTGCTCGCTACTATGGCGATCGCACAGCAGAGCAACTTGGTCGCCTCACCCTTAATCCATTAGCCCACATAGACCCTGTCGGCACTCTTCTCGTCCCTTTGTTAACTTTTATGTTCACCCCATTTATGTT
>CAZLYX010000057.1:0-10642 GCA_964563885.1 uncultured Neisseria sp. | reverse complement strand
TATGGTTTTCCGTTTATGTTGGGGTATTTGGGGCAGTGATACCGCACGTTTTGCACAGTTTATCCGCGGGCCTGCGCAAATAAAACGTTATCTACGTGGCGATCTAAGTGAAAATGAACAGCCTGGTCATAATCCGCTAGGCGCATTAATGGTACTGGCTCTTATTGGCGGCATCTTCTTTCAAGTGGGAACAGGTTTATTTGCAGCTGATGAAAATACATTTTTAAATAACGGCTATTTAAATAGCTTAGTAAGCAGCGCTACAGGCAGCCAATTGCGCACCATCCACACCACTTTTTTTAATCTATTATTAGCACTTATTGCCATTCATGTAAGCACGGTTATATTTTATAAATTATTTAAAAAGCATGATTTAATTAAACCTATGTTTACTGGTTATAAGTATTTGGAAGGCAAGCTGCCCATTTTAAAGTTTGCAAGCACACCCAAACTGTTAGCAGCAGTAGCGGTTGCTATCGCTGTAGTAGCCATTATTATAAGTATGGCTTGATTGTTTAATTTTTCAGGTAGCCTTTGTTAACTCATTGGCTACCTGAAAAAGATTTTATAATAGCTTAACAGCTAAACTTAATTTTTAAATATACTCATAAAATATATTCTTAAAAAACAAAACAAAAGGCTACCTGAAACTTAATGTTCAGGTAGCCTTTTAGTTTAAACTCATTTAGTTGAGTTTAGCGTGCTGCTTATACAGTTGTTGGAACCACGGCAACAGTAATGTTGGCCACTACATCAGAATGTAAAACCACTTCCAATTCATATTCGCCGATAGCTTTTAAAGGACCTTGTGGCAAACGAATGCCTGACTTAGCAACTTCAAAACCCATAGCATTAATCGCCTCGGCAATATCAGCATTGGTTACTGAACCAAACAAGCGGCCATCTACACCAGCTTTTTGAGCAACAGAAGCGGTTTGGCCTTCTAATTTAGCTTGAAGTGCTTGTGCATTAGCCAAGATCGCAGCTTGCTTGGCTTCTAATTCCGCACGACGAGTTTCAAACTCTTTCAAGTTGATTTCAGTAGCACGTTTAGCTTTAGACTGAGGAATTAGGAAGTTACGTGCATAACCGTTTTTAACCGTTACCACATCACCTAAGTTACCCAAGCCACCGATTTTTTCTAACAGAATAATTTGCATTTAATAATCTCCTGAAATTATTTATGTTGGTCGGTGAACGCTAACAGAGCCAAGAAACGAGCACGTTTCACAGCCACTGACAACTGACGTTGATAGCGAGATTTAGTACCGGTGATACGAGCCGGAATGATTTTGCCGTTTTCAGCAACGAAATCTTTTAAGATATCAACTGCTTTATAGTCTACTTCTGCAATTTTTTCTACCGTAAAGCGGCAGAATTTTCTACGTTTAAATGATTGACGAGCCATTGTCGTTTTAACCTTTATATTCTTTAATGTTTTGTACACGCAGTATCGGATGAAGATATCGTTGGCTGCGTTGGGCTAAAAAACCCTCTACCGCTACCATGACACCTTGCCGATGCTGCCAAGCTAATGCTTCCTCACCGAGAATTTTGGCCGGCATTTCAAATTTAACCAGACATTGCTGTCCGTTTTCATGCTGCCAAGATTCATGTTGTAGCCTGATATCTAATACAGGCACCCCTGTTGGGGTATATCGCAAAATGCCAGCTTCGACTATTTGCGCAGTAAGGGTTAGCAGATTATTCAAATTTTGAATTAAGCTTCAGCAGCAGTTTCTTGAACTGGTGTGTTGCTACCCAACAAATTTTTAGCTTTCTCTTCTTTCATCATCGGAGAAGCTTCGGTAACAGCATGTTTAGTTTTGATGGTCAGATGGCGCAATACAGCGTCATTGAAGCGGAAAGCAGTTTCCAACTCTTCAATCACTTCAATACCACACTCAATGTTCATTAAAATATAATGTGCTTTGTGAATTTTGTTGATTGGATAAGCCAATTGACGACGGCCCCAATCTTCCAGACGGTGAATAGTGCCGCTGGCCTCAGTAATCATGGTTTTGTAACGTTCAACCATTGCGGGTACTTGCTCGCTTTGATCTGGATGAACGATAAACACGATCTCATAATGACGCATGTTATCTCCTTACGGTTAATGTAGCCTTTTACCATGCAGTTGTAAAAGGCAAGGTTGGGAAGCCGATTATTATAATCCGCATTACCTAGACAAGCAAGCTTTTAACTTATTATCGATTAAGCACTAGGCTTAAAAGTCGCGTTATAATCAATTCTCCAATCACATCTCTAAATGAGTAAACATGCCTTTTAAATCCGTCGTTATCGGTATCGGCAATAGCTTACTGTCCGAAACCACTTCAGATCTGCAAGATTTCTTTCAGAATCTATTTGCCCGCCAAAGATTTACATCTCATTTGCTTGAGCGCAGCTACTATCAATTATCTAGCTGGGTAGAGGTGGCAATAGTCATTATTTTAGTCATCAGCTTGTTATATCTCAGTAAATATTTTCAGCGTAAAGTACTTATCAACACAGATTCAAAATGGAATGCTTTACGCCATATCGGCTACCGACTAATGTCACCATTGCTGATATTAATTTCAGCCACAATCGTGCTATACGTTTGGCGACTTTTTGGTTTTCAAGCAGTATGGATACGTTTTTTGATTATGGCTGCGGGTTGGATGGTACTGATACGCTTGGCACTCGGCATTGTGCATTCAGCGCTACCGCTTAGTAAAACGGCAGATACTTTAGAACGTTTTTTATCTGCTGGTTTATGGGTATTTTTTGTTTTGTGGCTTTCTGGTATCGACGATTTCATCATTCAAATACTCAAAAGCATCCAATTGCCTCTTGGCAGCTCTAGTTTGAGCTTATTTACCTTACTGAGTGGCCTCATTTGGGTTGCCATTACCGTGTTATTAGCTATGTGGTTGGCTAATGTTATTAATGATCAATTAATGAAAAGAGAGCGTATAGATCTTAACCTGCGCATTGTTTTGTCAAAAGTCACCAAGTTTTTATTGTTGATTTTATCTCTATTTATTGCTTTACCTCTAGTGGGCATTGACCTTACCGTGCTGTCGGTTTTTGGTGGCGCTTTGGGTGTGGGCGTGGGTTTGGGTTTACAAAAAGTTGCCAGCAATTACATCGCGGGTTTTATTATTTTGAGCGATCGCTCAATCCGCCCAGGCGATCGGTTAACAGTCAATAACTTCACTGGTTACGTGACTAAAATCACGTCCCGCTTTGTGGTATTACAGGGCTCCTCTGGCAGCGAAGCTTTGATTCCAAACGAAACATTTATAAATTCAACGGTTATTAATGAATCTTACACGGGCAAAATACTACAAAACAATCTTGCTGTTCAGGTAGCCTATCACACCGATATAACAGTAGCATTGAATATCCTGAAAGATGTGGCTACCGCACAAGAGCGTGTTGGCAAAGACCCTGCTCCCGTTGCTTTTCTAACTAATTTTGGCGAAAACGGTATTGATTTACAACTCAGCTATTGGGTTTTAGATCCTGAAAATGGTTTTCGTGGACTGAGTTCTGCTATTTTGTTGGATATTTGGAAACGTTTTAATGAGCATAAAATTGAATTTCCTTTTCCACAGCGAGAAGTCCGTATTTTACAAGAGGCTGCCGTGCCCAGCGATCAAGCCATTATTCGCGCGGGTATAGAAGCGCAAACCAACACCGCATCAATTGAAGAGCATCCAAGCCCAAATGACCCTAAAACCCCATAAGCAACCTATTTCTGTATTGGTCGTATTACACGATGGCAAGGGTAATATCTTGTTAATCGAACGAGCAGACAATGTTAATTTTTGGCAATCGGTTACGGGCAGTATTGAAGAGGATGAAAGCCTTTCTCAAACAGCTGTGCGCGAAGTTTGGGAAGAAACAGGTATTATTTTGCAGCAGTCTCAACTACAAGATGAGCACAACAGCATTGTGTATGAAATTTATCCACATTGGCGCCACCGCTATGCTGAAGGGATAACACATAATACTGAACATCACTTTTCGGCTATTGTTCCCCGCGATAGCGCGATATCACTCAGCCCCGATGAGCACATTAATTATCAATGGTTGCCCATACAAGAAGCCGCAGAGCTGGTGTTTTCACCCTCAAACAAAGCTGCCATTTTGTCGCTTACCACAATCACACCATTGAGCACTTAATCGTCAATAAACGCTATAATAATGGATGTATATATAAGTTAATCTACTTGCATGTTGTTCAGGTAGCCTTATATATTGCTAATAAATAATCAAAAAAGGTCGACCACACATTATGTCTATACCTTCTCCATTAATTGTTGCAACCTACAATATGCACAAAGGCATGTCGGCTTTGAATCGAAAAATTCAGGTTGGCGGCATGGCTGAAGCACTGCATTCTTTGCAGCCTGACGTATTATTTTTACAAGAAGTTCAAGGTGAAAATTTACGCAGGCAATTAAAACGCCCTGCTTTTCCAAAAATGCCACATTATGATTTAATCAGCGATCACTTGTCATTTCATAGCAGCTATGGTCAAAACGCCACCTACAAAGAAAAGCACCACGGCAACGCCATCTTGAGCCATTTGCCTATTGATACACACCATAACCTCGATATTTCAGTCAATAAGCTTGAACAACGTGGCGTATTACATTGTGAAATTCAACCGATAGATTGGCCGTTTCCGCTGGTGTGTTTGTGCGCCCATTTAAATCTGCGCGAGCCCGATCGCATGCGCCAATATCAAGCCATTTTTGAATACATTACCAACCATGTTAACCCTTTAAGCCCCTTAATCATTGCTGGCGATTTTAACGATTGGCGGCATAAGTCTTGTCTCAACTTAGGACAAGCACTTGATTTAAGTGAAGTATTTGCCGGCAACGGCAACAAACGTCCCAAAACATTCCCCTCGCGCCTGCCCCTGCTTAGCTTAGACCGTATATACACGCGCAACTTAACCGTGTTAGATGCCCAAGTTCACAAAGAAAAACAATGGCAACAGCTATCAGACCATCTGCCCTTGAGCGCTATAGTTGTGCCTAATTTGTAGCAATCACTGCTTTCAGGTAGCCTGAATAACTGCTATATTCCGCCTACAATTAACACAATTAAAACACACACCACTGCTATGGATTATTTAAAAAAAATGCCGTTTACCATCGTTTTCATTGACCAGAAAGGCCATGACTACGATGACAGTAGCCAAGATTTAATCGCCTATATTACCCGCCATCCCATGGCAATACCTCGTTTACACCAACCTAAATTTGCTTATAACTTATTAGAGATGGCAGCTTACCAATGCGGCATGCGCGTTGTACGCCGTCCAGCAGATAGGCTGATTAAGCGTGAGCTAATTTATGTTATTCGCAACGCCATGTTCAAAAATGATGTGGCAATGTGGGCCTTTATCAACGACCCAAACAACATCAGCATCGTACAATAATAAATCCATCTGCGCTTCTGGCCATCATAAGGTGATAAAAAAATGCTTTTAATGATAGACAACTACGACTCGTTTACGTACAACATCGTTCAATACTTTGCTGAGCTTGGCCAAGAGGTATTGGTTAAACGTAACGATGACATCACCCTTGATGAAATCGCCGCACTTGCACCACAATACTTGGTGATTGGCCCTGGCCCTTGCTCACCTAAAGAAGCGGGCATTTCTGTGACAGCCATGCAGCATTTTGCTGGCAAGTTACCGATTATGGGTATTTGCCTTGGTCATCAAACCATTGGTGAAGCCTTTGGTGGCAACATCATTCAAGCACAAACGCTCATGCACGGCAAAGTATCAGCAGTACATCACACCAATATCGGCATGTTTAAAAACTTACCCAACCCCGTTACGTGTACCCGTTACCACAGTTTGGTCATTGAGCGCGCCACCCTCCCTGATTGTCTGGAAATTACGGCATGGACTGATGACAACGAAATCATGGGCGTTCGCCATAAAGAATATGCTATTGAAGGCGTGCAGTTTCATCCAGAAGCCTTATTAACCGAACACGGTCACGACATGCTTAATAACTTCATACAAGAATATAAAGATTTTCAGGTAGCCTACTAAAAATACCGTAAAGCTGATGACTCACTAATGCTAACTAGGCTTGTAAAAAAGCGCCTATCCAGTACACCGTTACAGCGCTATGTGAATAACACGGCATTTGAACATGTGAATCAAACCTGCACACATCAGCCCATTTGCTTATTAATTACCTCAAAACCTAACCAGCCTGATTTTAGGCTTACCGACTTTTAACAGGAACAACATGATTACCCCCCAACAAGCCCTTGTGCGCCTACTTGATAGCAACGAACTTTTCCATGATGAAATGACCGATTTAATGCGTTTAATCATGAGTGGTCAAGTGGCGCCAGAATTAGTCTCTGCTCTTTTGGTTGCCCTGCGCATGAAAGTAGAAACCGTGCTAGAAATCGCGGCGGCTGTTGGGGTAATGCGCGAGTTTGCTACCCATGTTCCAGTAGAAAACAATACCAATCTTGTCGACATTGTGGGCACCGGTGGCGATGGTGCACACACCTTCAACATCTCCACTACCTCCATGTTTGTGGCAGCGGCGGCTGGTGCAAAAATTGCTAAACATGGCGGGCGCTCTGTTTCGTCGTCAAGTGGATCAGCTGATATTATTGAACAAATGGGTGCTTCGCTTAGCTTATCAGCAGAAGAAGTGGGTGCTTGTATCGATAAAATTGGCATGGGCTTCATGTTTGCGCCCAACCACCACAGCAGCATGAAATACGTTGCGCCCGTTCGCCACGCCTTAGGTGTTAAAACAATATTCAATATTTTAGGCCCGCTAACCAATCCTGCTTCCGCTCCTAATCAAGTACTCGGCGTATTTCATATTGATTTGGTTGGTATTTTATCGCGTGTTCTTAAACAGCTAGGCTCCAAACATGTTTTAGTGGTACACGGCAGCGATGGTTTAGATGAAATCACCATCACTGGCTCTACGCGCATTGCAGAGCTAAAAAATAACACCATTATTGAATACGATGTTCATCCAGAAGATTTTGGCATTGATGTTTATGCCGATTTAAGCGACGTTAAAGTGGCTAATGCTGCTGAATCTCTTGCTAAAATGACATCTGTTTTAGAAGGCGAGCACGGAGCATCGCGTGATATCGTGCTGTTAAACTCAGCTGCCACTATTTACGCTGGCGGCATTACAGCTTCATTAGCCGAGGGCGTTGAGCTGGCGAGACGTGTTATCGACTCAGGCAAAGCGCTCAAAAAACGAGCAGAATTTGTGGCTTTAACTCAAAAGCTTGGCCAGTAAAATAAAAGGCTACCTGAACAATATTATTCAGGTAGCCTTTTTGATTAGCTTAGTATGTTGATGTATCAATCTTAAGGCTAGCTGAAAAACCAATCAGCTAGCCTTTTTTTGTTATTCTACGTTTGGTTTTTTAGCGGGATCGAGATGCACAATAATCTCAGCATGCGCAAATAATGTTCTCACTGCCGCTGAGGCGGCATCACCAATTTGATGCGCTTCAACAAGAGTAAGATGTTCACTCATGTCCACATGCATCTGTATAAAGTAGCTACCACCAGATTGGCGTGTGCGTAAATCGTGGATACCAAGCACACCCTCGACTGACAAAGCGGCTGTTTCAATTTGCGCCAAAACTTCAGGTTCTAAAGCTTTATCCATCAACGTGTTTACTGCATCATAAGCAATGTCCCACGCACTTTTTAAAATCCATAATCCCAATAAAAATGCCAAAACACTATCCGCTCGCTGCCAGCCATAAGCAGCTAGCCCCAAGGCAATCAACACCACAGCATTAGATAACAAATCAGTTACATAATGAAGGCTGTCTGCGGCAACCGCCTGCGAATGGGTAAGCTTTAACACATGGCGCTGATATAACACTAATGCTAAGGTCATTACAATCGACACCACCATTACCGCCATGCCCCAGTCTGAATGCAAAATGGGGCGAGGATTAATAAAACGCTCTAGCGCCTGCATTAACAAAAACACTGCCGAGCCAGCAATAAAACACGCTTGCGCCAATGCTGATAAACCCTCTGCTTTACCGTGCCCAAAAGCATGGTCATCATCAGCTGGTTTTAAGGCGATTCGCACAGCAACAAAGTTAATTAAACTCGCCATCGAATCCATTAACGAATCGACCAAGCTCGCCAAAATACTCACCGAATCACTTATCAACCATACTGCCGTTTTTAAACCGACCAATATGCTTGCTGTAGCCACTGATGCATAGGTCACACGCCGTAATAGTTTTTCACGTAATTCCATTGCCATATAATCCTAAGTCTTACAATATCTATATTTTATCAGGTTTCAGCTAGCCTATTAGTCAGCTGTTACTTTATCAAAGCTATCCATTATTGTGTTACTTACACATTAAGGCTACCTGAACATATTAACTTCATAGAAGCTTATTTTCAGATAGCCTTTTGTTGATCTTAATTCATGCAAATAATTTTACTCGTTTAACCAATCACGCGGGCGTAAATAATCTTGCAAACGCGCTTCAATTGAATCTGGTTCAGGCTCATAGCAATACTCAAAACGAACCAGTGGCGGCATAGACATTAAGATACTTTCAGTGCGCCCACCACTTTGTAAACCAAACAATGTACCACGATCCCAAACCAAATTAAATTCAACATAACGTCCACGTCGATAAAGCTGAAAATTGCGTTCTCGATCGCCATATGGCATAGCTTTTCGGCGCTCAATAATCGGCACATACGCGTCTATAAAACCATAGCCCACTGCACGAATAAAATTCAAACACGTCTCAAAATCCCAACGGTTTAAATCATCAAAAAACAAGCCACCTACCCCGCGCATCTCGTCTCGATGTTTCAAATAAAAATACTCATCACACCATGTTTTGTATTCAGGATAAAGCTCAGCGCCAAACGGTGCGCACAAGTCATGTGCAATTTGGTGCCAATGCCGAATATCTTCATCAAATGGATAAAACGGTGTCAAATCAAAGCCACCGCCAAACCACCAAACAGGCTGTTTACCCTCTGGATAAGCAATGAAAAAACGCACATTCGCATGGCTCGTTGGCACATACGGATTTTTAGGATGTATCACTAGCGACACGCCCATCGCTTCAAATGGTGCGCCTGCCAATTCAGGTCGATGAGCAGTTGCAGAAGCAGGCATTGCTGCGCCTTTAACATGCGAGAAATTCACACCAGCTTGTTCAAACACAGCACCATTTTTTAATACACGGCTTTCACCAGCACCCAAAGCGCTTTGCCAAACATCGGGCTGAAAAAATCCAGCTCCATCTTGTGCTTCCAAAGCCAAACAAATTTCATTTTGTAATGTCGTTAATAATTCGCGCACTTGCTGCGTATACATAATTAATCCCTATTTTGAGCGGCCATGATAGACGATAATAAAAAACAAAAGGCGGGTTTAGGCACCCGCCGATTAAACATTAAAATTGCTGAGTATTAAGCTTTACAGATGTCGACCTGTTTTAGCTGGATTGCCATATACAATCACGTCATCAGGCACATCTCGCACCACCACACTACCCGCACCTACTACGCTATCATAACCAACCACAACCCCCTGAATCGCGCAGCTGCCAATACCAAAATGCACACGATCTTTTAAAATAACATTACCTGCTAATGACGCGCTTGGGCTTACGTGAGCAAACATGCCCACCACACAATCATGTTCAATAACAGCCGCAGTATTTAAAATAGTGCCATCCCCCACTGTAGCACGGGCATTGATCACCACTTGTGGCATGGCCACCACTCCTTTGCCCACTGTGGCCGTAGGCGATACTACTACACTTGGATGAATCAAGCTGACAACATTAAAGCCAGCAGCCTCAACTTTTCTAGTAAGGCGTTCACGGATTGCATTGTCCCCTATTGCAATAAAGATATCGTGCTTTTCCAAATCTGGACTGAACTTAAGGCCTGATGAATCATCAAGCAATATCAATTCATTATAACCAACGGCGCGTGCTATGTCTGAAACCACCATACCATGCCCACTAGCACCATAAATATAGATTTTATTGGTCATTTATGTATCTACTGTAACTAAAGATTTTTCTTGGCCTATAGCCACCATTTGAACAACAAAAACAATTGAATATTTTAACTCACTAAGTAAATATTTTATATTCGCACGTACCAACGGTATAAAATATATCTACACGCGTTGCAAGCTCTAAGAATTTTAATACTCAAATTTATATTACAACCATTCTGTTTTTATATCAGAAAGATATTATATTGATAAAAATAATCAATGATTATTAGCTTCACTTTAACTAATCGCAAGTTTTACATTAATAATCCCGAAGAATTAATTGCTACTGTCTATTAGCTTTGTGAAGCCAATCGAACACAATTTAACATAAACCAGTTGTTTAGGCTGTGTGAAATTTTAAAATGCAATTCCTATACACTGAAAAAGCCAAGCATTATTATTTTATTTATCTAAACAAGCAACTTAATTCTATTACTTCCTTTATTTTAAGTGATATAAAGTATCATTTTATTGCATGAAAGTAAACTTTAAATTTTTAGTAACATTTATTTCATCATAATGCTCTATTGATTTTGGTTGATTATAATCCTTATAATAAC
>CAZLYX010000056.1:0-10857 GCA_964563885.1 uncultured Neisseria sp. | reverse complement strand
CACCCAATAATCCCAGCGGATCAGTGATGCAATTGCAAGATTGGGCTGAACTCTTTGCGCTACAAGATCGCTATGGTTTTATCATTGCTTCTGATGAGTGTTATTCAGAAATTTATTTTAACGGCCAAGCGCCCATTGGCTGCCTGCAAGCTGCGGCTCAACTTGGTCGCAGTAACACAGGCATTGTGATGTTTACCAGCCTTTCCAAGCGCTCGAATGCACCGAGTTTGCGCTCTGGCTTTGTTGCTGGTGATGCTGAGCTTTTAAACGCTTTTCTGCTTTACCGCACTTATCATGGCAGCGCCATGAGCATCCCCATACAACGTGCCAGCATTGCCGCTTGGAATGATGAAGCACACGTTGAAGAAAACCGTCGTCTGTATCAACAAAAATTCGATCAAGTGGTGCCAATTTTACAGCAAAAATTTGCAGTAACCATGCCAGATGCTTCATTTTATCTATGGCTAAAAGTGCCAGATGGTGATGATTTAGCCTTTGCCCGCAAGCTGTGGTCTGAAGCAGCGATTCAAGTATTGCCTGGCCGTTTTTTAGCGCGCGATACCCAACACGGCAACGCTGGCAACGGCTACGTTCGCATTGCACTTGTAGCAAGCTTGAAAGAATGTGTTCATGCTGCGCACAGCATAATTGCTTTATATTGAGTTTAAGTATTAAATTCAGTGTGCCATAAAACAATGGCTCCCATATGGGAGCCATTGTTTTATGCACTAATTTCTGAGCTTCATTTAAACAGAAAAACCTGCTGCAGATACGGCCGCTTTGAAAGCCACTTCATCAAAACCATCACCATGGGTAACCACCACCACACCCGTTTCAAAATTGGCGTTAATTAACTTTACATTGGCCACTGCTTCACCAATTTCGATCAATTTTTTAGCATCACTCTTGTCTTGCATACCTGTGACTTGTAATTTAGTTTGTGGCATAACGTCTTCCTTATAAATGTAAAAGCAAATA
Source organism: uncultured Neisseria sp. (assembly GCA_964563885.1). Classification (GTDB taxonomy): domain Bacteria; phylum Pseudomonadota; class Gammaproteobacteria; order Burkholderiales; family Neisseriaceae; genus CAZLYX01. The sequence goes on along the minus strand of CAZLYX010000056.1, from coordinate 9,879 downwards.
TTTATTTTTTAAGTAGATAAATTCTGCTTGTCATAATGCACTTAGATAACACAAGACTATTCAAACAAGCAGAAACAACAATCATACTTTCCCATGTAATGGACGCTAATTCTGCTGATTAACTCGTACTTTGTCCATACCAATGATATTAACAAAAAGCATTATTACATTAGATTACGATTTAAAACAAGAAACTGGTACACTTTGATACATATACACCTGTAATTGTTATACCAAAATCATAATTTTTATGCTTTTTCATATTACCCAAACCGCTTACAACAACGGGCTCATCAAGCGTACTGTATTTTCAATTAAGCCCCACCCTTTAGCGCGCTGTTGCCATGCTTGTCTAGTCACTAATCGACTTTGTGTCAGATATTGCTGCTGAAGCGCCTCCACTTCAGCTGTTATTCCTAAATCATAAATCGCTAAACTGATTTCCAAGTTAAGGAAAAAACTGCGCATATCCATGTTTACTGTGCCAAACAAAGTATATTCGCTATCTATTGTCATGGTTTTTGCATGCAGCAAACCTTCTTCAAACAAAGCTATTTTTACACCTGCATCTAGCAGCATAGGATAGTATGCACGTGAAGCATAACGCACCATTAATGAATCTACTTTTTTTGGCAAGACCAAAGTTACATCCACGCCGCGTTTGGCGGCAGTAGTTAACGCTGTCAATAATGGCTCATCAGGCACAAAATATGGCGTGGTTATCACAATTTTCTGTTCAGCCATATGAATGGCACAAATAATCGTTTCATAAATCACTCGTTCAGCTTGATCAGGCGCAGAAGGAATCAACTGCACCATCACGTTTCCTGCCGCCATCTTGTCAGGCAACATGGTAGGTATTCGCTCCACAAAGCCGCTCAAGTAATCTAATACTTCATTCAAATTATCATCATTTTCTACTGCCATATCCGCATAAAACACCGCCGCCATTTCCAATACCAATGGGCCAGTACAGCGCATCATAACGTCTATCCACTCACCTACGCCTGCACCTTGCTTAAACCATTTTGGGTCAACCAAATTGTAGCTACCGGTATAACCAATTTTTTTATCTACAATTAGAATCTTACGATGATTACGCAAGTCTGAACGTGTAAACAACGTGCGCCACAAGCCTACCGGCAACGCTGCTTGTACACCCACTCCAGCAGCAGCCAAACGCGCAGGCCATTCAGTATTGAAAAAATTTTTACTGCCCACTGCGTCGGCCAGAATCATACATTCCACCCCGCGCTGAGCTGCAGCCTCTACCGCTTTAAGTAATGTTTCAATTTTTCCTTTTGGGTCAATAATATAAAACACCAATAAACAGGAAAGTTCAGCCGCTTCTATATCTGCCAACATGCTATCAACAATGGTTTCAGTGGTACTGAGCAAAGCTATCGCATTATTATTGGTTATTTTTATGCCCGTGCCGCCAGCAGCCATCTTGCCCAAGCCGTGATAACGTGGTGATAAATTACTGGGCGTATCTTCTAGATGCACACCATCCAAATAACGCTCGATAACCTGCCCATAAAAACGATTCATCTCTTCTGTTCGTTTAGCTCTCGCCATCCCCAAACGCGGCTCCCCAATCAGCGCATACAAAATCACGCCAACCACCGGAAAGGCAAACAACATCAACAGCCACGCAAATGCAGTACCAATATTGTGCTGTTTGTATAACACCCGCAACACACACAACAGCAACACCACGGCATAAATCACCAATAAAATTTTTCCCCAAGGAATTTCTTGCCACGTCATACTGTTCCAATCATTTATTGATTACAGTTAAGGCTATTGAAGAGCCTAGCCAGCCCAAACACCAGGATACGTTAATTGTCGATCTTTACCAAACAAAAAGGCTACCTGAAAACAAGTTTTCAGGTAGCCTAACCAATAGTGCTATTTTATTTACCCAAGGCTGCCAATACTTCAGCTTTAACTTGTTCAACCTGCTGAGTGCCATCTACTTTAATATATTTGGGTGTTTTGTCACCAGTTAAGGTGCTGTAAAAGCTCACCAAAACTTCAGTTTGTTCATGGTATACCTGCAAACGTTTTTTGACTGTTTCTTCTTTGTCATCATCTCGTTGCACTAAATCTTCACCCGTTAAATCATCTTTGCCTTCAACTTTTGGCGGATTATGACGAATATGGTAAGTACGACCAGAAACCAAATGTGCGCGACGGCCGCTCATGCGGTCTACAATTGCTTCGTCTGGCACATCAATTTCTACTACTGCATCTAAATCTACACCCGCTTCAACCATCGCTTCGGCTTGAGCTAATGTACGCGGGAAACCGTCAAACAAAAAGCCATTGGCGCAATCTGCTTGAGCAATACGCTCTTTTACCAAGCCGATAATAATATCATCGCGCACCAAACCGCCTTCATCCATAATTTTTTTTGCTTCTAAACCCAACGGCGTGCCATCTTTAACCGCAGCACGCAACATGTCGCCGGTAGAGATTTGTGGAATATTAAATGCTGCGGTGATGAATTGTGCTTGAGTGCCTTTGCCCGCGCCTGGCGCGCCCAACAATAATACATTCATATCATTTCCTTAATCATTATGGGATGGTTTTGGTTTACTAAATTCATGCTTATCTTAATACTTTTTGAGGCTACCTGAAAGAGTAAAATGACACTAAACTAATTTTTCAGGTAGCCTCAAGCACTAATCTGCTTGAAATACGGCACGCACGCGGTCTAAATCTTCTTGAGTATCTACGCCCGCTGCTGGTGCATGTGTCGTGATTTCTACTGCAATATCATGGCCATGCCACAATACGCGCAATTGTTCTAATGATTCTATAGTCTCCAACGGCGATTCAGACATTTCTGCATATTGCTGTAAAAAACCAGCCCTATAAGCGTATAAACCAATGTGGCGCAATGGCTGTACATTTTCAGGTAGCATGTTAACTTCAGCACGCATCACATCGCGCGGATATGGAATTGGCGCACGGCTAAAATAAAGCGCATTGCATTGGTGATTTAACACCACTTTCACGCAGTTGGGATTTAAGAATTCAGCAAAATCATAAATCACATGAGCAGCTGTAGCCATGGGTACTTGATTAGCGGCTAATAAGTTGGCGGTGCGGTTAATCAATTCTGGATCGATTAGCGGCTCATCGCCCTGCACATTTACCACAACTGTGTCAGCAGATAAATCCAAAATTTCGGCCGCTTCGGCCAAACGTGTGGTGCCACTTTCATGATGATTCCCAGTAAGCACCACTTCTACGCCATGATTTTGGCAAGCCGCAGCAATATCAGCATGATCTGTTGCCACTATTATTCGTTCAGCAGCACTTTTACGGGCTTGTTCAACCACGCGCACCACCATCGGCTTGCCGTGAATATCAGCTAAAGCTTTGTTGGGCAAGCGCGAAGAGGCTAAGCGTGCTGGAATCAAAACGATAAACGGCGTGCTCATATTTTTGATTCTAAATCTGTCAGCGCGCGTGCTTCACTTTCAAGCATATAAGGAATACCATCTTTAATGGGATAAGCGAGCTTAGACTTGCGACACCACAGCTCTTGGTGGTCTTGTTTGTATTCCAATGCACCTTTGCACACTGGGCAAACTAAAATATCTAAGAATTTTTGTTCCATTGTATTCTTTCAAAGCATTGTCATGAAAATCGATGATTTCCAGAGCATTAAATAAAACCATTCAGGTAGCTAAGCGCCTGCTTTTTCTCGTTATATAACATTACCGCAAACGCGCCAATTCGGCCTGAAGCCAAGATGTTAAATCTGGCTCGATTATCGCACAAACTGGCAATACCCACACGTTTTCTGGGGCATTGTCCGCCAGTTTTACCGCATCTTTTTCGGTGATGATAATGCAATCTGCCTGCGGTAAATCTGCCCGAGTTAAGGGCGCATGATCAGGCAATACTCTAGTTTCAGCCAGTATTATGCCTTGTTCACGCAGGCTTTCAAAAAAACGCGCTGGCCGCGCAATACCAGCCAACGCTGCAATGATTTGCCCAGCAGCTTCTTGAGGGTTCCACTTTTGCTGCGGGTTATTTAAGTGATAAATTTCGCCTGCGTTAATATGACTACAAAACACTGCGACTGGCATAGAGAATATCGTTTGTGGCGGCTGATCACAACCGCTAAACACCACAGCATCTACATCTTTCAATCTATTTGTATGTTCACGCAAACCGCCGTTGGGCAACACATCTAAACACCGCGCCGCATCGCTGGCAGGGAAAACAGCAATTTCAATATCACGTGCTAACGCATAGTGTTGTAAACCATCGTCTGCCACCAAGCATTCCAAATCAGGATAAGCCGCCAGCAATGCTCTACCCGCCTCAATGCGTTTGCTGCCAACCGCAATCGGTACGCCTGTTTGCCGATACAACATCAGCGGCTCATCGCCAGCATCGGCCACACGGCTATTAGGGTTCAGCACATGCACTTTGGTATTTTCACGCCCGTAACCACGACTGATTACGCCCACTTTAACACCGCGCTGCTGCAAACCACGCACCAAAGTCGATACCACTGGCGTTTTGCCGGTGCCACCCGCATGAATATTACCCACCACCACCACTGGCACTGGCAATCGCTCGCCGTGTAAACGGCCACTGCGATACAGCTCACGCCGCAACTTCGCTACGCCAGCAAACACGCGCGATAATGGCCACAATATTAAACTTAGCCAAGGCTTTGGCGTTTGCCAATGTTGTTCAATGTGTTGATGTAGATTCATAAATCACTAATTAAAAATAGGTATCAAAATAAACCTGATACTGTAACAAAGACATTAAATATAACACATTGCCAGCAGCACAACAGTAAGCAAAAGGCTACCTGAAAGTAAACTCTCAAGTACTTTAATATGTTTCAGGTAGCCTTTTTTATACCATTTTTTATAAAATACTTTACGGTGTTTGATGATGCGTTTGATTCATTAAACCCTGTTTTGATTCATTTGCTTTCAGGTAGCCTTATTATTCAATCACCAAGGCTACCTGAAAAGCTTTATAATTCGATTCTCTTAATTTTTTTATAGACGAACTTGCCGCCATGTCTGATTTGTTCGCCCCTGCTGCGTTAACCGTTTCTGAACTCAACTCACTCGCCAAACGCTTACTAGAAGATAATCTATTCGGCATTTGGGTATCGGGCGAAGTATCAAACCTCACCCGCGCTGCCAGCGGTCATTATTACTTTTCACTCAAAGACAGCAAAGCCCAAGTGCGCTGCGCCATGTTTAAAGGTACAGCAAGCAAAGTAGGCACGGCATTAAAAGAGGGCGATCAAATTGAACTAACTGGCAAAATCAGCATTTATGAAGCCCGTGGCGAGTATCAAATTACTGTAAACGATGTGCGCATGAAAGGCTTGGGGCAATTATACGAAGCCTACGAGCGCCTCAAAACCAAGCTACAAGCAGAAGGCGTGTTTAATCTCGAGCGTAAACAGCCTGTGCCATTACATCCGCGCAGCATTGGTATTGTCACCAGCCTTGGCGCAGCAGCTTTGCGCGACGTGGTCACCACACTAAAAAGGCGTGCGCCAGATATTCCTATTATTATTTATCCCACGCCAGTACAAGGTGCGGGCAGTGAATTGCAGATTGCCAAAGCCATTCACACCGCCGCAGCGCGTCAAGAAGTAGATGTATTGATTGTGTGCCGTGGTGGTGGCAGCATTGAAGACTTATGGGCCTTTAATGAAGAGCCTGTGGTGCGTGCGATTGAAGCCTGCCCTATTCCTGTGGTGAGCGGTGTGGGCCATGAAACCGATTTTACCTTGGCCGACTTTGTTGCCGATGTGCGTGCGCCCACTCCCACTGCTGCCGCAGAATTGGTGAGTCCCAATCGAGCTGAGCTGATTCAAAAAGTAAACGTGGGCAAGCGCGCGCTACACTCAGCGCTGCAACAACGTTATTACGATGCTAGCCAAAAGCTTGATTGGCTCGCGCGAAATATGCGCCATCCGCAGCAAAAATTGGGCGAGCAAGGGCAATATATCACTACCCTACACACTCGTTTACGCGCTGGCATGCAAACTCATTTTCGCTTCCACAGCCAACGCGCTGCTCAACAAAATCAACGTTTACAACATTTACGCCCCGATACCGCACAAGCGGCGCGCCAACTCAATACCCTCAAAACGTTATTGACGCAAAATTGGCAAGCACTGTGGAATCAGCGTTGTCATCGTTTTGAGAAACAAGCTGAATTACTGCAAGCTGTGTCGCCGCAACATATTTTGGCGCGTGGTTTTAGCGTGGTAAAAAATAGCCGTGGCCAAGTTATACGTGATGCAGCCACGTTAAAACAAGGCCAAAAACTGCATATTGTATTTGCTGAAGGCGAAGCTGATGTGCGCGTGACCAGCGAGCATTTACAACCAGATTTATTTGATTTTTCTTAACAAACGGCTTTAACTTTATTGTTAAACCTCTATTGACCATACCCTCTTTCAGGTAGCCTAATCATGCTTTAAATGATATGTTCAAAATATTTGAATACTGGCTTTTTTTAATCCACACAAAACACTATCAAGTTACCTTTAATTAACCTTTAATTGTCCACGTAAAGAACAAATTTTATGAACTCAAATTACACCCTAACTGACACGCGCCCCTACCCTGCTGATCCAGTTAAAAATGATTTATTATTGTATGCCACGCAAATTGCGGCTTCATCTAGCGGCGCGCAACGCAAGTTGTCAGAGCAATCGCTGCATGCTGCCATCTATAATATGTTTGAGCAAAACCACTATCTAGGCTTATCCGTAGCCATGAGCATGGCACCCGATGCGCCAAGCTATCAAGCATTGTTGAATGGTTTAGATTTTGTGCTACAGGCAAAAACTGAAGAAGAATGTCAATGGTTTGCACTACCAGTTGTTATAGTAGCTGGTTGCAATCAGCCGACCACGCTCACTAGCAAAGCGCCAATTGTAGAATTAACTGCTTGCCTAGCCAATTACCCACATACCCGCGCGCTCACACAGGCCACTTGGTTACCCAATTTAGTGTGCGCTGAAGACTTGGCAGTCATAAAAGTAGGGGAATGGTTTAAAGCCAAGCAAAATGCTGAAGCTGCGGCTGAATTTGCTGCCAATTTGCCTATTAATGCTTTGGCGCTAGAATCTGGCCAATCAGTACATGTTTTATACGCAGTTGGCTATGGCAATAAAAACCTGCTTGAAACCTTAGGCAATAATTTACAAAATGCGGCGCTGCCGTTGATGCAAGTTTGGCAAGAAGCAATGGCAAAAGAAGGGGTAACACTGTTTACCAATCCACTTTCAGCCAATACTCCGCTCATTGCAATTGCCGAAGCCAGCCATATGCGTTTACGCATGGCGCTTGACGCTTTTGCCACCAATGCTATTCGCGCCATTCGTTTGCAATCGCCGCGCGTAGGTGTGGTTATGGCTTCACAACAAGGCGGTAATTTGATGTTTGGTTTTAATGCCACCGACAGCGTATTTGAGTTGCAGCCACAAGTGTTTGTATGGCCACTATCGCCTGTAGAACACATTGAAACTGTGCAGCATAACTTCTTAGATTTGTTGGCGGAATGTGGAGTTGAAAACATTCGCTTGCTGCACAATGCTATTGCAGAGGGCGCGGAATTGCCCTCTTACGCTCAAGCTAAAAACATTGATGGTCACAATCCTTTGTTTGCACAGCCTACTAATGCTTAACATTTAAGGCATCAACATCCAGCTTGCGTAAATCGTTAAGCATTTGCTCTAAGTGCTCTTCGCTGATAGCAGACCAAACGTTGTAGTCACACTCTTGACCGGCGACATGTACATTAGCCTGATAATTCGGGCTGTCGCCGTTCACCAAGCCAAAGCCAGCAGTGCTGCTGTCGTCCCAAGTGAGTTTATTGTGCCACTGGCTAGCAGCATCTGCCTTCATGCCCATTCCAGCGATACCATAAGCACTGTCCAAATCTGGCAAGTCGTAGGCCACTGCCCAGCCGCCAGCCGCATCAACACGATGTGCTTTTGCGCCTTTATGCTGCGACACTGCATCATTAGGCAAGGCGATGATGGCACAGGTATGGCGATTTGCCGCTTTTTGCCATTCGTCTAGGTAGGCAGGGCTTATTTTATTGGTCACAACTGTTTTAGTAAAAGGCGATGGCGGCAACGATGGCTCCGAATTTTCAGCCATATAATCTTCTGAAGCGGACTCTATAACTGCCACTGGCGCCGAAGGCTCATCCCCTTCTCCATTGGGTTGGCCACCAGAACAAGCCGCCAATGCAATCAGCGCCGCTAAGCGCCAGTAATGAATCAAGCTCATTTAATTCTCCTCGCTTAAAATTATTTGTTTATCATTATAGGATAAGCTAGCAGAGCAAAAGTTTCACTTAGCTACACTTAAGCGCCAAACTCTATTTCACTCATTGAGGACACTATGAAAACCTATAAAATCCTATTTGTTTGTCTTGGCAACATTTGCCGCTCACCCATGGCTGAATATGTTTTACGACACGAAGCTGCAATCGCGGGCGTTAGCCATCGGCTTCACATTAAAAGCGCTGGCACATCAGGCTGGCACAATGGCAAAGGCATGCATCAAGGCACTGCCTCCAAGCTTAAACAACACAACATTTCTAGCAGTGGATTTGTGAGCAGCCAAGTAACAGCCCAAGATGCAGAAGAGTACGATTATATTATTGCTATGGATGACAACAATTTGGCTGATTTAAAACCCCTGTTTCGCATTGATTCGACGCAAACATTTAAGTTGACTGATTTAATCCCCGATGCTGGCTACACCCTCGTGCCCGACCCTTATCACACTGGCGATTTTGATGAAACCTATCATTTAGTGAACACTGCTAGCCGCGCATTATTAAAGAAACTGGATTTACTCGATTAACTTGATTAAATCTTTTCAGGTAGCCTTATTAACATAAAGGCTACCTGAAAAGATTTTGGCTTATCCATACCTACATATAAATATGATAAAATGCGCACTTGTATTTTATTTCTGTAATCCCGTTTACATAAAGGAAACACTTATGGCAGGCCATAGTAAGTGGGCAAATATACGCCACAAAAAAGAACGCCAAGATGCCAAACGTGGCAAAATATTTACCCGTGTTATCAAAGAAATTACCGTTGCTGCCAGAATGAGCGGCGGCGATCCTGCAGCCAACCCGCGATTACGCTTAGCAATGGACAAAGCATTTGATGCCAATATGCCCAAAGACAACATTCAACGTGCTATCGACAAAGGCACGGGCAATCTTGAGGGCGCAGATTATTTAGAGCTGCGCTATGAAGGTTATGGCATTGGTGGCGCTGCGGTGATGGTAGATTGTCTTACTGACAATAAAACACGCACTGTTGCCGATGTTCGCCATGCATTTTCTAAAAATGGTGGCAATTTAGGCACTGATGGCAGTGTGGCGTTTAACTTTATTCATCAAGGCTATTTGGTGTTTGCACCTGGCGCTGATGAAGATGTTCTAATGGAAGCGGCGCTGGAAACAGGTGCTGAAGATGTGATTGTCCATGATGATGAGTCTATTGAAGTGATCACCAATCCCAACGATTGGGCGAGTATTAAAGCTGCACTTGAAAGCAGCGGTTTTAAATCTGAAGATGGCGACATTACCATGCGCGCTCAAAATGAAGCTGAGCTTTCAGGTGAAGATGCTCTAAAAATGCAAAAGCTTATCGACGCCTTAGAAGATTTAGACGACGTACAAGAAGTTTACACTTCTGCGGTTTTAGATTTCGGCGAATAATCCACACGCTTGACTGCTGAATGGTTAAAGGCTACCTGAACAGTTTTTCAGGTAGCCTTTATATTTGCTTTAAAAAAGCATCAGCTTAATCAATACCCAACGTATACATTG
>CAZLYX010000055.1:0-10875 GCA_964563885.1 uncultured Neisseria sp. | reverse complement strand
CTTGATATCTATTTTGTTAAAAAACACTCTAAGACATTTAAAGACTCGCAAAGTGCTTTTCAAGACGCCACTATCGTAGGCTTATTTTTTAATATGTTTAAATTGCACAACGATATAAGAAGCAAAATGTGATGAGAAGATATATATTTTTTTAGAGGTGTTATAAGTTTTTTATTAACTTTAAGTATAAATAGTGCGACTGGTATTTACAGTAGGCATTAAAAAAGCTACCTGAACTGGGAGTTGGCAGCTTCTTGATTAGTGAGTTATGGCCAATTATTTTTCCGTGCCGGAATAATGAGTGGCGTTGCGACTAGGGGAGTATTCGTCTGTTTGCTTATCTGCTTTATTGAACTGAACTTCAAACAACGCCTTTCCGGTCAGATGTTCCTGATATTCGGGGTGCTGTTTTAAGTAGGCCAATGCGCCGAGCAATAACAGACCGATAACGATCATGGTACGCATAGTAGGCTTTCCTTTTAGGGATTATATAAATTATTAAGTGAGTGAGTGCTAGTAGGATGGCTTAAAAGCAAATAAGTTGCATAAAGTTTGGATAGTCGGCATTTTTTAAATATAGATGGTAATGTTTGATTTTTTATTAATTTATCTTTAATAATAGTTACTTATGAATATTTATGATGCTGGTTATTAGTTTTTTTGTATCTATTCTGCCCTATATATTAACAGGCTTATGACGAATGATAGATCTGATAATGGATCGATTAGGGTGTAAAGCTTGGCGTAAGTGCTTTGATAAGGGATTGGGAGTGCCAGCGATTTGGGCGGCGATACTGGCGCCACATAAAGGTGCAGTGCTGAGGCCACGGCTACCATGGGCGGTATTCAGATAAGCATTCGGAAGGTAAGGGCAAGGTGAATTAATGGTTTGGTTTTTATCGAGCGCGAGCTGAGCGTAAGTGTCTTGCATGGCGGTGATGTCTCCTAGTTCACCGACCATTGGTAAATGATCGGGTGCATCACAGCGAATAGACGCATGGCCACGCATCTGGTTTGGAGTGTGTGGCTTATGAAATGAGGTGGCTAGAGTGGGGTGTAGCTGAATTAGTGCTTCGTGGTTGAGCTGCTCATCTGCTTCACGCCAGTCGTTACCAGCATCATTGGGCATAAAAGTAGCGCCGTAGCAGTGTTGGCCTTGCCAAGCAGGAGCAATATAGCTGGTACCGCTTAGTGCACAGCGCAGTTGCTGACTATAATTACTGGCCGTGGCTAAACTGGTTTGACCGCGAACGAGCTGAAAGGGCAAGCCTTTTAATAATTCAATATTGTGGCTAGCCGAACCGCTACAAAACACAATATGGCTAGCTGAAAATAATTGTTTGTTAGATTGAGCAAACCAACTATTGCCATGGTAATAAGCATGTAGCAACGGTGTGTTGGTGTGTAGGCTAATGAGAGGATGCTCAAGCAGGGCGTGAACTAAAGCTGGGGGGTGCAGCCATGCGCCTTGTGGCCAAAATAGGCCAGCGTGGTTGATGGCTATGCCCGCCAAATCACTGGCTTCTGTGGCGCTAACTGCATGATACAAATGGTGATGATAAGTATGCAATGAAAGTGCGGCGTTGCGTCGGGTTTCAGCAGCATTGTGGTTAATATGCAAGACACCACAAGCATCCCAAGCATTATGTTGGTGAGGCAGCAGGCGTTCTAAAAGGCGTCGGGTATAGCCGTAGCCAGATAGTAATAATTCGGATTGTTCAGTTGGATGAGGCGATATTTTTGCATACAACAGTCCTTGACGATTACCAGATGCAGCCAGTGCGGGTTGCGGCTCAGTTTCTAATACTGTGCTGGCAATGTTTCTTTCGGCTAGTGCGCGAGCAGTCGCCGCACCAGCGATACCAGCACCAATAACCAATACATTAGTTGGGGCAGTAGTGGGTGCTGGTATAAACCAAGGCTTACTGATTAATGGTGCTTGTTGCGAAAGACTAGGGGTTTGCCATTGCACTTGGCTGAAATGTTCATGCACATTATAAGCAGCATGGTCGTTGAGCCACCAAAAGTGAACATCTGGCAGTAGATGTTCAATAACATGGACGCCGCTTAAAGCCAATGTATTAATTTGTCTAAGCAATGAGATGTATAGCGTTTGCTCTTGTGACGATGGAGCTTCAGGTAGCTTTAGTTGTGGGAGTGCTGCTTCAAGATTGCAGATAATGAGATTCAGTGGTCGAGCATGAGCTTGTATGGTTTCAGATAGGGCACGTATATCTGGCATCTCTCGCCAAGCTAAGCTTGTCATGGAGGGCTACCTGAAGCCTGTGCTTCAGGATCTGTTTCACTGGCGCTGCGTTCAGGTTTAAGCCACTGCCATTGTTCTTTTAGCGCGTTGGTCAATACTTGTTGTTTTTCTTCGGGCGTAGACAAGCCTTTGGTTAGGCGCTGGTAATCGAGAGCGATAGAGGGTTTATCAAACGTACCATTGATTTGCAGCGGCACACTGTTAATACGCCCATCATTACGCACGCTAACCGTAACATTTTCTTGCAGAGTTTTAAGGTTGAAATCTGTTTTTCCATGGCTGGTGACAGTGACATTGCCTGAAATTAGTTCGCTACGGCTTTGTTGGCTAACACCGTTTACGATGAGTGTATCTAGGCTGAAGCGTTCAAACGGTGTTTGCTCATTGTCGCTTACAAGATGGTTGGTTTGGTTGTTGCGCAGGTTTTGTAAGGTTTTAGCAAAGTCTATGCCCTCAAGGCTGCCTTGGTTGATGTTAATGCTAGCGCGCCCGTTCAGAGCAGATAGCCATTGGGCTTTTTTACCGCCTTTGCTGGTTAAATCAATCACTGCATTGCCGCGCCCATGAAGGCTGTGAACGCCTAAGAGGTCGTTGAGTAGTGGGCTAATTTGAACATTTTGAAAGTATTGTTGTAGATGTAATATCGGCGGGTTGGCATTGCTGATGTTTAAACCGCCCTCGGTGTGGCCGCCATATAAGGCTGCATGTAAGGAAGACAATTGGATATGCTGCGGATTTGCGTCAACTCGTACGCTAAAGTCATCTAATTGTACGCCAGGCGTGATTAAGCTATCTATTTTAACGTCGGCCTCAATTTTTGCCAGTCGGCCTTGAGCTAAAAAGGCAGGATAGGCATGGCTGGTTTGATTAGATAAATTAAGCCAATAAGGTGACAATGATAATTTATGTAGATGAACAACAGCGTTTAATGTTGGCTGCGGGCCATGTTGATATTCGGCTTTAATGGTGGCGGGCTGACGCTCTATTTGACCGCTGAGGTTGGTTTGCCAATTATAGCCGTCTGTACTTTTCAACCAGCCTTCAAGTTGGCTCACAAAGCGGGCATGGCTAGTGGTTCTACGCTGTTCTTGACGAGTAGATAAAGCCAAGTTATTCAGTGCGAAGCCTAGTTTTTTTTGCCAAACAAGAGTGGTATTGAGTGTAGCTGTATCGAGCGTATACGTATTTTGGCGACTGGCTTTTAGTTGAATTTGGTCGGTTGTGAGCACGGTTGGGCGCCAGTTGATTTGGTGAACGTTGAGGCTGCCCGTCCAATCTTGATTGTCTTTGCGTGCAGTGGCAACGGCGTTGGTGTTGTTTAGGCGGATTTTATGTAGGCTTAATTCGGTACTACCACTTTCGGCGTTGATGTTTAATTCGTTATCGGGGCTACTTGCCTGAAGCTTGAGCGGACCTGTTTTTAGGTTGCCAGATTGGTATTCTAATGAGGTATTGAGCTTGAATGATAATGGATGCTGTAATGGCTGCGCAGTGCCTTGTAGCTTTATACTGGGGATGCGCCAGCCGTTGACATTTTTTTCGATTATGCCTTGAGCTTGCCATGTAACTTGCTGCCAATGCTTTTGCAGTGTCTCACCACTGATTTCAAATTGTGATTTAGGGTCGGTAAGGCCTTTAATTTTAGCTTTAAATGCAGTAATTAGATGGTTTTGCGTAGGAGTAACCATTTGAAAACGCCCATTTTCAATAATCAATCTATTGACCTGAACATCGCGCTTTTGTAGAAGGTCGTCGATGTTCCATTGGTTGTTACTGTGTTGGTGCAGCTGGATGTGGGGTTGAATCCAAACCCATTTTTCAATTGTTGGTTGCGCACTCCATAAATTAGACCACGCAACGCCGGTGCGCATTTCTTTAATGTGCACCGCGATTTTGTCACTGTTTGGTTCACTGAGGGTTACATTGCGAAGGGAAACGGTAGGGCGAGGAAAAAACCCACGACCAATTTGGGCATCAAAGCGAACACGGCGCCCAGCATCAGCAAAGCTGGTGTCAGCAATTTGATGTAAATTATCGGAGCTAAAGTATCGATAGAGAATGGCTTGACTGCCCACGCCCAATACAAACATACCTATTAAGCAGATGCTGAGTGTTTTGAGCCAAAATTTACCAGATTGCCATTTTTTCATCAGATGCCTGAAAGATATAGAAAGTGCGGATAGTCCGCAGACAGTGGATGAACCAGAAGCCAATTATAGCAGAACAAAGAATGCGATTAATGTGTAAATAGGCTATTGCTAAGTGTTAATGCGCTATTGCGTGCTGGTGTTTTATTGCATTAATAAACATAAAGGCTACCTGAAAGATTTATTCAGGTAGCCTTTGCATAGAAATGCTTTTATAGCATCAATTAAGCTTTAGGGTCAGGATCTACATTTGTATCATCTTCGGAATCACCTTGACGCTGTTCTTCCCAAGCCGCTTGTTGTGCCCAAACTGAACCTTCAGGTGCTTGTGAAGTTTCACCCGTTTCCCAGGGTGAGTTATCAGGAACAGATTCAATATGAATGGTTTTGAGCGAATAATCTGGCTGGTAATATAAATCATATTTAGCAGCACGGATGGTGGAAAGCATCATCATCGTCATAATCACCAATAAAGGTGCGCCGGCAAAGATAGAAGCGGTTTGCAGAGTGTCCAAACCACCGAGAAACATCAGCACGCTTGGCATCAGGCATAAAGTAAATGCCCAAAACAAGCGGTTCCAGCGGTGCGGTTCGCCATCTACCTCATGCTGAACAACCGAAGCGAGGATATAAGAAATACTGTCGAAAGTGGTGGCGGTGAATAATACCGCTAAAATCACGAACACCACAATCACGGCAGTTGACATGGGTAGCGTTTTTAAAACCGAGAAAATGGCAGCATTAGCGCCTTGGTCATTCAAGATGCTTATCAAATCCAAACCACCAGTTAGTTGAAGATATAAGCCATAGTTACCTAAAATAATAAAAAACGCAGCACAACCAAGTGAGCCAAAAAATATTGAGCCCACAGTCATTTGACGTATGGTGCGACCTTTAGAAATTTTAGCGATAAACAAGCCGATGGTTGGTGCATATACCAGCCACCAAGCCCAATAAAACACAGTCCAATCTTTTGGGAAGTTGCTTTTGGTAAAGCCAAACTCGGTAAACTCACCGAAAGATTCTGTCCACGTCATCATGGTAAACATTTGCGTAAGCGAGCGGCCAAGACTTTCTAAACCAACGTTTAAAATAAAAATGGTTGGCCCTGCGAATAAAATGAAAATCAGAAAGGCAATACTAAGGTAGAAGTTGATATTAGAGAGAAATTGAATACCACCTTTAAGGCCCTGATAGGCGCTGTAGGCAAAAATCATGGTGGTAACCAATAAAACAATCAATTGCATTTGCAGATTTTGCGGCGTGCCAAATAGCTCATGCAATCCGTAAGAAATCATCGGCGAAGCTAAGCCTAGTGTGGTAGCACCACCGCCCAACATACCAAAAACAAAGAAGATATCAATTAATTTACCCCAATTGCTGTTGGCCCAGCGTTGGCCAATCAGCGGCATCAGGCTTTGGCTTACTTTTAATACAGGTGAATTGCGCACATGGGCAAAGTAGGCAATGGCAATGGCGGGTACCAAATAAATAGCCCAAGCAACTGGCCCCCAGTGAAACATACCATAAGTGCTGGCCCATTTAATGGCCTCAGCTGATCCAGCGGCTAAGCCAAACGGCGGGCCTTGGTAATAGTACATCCATTCAACAAAGCCCCAATATAAAATACTGGCACCAATACCGCCGCAAAACATCATCGCGGCCCAAGAGCCAGTTTTAAATTCAATTGCTTCATCTGGTTTACCCAGCTTAATGTTGCCGATATCTGAGAATGTAACATAGGTTACAAATATAATAGCCAGTAGACCAAAAGCAAGGTAAACACCGCCAAAGGTATCGGTAATATACGTTTTAGCTAAAGCCACCCAATCTGCACCTTGCTGAGGAAATAAAATAAGCGGCAAGGTGACGCTCATTAATAAAATCAAGATGCCAAAGAAGGTGAATTTATCAATGCGGGTATCTGGAATGGGTGAAAAGCTACGTGGTTGAAAGTTACGATCTGTATTGAACGTGCCTAGATGACTATATTGATGTTCACTGATTCGGTAACGTATGGTTTTTTTATCATCGCTTGACAAAATGTGCTCCTTATATTGTTTTTTACGAGAGTAGTGTCAAAGACGCTTTTAAATAAAAAACGACAAAGAATTATAGCACAGGTGTAACTCATTGATAATAATAGATATGATTTAAATAAACTATTTTAGCATAATTTATTTTTCATAAAATTACAGTTTTGAGACAATAAATGTACTTTTAAACAACGGCATAGTTAGGCAAAATCAGCGAATATTGATATGATTTGCGGTGTTGCCAACCAGCTATAATGGTACTGTTATCATAGGAGCTAAAATGATTATTGTGATGCAAAAGCACGCCGCTGCTGAATCAGTGGAACAAGTTGTAGCGTTGATTCGCAGCCGTGGTTTACATGAACATGTTTCCAAAGGCGAAGAGCGCACCATCATTGGCGCTGTGGGCGATGAGCGTGTGTTTCACCCGCATGAAATTGAAAGTCTGGCGCAAGTAGAGCGCGCTATTCGCGTGTTGAGTGATTGGCGCATTATCAGCCGCGAAGCCAAGCCTGAAAACAGCATTATCAATGTTCATGGCGTTGCGTTTGGCGATGAAAAGGTACTCAATATTGGTGCACACGATTATAACGATGCAGTGTTTACCGATCCTTTTTATGTATCTAACAGCCCTTATGCCGAACAAGATGGCTTGAACGATAAAGAGGCCATGCGCACCATGCGCGAGGTTATAAAACAAGGGCATAATACACAGCGGCCAGTAATTGTACGCATTCGTGATGTACGCCAAATTGAACCAGCGCTTGAAGGTGAAGCCGATATTCTGTATCTGGGCGGCGAGCTGATGAGCAACCGCGCATTACAAGCCGAAGTAGGGCGCTTAAATACGCCGGTGGTGTTGTGCAAAGATAAGCATCATCGCGTTGATGAGTGGCTGGTGGCGGCTGAACACATTGCCTTAAAAGGCAATCATCATATTATTTTGGGTGAAGCGGGTACGCTTAGTTTTGAGGCGGATCATGCGTATCGCTTAGATGTAGAAGCGATTGTGCGCGCGCGTAAACTAAGCCATTTGCCAGTATTGGTGAATATTGAACGGCTGTGGCACAACGATATGCCGCAAGAAACATTGTATAAATTGGCGGTAGCGGCTGGCGCAAATGGCATCATCAATACTTTAAGAAGCCAGAATATTTAAGTTAATTTAAACAATACATATAAAGGCTACCTGAATGTTTTCAGGTAGCCTTTATATTGGTTTATAGCGATTAATATGGCGCTTTATATAACTAGTTTGCATATATAACCGAAGCGAGCCACGTTTTATTTTACTACTATTTATCTAACGGACACTTCTTAAAAGTTGTTTAGCAAAATACGGCGAATCATTTAAAATTTCATCATCATGATACATCAACTCCATCTCTTTAAACTCATTCATAGTACGGTCTAAGAAAATACTCAATCCCATATTACCAAACATCGTTTGCGGCTTGTACGCTTCAACCTCAATCGCTTCGACTAGATACCTAAACATTCTACATCAATCGATTTTGACCAGATTCGCGACAAACCCGTTTCGTTTAATCTCCTACCATCTATTTTATTTTCCATCTGATTAACTCCCCATTATTGATTTGAAAATAAGTGTCATTTTGACAGCATCCATCGCGGCATCGTGCAAAGTATGGTGTTTAATAAAACCATCTGGCATATCGATATAGTATGTTTATAGCGCTTTATTTATATGTTTTAAACGATATAAAGTCGTTATTTCTTGGCTGCGCGCAAAAGCCAGTGCATCGTCTACATCAGCAGCTTTAGCATGAGTAGGCTTGCTATGACGCGTTTCAACAATATGCAAACCTGAATCTTTTATACGCGCTGACAATTCATTTTCAGCACGCAAACCTAAATGCTCAGCTAAGTTAGACATAATCAACCATGCTTCACCTTCTTTATTTAGGTGTAACGTTACTTGTGTTAAAAAACTGTTTAACATCGCGCTGTTTGGGTCGTATAACGCCGCTTCAATTGTTGAAGTGGGTTTAGCTGGCACCCAAGGCGGATTACACACAATTAAATCTGCACTGTCTTCTGGAAATAAATCAGCCACTTGCAAATCTACGTGCTGCGAAAAACCTAAACGCGTTAGATTGGCTTTGGCAGATTCTAGCGCACGCAGATTATTATCAGTAGCGACAACGTGAGGCACACCGCGCTTGGCTAAAATCGCTGCTAACACACCGCTGCCTGTACCAATATCAAAAGCCGTTTGGCATGGTTTAGGTAGCGGAGTGTGAGCAACTAGCTCCAGATATTCACCTCGCAAAGGTGAAAATACACCAAACGGCACATGAATCCGTTGGCCTAGTGCGGCTACTTCCACACCTGTTTTATGCCATTCATGCGCGCCGATAAAGCCCAGCAATTGACTCAGCGGCAATAAAAAAGATGTTTGATTGTTTTCGCCATAAACATCACGCAATGCCGCGCTCACATCGGGCGCACGCGGCAGATTAAGTGTAAAACCAGCGCTGATTTCCACCACCAACATATTAACCAACGCGCTGTATTGCGCTTGCTTCATGCGGTGGGCGTGAAAAGCAGAAGCAGCGTCAATAGGCTTGCTGTCTTTTAGATTGCTTTTAGGCGGCTTGCGTAAACGCTTTTTGAGCGCAGCAAAAATAGATTTTGCTTGGTGGAAATCGCCACGCCAAAGCGTAGCAGTGCGCGTATGGGCATTTTTTAACACAGCGTCAGCGCTGCATTGAATAACCGGCACGATGGCTTTCGGTGGCTTTTGTTGGCTCTCATTGCGCCAGACCATAACCAGCTGTTGCTGGTTTTCCTGCCAAATCAAAGTGTTCATAATAATGTTTTAGTAAAAAAATGAGTTTGAGTTTAACATAATTCATGCAGTGAAGTTTTCAGCTAGCCTCAAGCTGAATAATAAATAAATTAGACAAAAAGTATAAAATAAGTGAGGTTGATAATATTTTTAAAAATTTATGATAATTAATTGCTATATTGTCTAAGTTTAGTGTAGTATCGCATTTAAATTTATTCGTTTAGACAAGGTGAACCATGCAACTGGACATTGATCGGCTAATCGCCTATTTCGGTGGTGTGAATGCGCTGGCCGAGGCGCTCAAGCAGCACGATCCGAGCGCAGCCATCAGCACTGCCGCTATTTATAAATGGCGTACTCGCGCTTCGTTGCCGCTCAATCAGCTACAAAAGCTCACTGCATTGGCCGCAGCGCAAGGCCGCCCACTGGATTTAAACGCTTTTATGCAACAACAAGCCACTTTGGAGAAACCCACCATGTCACAAAACAACCGTGTCATTATTTTTGATACTACCCTGCGCGACGGTGAGCAATCGCCTGGCGCTGCCATGACTAAAGAAGAAAAAATTCGCGTTGCACGCCAGTTAGAAAAGCTGGGTGTAGACGTGATTGAAGCGGGCTTTGCCGCCGCCAGCCCTGGCGATTTTGATGCCATTAATAGCATAGCCAAAACGCTAACCAGCACCACCGTATGCTCGTTAGCCCGCGCCACCGAACGCGATATTCGTGCTGCTGGCGAAGCGGTGGCACCTGCCGCTAAAAGACGCATTCACACCTTTATTGCCACCAGCCCCATCCATATGGAACACAAGCTGAAAATGAAGCCGCAACAAGTGCTTGAAGCAGCTGTTGCGGCAGTGACACTGGCAAAAGAATACACCGATGATGTAGAGTTTTCTTGTGAAGACGCGTTGCGCTCAGAGATTAACTTTTTGGCAGAAATTTGCAGTGCAGTGATTGCCGCTGGCGCCACCACCATTAATATTCCTGATACCGTTGGCTATTCCATCCCTCATAGCACCGAAACATTTTTCCGTGAGCTAATCGCCAAAACACAAGGTAGTGCCAATGTGGTGTGGTCGGCACATTGCCATAACGATTTAGGCTTGGCCGTGGCCAACTCATTGTCTGCTGTATTGGGTGGTGCTCGCCAAATAGAATGCACCATCAATGGCTTAGGTGAGCGCGCCGGTAATGCCAGCTTAGAAGAAATTGTAATGGCGCTGAAAACCCGTCAAGACGTATTTGGCTTAGAAACAGGCGTAGACACTACTCAATTAGTGCCATCATCTAAACTGGTTTCAACCGTTACCGGCTATCCAGTACAGCCCAATAAAGCCATTGTGGGCGCCAACGCTTTTGCCCATGAATCTGGCATTCACCAAGATGGCGTGCTCAAGCACCGCGAAACCTACGAAATCATGTCTGCCGAAAGCGTAGGCTGGGCAGCAAATCGCTTAAGCTTAGGCAAACTTTCTGGTCGAAATGCGTTTAAAACCAAGCTCCACGAGCTGGGTATAGACTTAGGCAGCGAAGAAGCCCTAAACGCCTCATTTGCACGCTTTAAAGAGTTGGCCGATAAAAAACGCGAAATTTTCGACGAAGATTTACATG
>CAZLYX010000054.1:0-11125 GCA_964563885.1 uncultured Neisseria sp. | reverse complement strand
CGCATAATCAATATTATGTTAAATTATACCGTCTGTACTTTTATCGCTTTCATAGGCTTGTAAGTTCTATTGCCTAAACTTTCTTTTTGCACTTATTTCATCTTGTCATAACAAACTCTATTAAAGGCTACCTGAAAGCTCTGCTGGTTTTTATTGCGACTAGTTTATTTTTTTGCACACCCCAACCAAGATATTTTCTGGACATATGCCTTAACTTGCATGCTTTAAAAAACAGCCAACATTAAACTCATCACTTTGAAGTTATACATTACGCCTTATATTTTAGTTATCAGCTTAAAATAGATAGATTCAGATTTTATATAGATTTCAAGCCAAATTCTCAAAACAATCAGACGATTTTCGAGTACAATTATTACTTATTTTTTAACTGATTTTGAGAGAAACTTGATGTCAATGGTCTTGTCTTTGCGTGGTGCTTCCGCCCTCTCCCCTTTCCGTGTTGAAAAACTGCTCATTAAGGCTCAAGTTTTAGGTTTGCCTACAATTAATTTAAGCAGTGAATACTGGTATTTTACTAGCAGTGATTCTGCCCTAAGCGCTGAAACTCTAGAAAAATTACAATCCTTATTGGCTGCTGAGAATGTGGTTGAGCCACCTCAAAGTAGTGATGATGTGCACTTGTTTTTAATTACGCCGCGTTTAGGCACTATTTCGCCTTGGGCTTCTAAAGCAACCGACATTGCCCACAATTGTGGCTTAGTCAATATTGAACGCATAGAGCGTGGCATGGCAATTTGGCTTTCAGGTAGCCTCAGCACCGAGCAGAAATCTACTTGGGCGTCGCTATTGCACGATCGAATGACTGAAAGCGTATTGGATAATATTGAAGCCGCATCTGCATTGTTTACTCATCCTGAAGCGCAAACCTTCGCTACGGTTGATGTGTTGGGCGTGGGCAAAGAAGCGTTGGTTAACGCCAATATTGATTTGGGCTTGGCGCTTTCCTCAGATGAAATCGATTATCTGGTTGAAAACTATCAAATTTTAAACCGTAATCCAAGCGATGTTGAGCTCATGATGTTTGCGCAGGCAAATTCAGAGCATTGCCGCCATAAAATTTTTAATGCCGACTTTGTCTTAGATGGCGAAGCCATGCCAAAATCACTGTTCGGCATGATTCGTGATACTCACAAAGCCCATCCTGAAGGCACTTTAGTTGCGTATAACGATAACTCTTCTGTTATTGAGGGCGCAGTTATTGAGCGTTTTTATCCAGACGCTACCGCAGCACAAGGCTATCGTTTTCATGAAGAACCAACCCATATTTTGATGAAAGTGGAAACCCATAATCATCCAACAGCAATTGCGCCATTTGCGGGTGCGGCGACTGGTGCTGGTGGTGAAATTAGAGATGAAGGCGCAACTGGAAAAGGCTCTCGCCCAAAAGCGGGATTAACTGGGTTTTCAGTGTCTAATTTAAATATTCCTGACGCACCACAGCCATGGGAGCAGTATTCAAAAGAGCAAGCAAGTTATGGCAAACCTAGCCACATCAGCAGTGCGTTGGATATTATGACTGAAGGCCCTATTGGTGGTGCGGCGTTTAACAATGAATTTGGTCGCCCTAATCTACTCGGCTATTTCCGCACTTTTGAAGAGCAGCACAATGGCCAAATGTACGGCTACCATAAGCCGATTATGTTGGCCGGTGGCATGGGCAACATTCAAGGGCAACAAGTCTATAAGGACATTATTCCAGAAGGTGCTTTACTGATTCAGCTTGGTGGGCCAGGCATGTTGATTGGCTTGGGTGGCGGTGCAGCATCTAGCATGAATACAGGCACCAACAAATCTGATCTCGACTTTAACTCTGTACAGCGCGGCAACCCTGAAATTGAGCGCCGAGCACAAGAAGTGATTGACCGCTGCTGGCAAATGAGCAGCGATAATCCGATTGTGTCGATTCATGATGTAGGCGCTGGTGGCTTGTCGAATGCGTTTCCAGAATTGGTAAACGATGCTGGCCGTGGCGCAATATTTAAATTACGTGACGTGCCTTTGGAAGAACACGGCTTAAGCCCAATGCAAATCTGGTGTAATGAAGCACAAGAGCGTTATGTATTGGCTATTTTGCCATCAAGCTTAGATGTTTTCCGTGCTATTTGTGAACGTGAACGCTGCCCTTTTGCTGTGGTTGGCACAGCTACTGATGATGGTCATTTACAAGTGCGCGATGATTTATACGACAACAACCCAGTTGATTTGCCGCTCAATGTATTGCTTGGCAAACCACCTAAAACCACGCGTATTGATCAAAAGAAAACGCTACCTGAAAGTACGTTTAATGCTGGTAAATATGATTTACACGAAAGCGTTTATCGCGTTTTACGTTTGCCTACCGTAGCCAGTAAAAACTTTCTTATTACCATTGGCGACCGCTCTGTTGGCGGCATGACTCATCGCGATCAAATGGTTGGTCGCTTTCAAACACCAGTAGCCGATGCTGCGGTTACCTTAATGGGCTTCAATACTCATAAGGGCGAAGCGATGAGTTTGGGCGAAAAGCCAACTGTGGCATTGTTTGATGGCCCTGCTTCTGGTCGAATGGCTGTGGGTGAAGCGATTACCAATATCGCATCAACCAACATTGGCGACATGGGTTTGATTAAGCTATCTGCCAACTGGATGGCCGCTTGTGGCAATGATGGCGAAGATGAAAAGCTATATCGCACAGTTGAAGCCGTTTCCAACGTTTGCCAAGCTTTGAGACTCTGTATTCCAGTGGGTAAAGATTCTTTATCGATGAAAACCATCTGGAATGATGAGAACAAACCTAAAAGTGTGATTAGCCCGCTATCTGTCATCATTTCTGGCTTTGCACCCGTGCAAGATGTGCGTAAAACCATCACTCCCGAATTAAAAAATAGTTCAGGTAGCGTTATTTTGGCGATTGATTTGGGTTTGGGTAAAGCGCGAATGGGTGGCAGTGCGTTAAGCCAAGTCTGGAAAGACATCAGCGGCCAAGCGCCTGATTTAGATCAAGCAGAATACTTGGCTCATTTTTATAAGCTTATTCAAGAGCTGATTGAACATAAAAAACTATTGGCTTACCACGATCGTGGTGATGGCGGTTTGTTTGTCACGCTGGCTGAAATGTGTTTTGCTGCTCACTTGGGGATGGATTTAGATTTAGCTCATTTAATCGAGCAAACACAGCAACAAAACCCGCACCTTGATGAACAAGAAGTTTTAATGCGCACTTTATTTAATGAAGAATTAGGTGCAGTGATTCAGGTAGCCTCGTCGGCAGATGCCAATGTGGTTATCGCGGCGTTTGATGCGGCTGGTTTAGGCAAAGCCATTCATCGCATTGGCCAACCTAATCACACCGAGCAATTATTGATTCAAAATGGTACTGCTCCACTCTTCAGCGAAGCACGCTTAACATTGCAACAAGCATGGGCTGAAACCAGCTACAAAATGCAACGTTTGCGCGATAACCCTGTTGGTGCCGACAGCGAGTTTGCGTTGTTGTCTGATGATAAACGCAGCACTCTGTTTGCTGATTTGAGTTTTGATATTAATGAAGATTTAGCAGCACCGTATATTAATATTGGAGCAAAACCTAAAATCGCAGTATTGCGTGAACAAGGCGTAAATGGTCAGGTGGAAATGGCAGCAGCGTTTACCCGCGCAGATTTTGATGCTTATGATGTACACATGAGTGATTTAATATCTGGCCGTGTCAATCTGGCTGATTTCCACATGCTTACTGCTTGTGGTGGCTTTAGCTATGGCGACGTTTTGGGCGCAGGCGAAGGTTGGGCAAAATCAATTCTGTTTAACGCTAAATTGCGCGATCAATTCAGCGAATTCTTTGTCCGAAGCAACACTTTAACTTTAGGTGTGTGCAATGGCTGTCAAATGATGAGCAACTTGTCAGAAATCATTCCTGGTGCAAGCCATTGGCCAAAATTTAAACGCAACCTTAGTGAGCAATTTGAAGCACGTTTGAGTATGGTGAATATTCCAAAATCTCCTTCTTTGATTCTTGAAACCATGGTTGGCAGTAGCTTGCCAGTGGTGGTTAGTCACGGTGAAGGTCGTGCTGATTTCGCCTTACATAATGGTCAAGTACCAGCAGAATTGACAGTGGCATTACATTATGTTGATGGCCAAAATCATATTGCACAAGACTACCCCCTCAATCCTAATGGCTCAACGGGAGGCATTGCAGGAGTAAGCAGTGCCGATGGACGTGTAACCATTATGATGCCGCACCCAGAGCGCGTATATCGCACAGCACAAATGAGCTGGCACCCGGCAGAATGGGCAGAATTAAGCGCTTGGTATCGCCTGTTTTCAGGAGCGCGTAAAGTATTGAACTAAACTATTTCAAACGAATAGTTAGCATGAAAAGGCTACCTGAATATACGCTTGCAAACTCATGCACAGCTCAATATTCAGGTAGCCTTTAATATTGGTTTGGCGTTTTAATTAGTAAATGTTCACTTTCAGAAAGCCATTTTTAGAGTACAAAAACAAGCTACAATGATGGTGTTTAGTTTTTTTGTATGAAGTGTTTAGTCAAGCAAAAGGCTACCTGAAAGCGTTTTAATAATGTTTAAAACCTTCAGGTAGCCTAATCAATAGTATTTAACCAAATAAGCAGATTATTTAATATAAGTTGTTTATTTCTTCTTACGTTGTGGCGGTAAATCTGTGCATGTGCCTAAAGCCACTTCGGCAGCCATGCCAATACTTTCGCCTAGAGTAGGATGCGGATGAATGGTTTTACCAATATCTGCGGCATCACACCCCATTTCAATTGCCAAACAAATTTCACCAATCATGTCGCCAGCGTGAGTGCCAACAATAGCACCGCCGACAATAAAGCCACTTTCTGCATCAAAAATCAGTTTGGTAAAACCTTCATCGCGACCATTGGCAATAGCACGTCCAGAAGCTGCCCATGGAAACACTGATTTAGTAATATTGACACCATCACGTTTGGCCATTTCTTCAGTCATACCCACCCAAGCGACTTCGGGGTCTGTATAAGCCACACTTGGAATCACGCGCGCATCAAAATAGGCTTTGTGTCCTGCACAATTCTCGGCGGCGATGTGTCCTTCATGTACCGCTTTATGGGCCAACATGGGCTGGCCAACCACATCACCAATTGCATAAATATGCGGCACATTGGTGCGCTGCTGCTTATCGACTTCAATAAATCCACGCTCAGAAATGTTGACACCCGCTTTATCTGCGCCACACAACTGACCATTAGGCGCTCGTCCAGCAGCCACCAATACCAAGTCATAACGCACAGGCTCTGGCGGTGCTTTTTCGCCTTCAAAAGTGACATAAATGCCATCTTCTTTGGCACTCACAGCCACAGTTTTGGTGTTGAGCATGATGTTGTCAAAACGATAGGCATTCATTTTCTGCCAAACTTTAACCAAATCACGATCAGCGCCTTGCATCAGGCCATCCATCATTTCTACAACATCCAAACGAGCGCCTAAGGTGCTGTAGACTGTGCCCATTTCTAAACCAATAATGCCGCCACCAATCACCAGCATTTTTTCAGGTATTTCTTTTAGCGCCAGCGCGCCCGTGCTGTCAACAATGCGTGAATCTTCTGGAACAAAAGGTAAATTCAATACACGGCTGCCTACTGCGATAATGGCATTTTTGAATTCAATCGTTTTAGTTTCGCCGCTGGCTTCAGCATGTTCGTAGCCATCGCTTTTTGTTAACGATACTTCAATATGATTTGCGCCGACAAATTCGCCTTTGCCCTGAATAATATCCACTTTACGGGCTTTGGCCATGCCTGCCAAACCGCCTGTTAACTTGCCAATAACCTTATCTTTATAGCTACGCAACTGATCAAGATCGATTTCAGGCTCAGGATATTTAATGCCATTTGCGGCCAAATGACGCACTTCATCAATCACTGCTGCAGTGTGTAGCAAAGCTTTAGAAGGAATACAACCTACGTTTAAGCATACGCCGCCCAAAGTGGCATATTGCTCGATGATGGCTACTTTTAAGCCTTCATCAGCAGCGGCAAAAGCAGCGGAATAACCACCTGGCCCACCGCCTAAAACTACGACATCATATATTGCGTCTACAGTGCCGCTAAATGATGCTGCTTCGGCAACAGGTGCAGCAGGGCTGGTTTCTGGAGCAGCTGGAATAGAATCAGTAGTGGGTTTTTGATTGACTGCGCTACTTTCTTCAGCTTCGCCAGCTGTTTCAATTAAGGCAATCACACCACCTTCAGAAATTTTATCGCCCACTTTTACGCGTACTTCTTTAACCACGCCTGCGGTTTCAGCGGGCACGTCCATCGTGGCTTTATCAGTTTCTAGGGTAATTAGAGTGTCTTCTGCAGCAACGGTGTCGCCCACTTGGATTTCAACTGCGATGATGTCTACGTTGTCATGACCGCCAATATCGGGAACTTTAAATTCGATTAAGCTCATGGTTTAATCCTTAATTTGAAGGCTATTTTAATATGCGATGAATACCGTGTATTTAGCCGTTTGATGACTGATGGTTACGTAATATTGTTTGAGTGTTGTGTTAGGCTACCTGAAAGATTTTCAGGTAGCCTATTGCTTTATTTAATTACATCTATAAGGTTACGCGGCGAAAATCTTTTAATAAATCAGCTATGTAGACTGTAAAGCGCATACCTGCCGCGCCGTCAATTACCCTATGATCAAAAGAAAGACTTAGCGGGCACATCAAGCGCGGCTCAAATTCTTGGCCATTCCAAATCGGTTTTATAGTAGATTTACATACACCTAAAATAGCCACTTCTGGCGCATTAACAATTGGCGTAAAGCCAGTGCCACCAATGCCACCCAAACTGGAAATGGTAAAACAAGCACCTTGCATTTCTTGTGGTTTTAGCTTGCCAGCACGTGCTCTTTTAGACAGCTCACCCAATTCAATCGAAATCTCTTTCAAACCTTTTTTATCGGCATCTTTAATCACCGGCACCACTAGACCATTAGGCGTGTCTGCCGCAAAGCCAATGTTGTAGTATTTTTTGATGATTAAATTGTCTCCATCAAGTGAAGAATTAAACTCTGGGAATGCTTTTAAGGCATTAACTGATGCTTTAATAATAAATGCCAATGGTGATAATTTTACGCTTTCGCGTTCCCATTCTTTATTAAGCTGTTTGCGGAATATTTCTAGCTCAGTCATATCCGCATCTTCATTTACGGTGACATGCGGAATCATTACCCAGTTACGAGATAGATTTTGGCCAGTAATTTTATTAATGCGTGACAATTCTTTAATTTCAACTTCGCCAAATTTAGCAAAATCAACTTTTGGCCACGGTAACAAATCCAATCCGCCACCTAAAGAAGCACCTGCCGCAGAAGATTGAGCTGCACCGCCTTGCATAAGCCCTTTAACAAACGATTTAATGTCATCACCAAGAATGCGGCTTTTTAAACCAGAACCGCTCACCAATCCTAAATCTACGCCTAATTCTCGAGCAAGCTTACGTGCAGATGGCCCCGCATGTGCTTTAGTAAAATTAGCCTCGTTAACAGGCGTGGTGCCAAATGCTGCCTTGGGAGCTTGTGCAGTATTTGTGTCAACAGTAAGCGCTGGTTCTGCTTTAGGTGTTACTGTGCTTTCTGCCTTAGAAGCCTCAGCTTTTTCAGCTGTTGGTGCAGTAAGACTGTTTTCAACTTTCGTTTCGGGCTCTGATTTATCTTCAGGAGATTCGGATTCAACTTCAATTTCAATTTCAACGATAATACTGCCTTCTGATACTTTATCACCTACTTTGATGTGTACTGCTTTCACTGTACCAGCTATGTCTGCTGGCACATCCATAGTGGCTTTATCTGTCTCTAATGTTACCAAGGTATCGTCGACTGCAATGGTGTCGCCTATTTTAACGGCCACTTCAATCACGTCTACATTATCGGCGCCACCAATATCTGGCACTTTGATTTCTGCGATTTGGCTCATCATATTTTCCTTTTCCATTCGGCCTGAATTATATTCAATCCGTTTTTGAATATTGCTAATAATTGGCTTTTAGTCTTTCAGGCAGCTTATTTGTTGATAAGGCTACCCGAAAGAATGCTTAATCAGCGTTTCCAGCTTGGATCAGTTTCAGTTTTAATACCATATTTTTCAATAGCTTGTTGTACAACTTCTTTACCAATTTTATCATCATTAGCCAAAGCATTCAGTGCCGCTACAGCAATGTGATAACTGTCTACCTCAAAGAAGTCACGCAGATTTGCACGCGAGTCACTGCGGCCAAAACCATCGGTTCCCAATACTACATACCCACTATTTTCTTTTGGTATGTAGGCTCGAATGCGGTCAGCAAAGCTGCGAATATAATCCGTTGCTGCCACCACTGGGCCAATATGTCCTTGTAATTGCTGCGTTACAAATGGTAGTTGAGCCTTTTCTAATGGATGCAAGCGATTGTGACGTTCTATTTCGATAGCATCTCGGTAAACTAAGTTAAATGAAGGTACAGACCAAATATCAGCTTCTACACCGAAGTCGTTTTTGAGTAAATCAGCAGCTTTAATCACTTCATTTAAAATGACACCTGAACCCAGCAGCTGTACTTTTTTATCACTATCTGCACCAGGGCGAAGCAAGTACATACCCTTTAGAATTTCTTGCTCGATACCATCACGCTGAGGCATTGCAGGATGGGCGTAGTTTTCATTCATTACTGTTAAATAGTAGTAAACGTCTTCTTGCTCAACATACATACGGCGTAAACCATCTTGAATAATCACTGCTAATTCGTATTGAAAAGTGGGATCATACGAAATACAGTTGGGAATTAAATCAGCTTGAATTTGGCTGTGACCATCTTCATGCTGCAAGCCTTCGCCATTGAGCGTAGTGCGCCCAGCAGTTGCGCCGATCAAAAATCCACGAGTATGCATATCGCCTGCTGCCCAAGCTAAGTCCCCAACTCGTTGAAAACCAAACATAGAGTAATAAATATAAAATGGAATCATGGCAAAACAGCTGTTTGCATAGCTGGTGCCTGCCGCAATCCAATCGGCCATTGCGCCCGGTTCATTGATGCCTTCTTGTAATATTTGACCATCAATTGATTCTTTATAGAACATCAATTGGTCTTTGTCTTGCGGGGTATATTGTTGACCCTTGGGATTCCAAATTCCGTATTGGCGGAACATGCCTTCCATACCAAAAGTACGGCTTTCATCTGGTACAATTGGAACGATGCGTTTGCCAATTTGCTTATCTTTTAGCAACGTACTCAGAATGCGTACAAATGCCATGGTGCTAGAAAACTCACGCTCTCCACTTGAGTCGAGCTGCGCATCAAACGCAGATAGCTCTGGAATCGGCAGTGGCTCTTTATTAGGATTTCGTTGCGGCAAGTAGCCGCCCAAGCTGGTGCGACGTTCACGCAGATATTGCATTTCTGCACTGTCTTCTGGAAAACGATAATAAGGAATATTGCCGCTGTCAATTTGCTCATCGCTTACTGGAATATTGAAGCGCGTACGGAATTGTTTGAGTGATTTTTCATCCATGCTCTTAGCTTGGTGAGCAACATTCTGGCCTTCACCCGCAGCGCCCATACCATAGCCTTTAATGGTTTTTGCTAAAATCACTGTTGGCCGGCCATGATTGTTATGCACTGCTTCATGATAAGCAGCATAGACTTTATGCGGATCGTGACCACCTCTATTTAACGCCCAAACTTCAGCATCAGACATATTAGCGACCATGGCTTTTAATTCGGGAGTATTGAAAAAATGCTCACGCACATAAGCGCCATCTCTAGATTTATAGGTTTGATAATCTCCATCCAAACATTCATCCATACGTTGTTTCAATTCATTGTCGCCATCGCGAGCCAACAAAGCATCCCAACGACTGCCCCAAACTACTTTCAACACATTCCAACCCGCTCCTCGGAAGTTACCTTCCAGCTCTTGAATAATTTTACCATTGCCACGTACAGGGCCATCGAGGCGTTGAAGATTACAGTTGATCACAAAAATTAAATTGTCTAAACCTTCGCGTGCAGCCAATGAAATAGCGCCTTGGCTTTCTGGCTCATCCATTTCACCATCGCCACAAAATACCCACACCTTACGGCCTTTGGTTTTGCTTAAACCGCGGGAATCAAGATATTTTAAAAAACGCGCTTGATAAATGGCCATTAACGGCCCCAAACCCATGGATACAGTTGGAAATTGCCAAAAATCAGGCATGAGGTGAGGATGTGGATACGAAGACAAACCTTTGCCATCGACTTCTTGGCGGAAGTTATCTAATTGTTGTTCGCTTAAGCGGCCTTCAACAAAAGCACGAGCATAAATACCTGGCGAAGAATGACCTTGAATAAAAACTAAATCACCTTCACTATCTTCATTTTTAGCACGCCAAAAGTGATTAAAACCGACATCATATAAAGTAGCCGCCGATTGAAATGAAGCAATATGGCCGCCCAGCTCCAAGTTTTTTTTGCCTGCACGCAGCACCATCGCCGCCGCATTCCAGCGAATGATAGAACGGATACTATGCTCTAATTCTTGATTGCCGGGAGACTTTTCCTCTTTGCCAACTGGAATGGTATTCAGATAAGCTGTTGTCGCGTCAAATGGTAAATGCACGCCACGACGACGAGTGTATTTAACCAAGTTTTCCAATATAAAATGCGCGCGTTCTGAGCCTTCATTTTCCAATACCGAACTAAGCGCATCCAACCACTCTTGAGTTTCAATTGGATCTACGTCATTGATATCATTTGTCATCTGGGACATAGCTATATCCTTCCTGTTTCAGTTAATTAGATGGCCACATCTGGCGGCACGACCTTAATTATTTCAATAAGTACACTTAAAGATATTGATAAAGCAAGTATTTTGTTATTTTACTACAATTAGTTTTTATTATTAAAATCAACAGATTAAAATTGAATACAGCTAAATTTATAAACCAATTGAAATAGTAAAGGAAAGCGTATCAGCAAATAAGCATTATGGCAATTTTTTAAGCATGCTTTTGCCGCATAAAATGAACTTAAACTAAATAATAGAGATTTATAAGTTTAAAATTGTTTACATATAAACAATTTTATATTTATAAATATAAATATTAAGCATTT
>CAZLYX010000053.1:0-11331 GCA_964563885.1 uncultured Neisseria sp. | reverse complement strand
GGTGCGTTGGGTCAAATTGCGACCTTATTGGCGGAAGAGGGCGTGTCGATTGAAGCCTTAATTCAAAAAGGCGTGATTGATCAAACCACAGCTGAGATTGTAATTTTGACTCACAGTGCTGTTGAAAAACAGGTTAAATCAGCAATCACCAAAATTGAAGCATTGGCTTTCGTGGATAAGCCTATTGTTATGATCCGCATGGAGAGTTTGCATGGCCAAAATGGATAAGCCAGAGTTAACATCAGAAGAACAAAAGCGTAAAGGGCGGGCAAAAATACGCACCTTGCGCATTTGGTTGTGGGTGGTTGCACTGTTGTTTGCGGGCTTCTTTTTCTTGTCGCAATGTGCGCTGTCTAAGCCAAAAGCCAAGCAGGCTGTTGTTGAATCGTGTATTAAAAATATACCGTTTTCAGAGAAATGGCAGGCAGATTTAAAAGCCAAAGGCTTGGCCGGACAGTCGGATAAATTGATTCAAAGCTATTGTGTGTGTATGTGGGATGAGCCGTTGGAAAAGTTAACCGAAAAACAAATTCAATCTATGAGTAAAATGAGTGCAGAAGAGCAGCTAGATTTACTTGGCGGCGCGGTAGCATTTGAAGCGCGTGATAAGCAATGCGTTGATGGATTAAAGCAAAAATAGTTTTACTGAATCAATATTGAGTTTAAATGCTTAAAAAGGCTACCTGAAAAGATTATTATCATCTCTTTCAGGTAGCCTTTTTTATTGGCTATACTAAAGTATGGTTTATGTGAAAGCAGCTGTTGATTAGGCCTTACGCTTTCAGGTAGCCTTATGTAAAAGCAACAAGGCTAAGAGATGATTAATCAATCAAAAGCTACCTGAAAGCAAATGGCAAACATAAGGACAAAATATGAACGTTTATACAGCCCAACAAATGCGTTTACATGAACAAATGGCAGTGGATGCGGGCACATCGTTTGAACAATTGATGGAGAATGCTGGTCAAGCAGCAGCGGCTGATCTGTTAACCAGATTGCCAGCAGCAGGAAGGGCACTGGTGGTGTGTGGCAAAGGTAATAATGGTGGCGATGGCCTGGTGATGGCGCGGGTTTTGCAAGCAAGCGGTTGGCAAGCAGACATTGTGTTTTTACTGGGTAAACCGTTATCAGTATTAGCAGAGTTGAACAAAACTCGCCTTGAGGGCTTGGCTGGTATTGAATTTTTAAATGGACATGATGTTTGGGCTGCGCAATACAATGTGATTATTGATGGCGTATTTGGTATTGGTTTTAACGGCAGGCTACCTGAACATGTTGCACAATATTGTAAAAAGTTAAATGAGATGACCGCTCTAAAAGTAGCTTTGGATATGCCGACAGGTTTAAATGGCGACAATGCAGAAGTGGATATCAATACTTTTAAAGCCGATATGACTTATGCTTTTGCTGCCTATAAACCCGCGCATCTAGATAATATCGCACAACAACATTGTGGTGAGATTGTGTGTTTGGATATTGGCATTGAATAAAGTCATATAAATAATCTTAATACAAAAAGGCTAGCTGAAACAGTTTCAGCTAGCCTTTATATTGTGTAATGAATAACTAAGTTTAATCATGCTGAGATGCTTTCAGGTAGCCTATATTAAGGTTTCCATATTTTATTTTGAGATTGTAAGTAATGTTGATCATTGAATGTGCTGAGCAAGTGCGGTGCTAAAGCCACGAATACCGCAGTTAATAGACCAGTTATAAAAGCCTCGCCAAAACTGAGTAGGAAGAATAAGGGAAACACAGACGACCACAAAACATCGGCTTGATAAACACCCGCCAATTGCAACAAGATAATAATAACAACGCCTGTTGAAATCATGCCCAGCGCCGCTGCCGCAAAGCCGTTCACAAAAATATAGATAAATATATTGTGCGGTAATTTTTTTTGACACAGAACACGCAAACTATGGCAAACCACAATCGCGGGCAATATTGCGGCAAGAATATTCAAAGCGCTAACCTGCAAAGCACTCGCATCTTGTAGTGTTAATGTATAGACAATCACTAAAATACTGCTTAGCCACAAAGCCAGTGGCGCACTTAACATTAAGGTAACTAAGCTGATGCCCAGCAAGTGATAATTTATGCCCGCCAGTTCGCCTTCATTCAAGCCTGCACGTAAGCTCCAAGACACTGCAAGTATGATTAAAGCAATGCCTACTGATCGTTTATGAAGGTTTAATGCTTGCCAAGCTGGTTTAGCACAAGCAAACAGCAATAGAGCCAAAATAACATCGGCCACTAATAGCCACGAAAAAGGAAACCAAGTGGCAGTAAAATTCATGATAATTCTCTCATAATCAGGTAGTAAGGACACAGTATTAACGCTGATTTTGTGATTATATGCTCAATCTTATAGCCTGCATATCGATTAACACAGGGTAGATTTTGCACAGATAACGATTCATCTATACAAAAAATGCTAAAAACCATTGTTGTAGGTTTAGTTTAATTCGGAAACACGTTAAAATAGCTTTTTTGCCGTAAACCATCGAGATTACTTGCTATGTTTTGGATTATTGTTTTGATTTTGTTGTCTGCTGGTATTGGTGCACTGTTGTGGTGGCGTAAGCAGCAAGAGCAAGAATGGATGATGGAGTTAACTTATCTTAGTCGTCATGAAAACCAAGATTTACCAGATAATGAAGCCGAAGAGGCTCCCGACCCGTCAGTGCGTGCTATTCGCAGTGTAAAACCCAATGTCAATAATACCCGTCAAGAGCACCGTTCAGCAGAAGAAAGCAAAGCAATTTACGAGCAAGCTGTTGAGAAAATCAGAGCGCTGTCTCCTAAAATGAGCCGTAAATTTGCGCCGTTGGAAGATAAAGAAGCGGCCAGCGAAAAACATAGCTTAGATGATTTGCCCATTTTTGCCACCACACAAGCCACTGAGGATACGCAAGCGGCGGATGAAGTTAATGACGTGCCTTCAATTCGCAATTTAAAAGCTCAGCCTTTACCTGTACCAACGAATGAAACCCTCCCGCCAAGTTTAGAACCCAAAATAAACACAGCAACCGCCAATAGTGTGGCGGCTGAACAAACGTCACCACCAAAGCCAACTCAAGATATTCCTATGTTTGGCGCAGTGCTAACATCGCAGCCTGATACCCATCAAAATTTTCATCAACGTGTGCGCAAAGATATTCCACCGGCAGCGTATGTAAATTATGACGAGCAGGAATATCTGCCAGCTAAGGCTGTGAGCTCTTCGCTAGAAGTGATTACTTATGAAGATGCAACTCGCACGCTAAAAGAGCAAATTCATACAGAAGATTTGCAGAAAAACACGCCCAAAAATCTAGAAACTGTTGATATCCATAATTGGAAGCCTAAACCTGCTTTGGAAACTGAATCAGTGTTGCCAGTGCCACAGGGCGGGCAAGTGGGCGTAAAAAAAGTTGAATTGGAAATTATTGATTTTGATGATGTTGCGGTAAGCCGTGTTCGTGAGCGTAGCCAACATAGTGAGGTTAAGGTGCCTCATCGATTGGTACAACAAGAAGTACCAATGAGTGCAGCAGAAATTGCATTAGCACTAGAAACCATTGGTGAGGATGATATTCGCAGTAATTTATTGCGCCAAAGACTTGCACGCACACGGCAGGTCAGCGCACAAGCACCTGTGCAAGGTACAGTGCCAAACGTGATCCCAGAAGATGAAGTATTGGCCAATTTGGCGCATACTGATTCACCCATTAATCGGCAGCATCAAAAAATAAAACGAGTCAGCATGCGTGAAAGTGTGATTCCTGATGCGGCCCGTGTTGATCAAGGTCACAGCCTTAAAGTACCAGCTCGCAGTGCAACACCTGCTATGACAGCACCTATTTCTACACGGTTTACACCATTCCCTGCTGTTGCCGCAGGCGTGAGTAATATCATTCCGGCAGTATTGACTGCTGATCCATTAAATTCAATGATTATTGACATTGCTGAACCTCCTACTTTTTCTGAGCCAGTGATGCCAGAACCAGAGTTTGAGATTCATGAACAAGCTTCATCTTCATTGTTGCCACAATTACATGTTACTGATAAACCCCAATGGTCTATCACCGATAGACTTATTAGCGAGTCTGCACCATTAGCAGAAGAAGCAATGGCTCAAAAGCCGGCTTACCAAAACTGGCCAGAGTCTGTAACGGCTGAAAAAGATACGGTGTTGCATCAAGTAATGAGTCGCGTCCAAGCTGCTTTTGCAGCTGAAGGCCAAGCGTTACCTGTTGCGGAACGTGTTGAATCTACTGTTGCTAATGAAGTGGAAACGGGTGGCATAGAATCAGAAGAAGCCGTAACGGCTAGTGAGTGGGTAAAAGATATGATTCCGGCTGCTTCAGTAGGGTCGACCCAGATGCACGATGTCGTTTCAAATGCTTTACCGCCTCTAAGCCTGCTGTTGCCGCCTCAATTTGACCCAAGTGCTACTCAAACAGAAGATGCGTTAATGGAAAACAGCATCATCATTGAAGAGAAGCTCGCTGAATTCAAGGTGAAAGTAAAAGTAATAGATGCATATGCAGGCCCAGTGATCACACGTTATGAAATTGATCCTGATGTGGGCGTGCGCGGTAATCAAGTGATTAACTTAGAAAAAGATATCGCTCGATCTTTAGGCGTGGCATCGGTGCGTGTGGTAGAAACGATTCCAGGCAAAACCTGCATGGGTTTAGAATTGCCCAACCCGAAGCGCCAAACTATTCGCTTATCTGAAATATTTAATTCACCTGCTTTTGAACAATCTAAATCCAAACTCACTTTGGCACTTGGTCACGATATTACCGGTGAGCCAGTGGTGACTGACTTAGCTAAAGCACCACATTTATTGGTTGCAGGCACAACTGGCTCAGGTAAATCCGTTGGCGTAAACAGCATGATTATTTCAATGCTATTTAAAGCCACGCCTGAAGAAGTGCGCATGATTATGATTGACCCAAAAATGCTAGAACTAAGCATTTACGAGGGTATTCCGCACTTACTCGCGCCAGTGGTTACTGATATGAAATTAGCAGCCAACGCTTTAAATTGGTGCGTGAACGAGATGGAAAAACGTTATCGGTTGATGAGTCACATGGGTGTGCGCAATATCGCCGGTTTTAACCAAAACGTAAAAGAAGCAGAGGCGCAAGGCCAGAAATTAACCAATCCATTTAGCTTAGTGCCCGATAATCCAGAGCCGCTGGAAACGTTGCCCTTTATTGTGGTGATCGTAGATGAATTTGCCGACCTGATGATGACCGCCGGTAAAAAAATTGAAGAGTTGATAGCACGTTTGGCACAAAAAGCCCGTGCTGCCGGCATTCATTTGATTTTAGCTACTCAACGCCCGAGTGTGGATGTTATCACTGGTCTGATTAAAGCCAACATCCCAACACGGCTTGCATTTCAAGTGTCCAGCAAAATCGACAGCCGTACCATTTTGGATCAAATGGGCGCAGAAAATCTGCTTGGTCAAGGCGATATGCTGTTTTTGCCACCAGGAACAGGCTACCCATTGCGTGTACACGGCGCATTTGTAGAGGATCGTGAAGTACATCAGATTGTGGAATATCTCAAACAATTTGGCGAGCCAAATTATGTAGACGACATCCTTACTGCTGGCGTGGGTGGGGAAGATATGTTCAGCAATGCCAATGGCAGCCGCAACAACGAGGCTGAAGAAGATACATTGTATGATGAAGCGGTGGCGATTGTGGTGCGCACCCGCAAAGCAACCATTTCTTCAGTGCAGCGCCAGCTTCGCATCGGCTACAATCGTGCCGCACGCATGATTGATCAAATGGAGGCGGATGGAATTATTTCAGCACCTGAAACCAATGGTAATAGAA
Organism: uncultured Neisseria sp.; assembly: GCA_964563885.1. GTDB lineage: Bacteria > Pseudomonadota > Gammaproteobacteria > Burkholderiales > Neisseriaceae > CAZLYX01. The sequence goes on along the minus strand of CAZLYX010000053.1, from coordinate 5,491 downwards.
CGGTTTTGGCACCAGACAGCAATCATCTAAATTAAATATATAAAATATAAAAGGCTACCTGAAAGGCAAAGCTCTAAGAAATTAGATTTGCTTTCAGGTAGCCTTTTGTATTGTTTATTCAACAGAGTTTATTACTATTCTTTTAGATGATAAATTTTTGCTACTGCATCAACCAGATGTGCATCTTGTGCCCCCGCTTTATTAAGCGTACGGGTTGGCGAATGCAATAGTTTGTTGGTGAGTTGTATTGACAAGCGTTCTAAAACTTCTTCCGGAGATGTACCTTTTGCCAGCTGTTTCATAGCGTTTTCAAGCACATAAAGTCTAGCGCGTTCGCCATCTTCACGCAGTGTCAAAATCAATGGCACACTTTGATGGCGGCTTTGCTGCCATTCTAGAAATTCGGCTACTTTCTGCTCAACCATCACTTCGGCACCAGCTGCTGCTTTTTGGCGAGCATCTTTACCCTGTTGAACAATGCCCATCATGTCGTCTACAGTATAAAGATAAGCATCGTTTAGGCTACCCACTTCTTCTTCAATGTCGCGCGGCACAGCCAAATCCAGCATAAACATGGGCATATTATGACGCTGTTTTAATGCACTTTCTACCATGCCTTTGCCAACCAGAGGCAATTGACTGGCGGTAGAGGACACCACAACATCATAAAGATGCAGTATATTGGGCAAATCACTTAAAAGTGCTGGTTCAGCATGAACACCAAGTTTGTCGCATAACTCTTCTGCACGCGGCAAGGTACGATTGGTGACGGTGATGAGTTTGGGTTTCTTGGCGGCAAAGTAAATTGCAACCAGTTCGATCATCTCGCCAGCACCAATCAATAAAATATTTAGATCAGAAATCAACGGAAAAATCTGCTCGGCCATTTTTACTGAAGCAGCAGCCATAGACACCGAGTTTTCGCCAACCGCTGTGCCGCTGCGCACTTCTTTGGCTACCGAAAATGTTTTTTGGAATAAGGCATTAAGCCAAGTGTCGATTGTATTTTGCTCTTGTGCAATGCGCACAGCATCTTTGATTTGCCCCAAAATTTGCGGCTCGCCTAAAACCATGCTGTCTAAACCGCAAGCCACGCGAAAGACATGGCGAATGGTATCGCTGCAACCTAGGGTATAAAGATAAGGGCGAATTTCTTCAACGTCGAGATGTTGATATGCTGCCAACCAGCGGATAATTTGTTCAGTATCGCCAACGCTGTAAATCTCGGTACGGTTGCAAGTGGATAAAATAACTGCTTCTTTTGCGGCATGACTTGATACAAGCTGGCTGACGGCATCTGGCAACAACGCAGCAGCAAAGGCGAGCTTCTCGCGAATGCTTAAGGGTGCTGTTTGATGATTGAGTCCGACGACGTTCAGTTGCATAGTATGAAGTAGCTATCAAAAATGGGCTATTATACCAAAAAAAGGACTAAAAAAGAACAGACTGCTCACTTTAAAGTCAGGTTAAGGAGAAATATCGTCAACAAAACCGTTGATATTTATTGCTACTGATGGCGATAGTTTTGGCTGCACAGAAAACATCATTAATTTTTAAACAATATATTATTTTTCAGGTAGCCATAGTTATTTATTTTCAAGCCAAAGCGAGCAGTGGTTTGCTTTAGCACAATGTTTATTGGTAACATCAATTCAGCCTAACTTTAGCATGCTTGCATTCGAGTACTGATTACAAAATATAGTGAAGGAATAATGATGGAATTGCATGATATTCGTGAAGACTACAGTAAGCGCGAACTCTCAGAAAAAGAATGTGACAGCAATCCGATTGTGCAATTTGAACAATGGTTAAATGAAGCGATTCATTCAGAAGTCAATGAACCAACAGCCATGAATATGGCCGCAGTAGGCGAAGATAGTCGACCAAATAGTCGAGTGGTGTTATTAAAAGAAGTTACACCGCAGGGTTTTATTTTTTTCAGCAATTACCATAGCCGTAAAGGGCTTGCACTAACAGTGCATCCATTTACCGCGCTCACGTTTTTCTGGCCTGAGCTAGAGCGGCAAGTGCGTATAGAGGGACGAGTAGAAATATTGGATAGCAAGGCATCAGATGAATATTTTGAAAGCCGTCCATATACGAGTCGTGTAGGCGCATGGGCAAGCGAGCAGAGTAGTGTGATTGCTAATAAAAGTGTTTTAGTGACGCGGGCGGCATCAGTAGGCTTGAAACATCCACTTCGTGTGCCACGACCGCCGCATTGGGGCGGCTATGTGGTGATTCCAGATCGGGTTGAATTTTGGCAAGGGCGGCCGAGCCGTTTGCATGATCGCATTCAATATCGTTTAGTAGATGGCGTGTGGGTGAAAGAGCGTTTAGCGCCTTAATTCAAGCATTCTAATAAGGAACGAAAATGACCAATGATTTTCTACCTAAGCCTTTAGTGACTGCGGAGTGGTTGCTCAAACACCGTGAACAGGTATTGTTGTTTGATTGTCGTTTTTCACTAACGGATAATCAAGCCGGTATAGAAGCTTATCGTGCTGGGCATGTTCCTGGCGCGATATTTGCTGACCTAGCGCAGCATTTAAGCAGTATCGCTCAAGAAAGTGGCACGGGTGGTCGACATCCAGCGCCTGAACCAGAAGTATTGGCACAATGGCTGGGCAGCATTGGTGTGGATAACAATACTTCGGTGGTGGCTTATGATGATCCACAATCTGAGCAAGGCTTTTATGCTGCGCGTGCATGGTGGCTATTACGCTGGCTGGGGCATACTGATGTGGCAGTGTTAGACGGTGGTTTGGGTGCTTATTTGGCGGCAGGTGGTGATTTCACTCAAGAAGAACCAGAGTTGCCAGCCCAAATATTCATCGCCAATGTACAAAATGATATGCTGGTAAATGCTGCTGAAGTGGCGGCGCGAGCCGAAAATGTAATGCTGATTGATTCACGTTCACCAGATCGTTTTTGCGGAGAGAATGAGTTAATGGATAAAAAAGCAGGCCATATTCCAGGCGCAGTAAATCGTAGCTGGAAAGAGGGCTTAAATGCGCAAGGCTGTTTTCTGTCGCCCGCACAACAGCGTGAACGCTTAGGCTTGGCAGATAATGTGCCCAGCATAATGTATTGCGGCAGCGGCGTGAGCGCTACGCCAAACCTATTAGCACGTGAATTAGTCGGCGTGCCTTTGGGTAAACACAATCAACTGTATCTTGGCTCGTGGAGCGATTGGGTGAGCGATGATGCGCGTCCAATTGCCAGTGGCGATAAATAAATAAAGTATGACTGTTTTAAGGTAGCTTGAAGTTGATTTAGTCCTGTTTTATTACAAAGAGAAACCTATGCCCCATATCAAACCGTATCCTTGTGTGTTAACCATTGCTGGCTCTGATTCAGGCGGCGGTGCTGGTATTCAAGCCGACTTAAAAACATTTGCGGCGCTTGGTGCTTATGGCGCCAGCGCGATTACTGCTGTGACTGCCCAAAATACCCAAGGTGTTCAAGCTGTACATGTGGTGCCGCCTGAGATAATCGCGCAACAATGTGAGTCGGTTTTGGTTGATATTCGTATTGATGCGGTGAAAATTGGCATGCTGCCAGATGCAGAAAGCATTCGCACAGTAGCCGCCGTTTTACGTCGTTTTGAAGTGCCGTTTATGGTGCTTGATCCTGTTTTGGTGGCCACTTCTGGTGATAGCTTAGCGCTGGAAGATACCGCAGAAGTAATGTGTGCCGAATTGTTGCCGTTGGCCAATTTGGTGACGCCAAATTTAAATGAGCTGGCGCAGCTTTCAGGTAGCCTGCTAGCACAAGATGAAGCTGAAATGTTGGCGCAGGGACGGATATTGTTAGAAAAAGGAGCTTTGGCAGTGTTGTTGAAAGGCGGTCATTGGGTAGACAGTAGCGAAGCACGAGATTGGCTGTTGACCGCTGATAGCGAGCCGCAGTGCTTTGTCAGCCCGCGCGTGCCTACTTTGAATACTCACGGTACGGGCTGTACTTTGTCTGCTGCTGTGGCAGCTTTGTATCCGTCGCGACAAAATCTTAGTGCAGCAGTGGGCGCAGCGAAAAGCTATTTACAAGGCGCAATTGAAGCAGGTCAGCACTGGCAGGTAGGGCATGGACACGGCCCGCTGGCGCATTTTTGGCGCTTTTATCAGGATTAATCTATTTCAGCTAGTCTTAATGAATCACCATAAGGCTAGCTGAAATGCTATTAGCACGTGTTTTTTATTGAGTGTTAGCGATATAATGCGCTCATATTTTAGATTAAAGATCACATGAAGCAGATTACGTCTAACCAAAATGAAGCGCTAAAGCATTTATCTAAACTGTTGTCACAAGCCAAAGCACGGCGTGAGTTTGGGCAAACAGTGTTAGAAGGCGTGCATTTGCTTGATGCATTTTTAAATGCTGGAGGTGTACCGTTACACGTTTTTGTGCCAGAAGGTAAATGGGTACAAGCAGAAATTCAAGCATTGTTAGCGCGAATAGATGCTGAACGAGTAAGTGTGGTAAACCATAGCGCTTTGTCTAAAATCACCAGTCTCACCGATGCTGAAGATATCATGACGCTCATTGCCATTCCGATAAATTATGAGGCGCCCAAAAGGGATGATTGCGTGGTATTAGAGCGGGTGCAAGACCCAGGCAATATGGGCACCATTTTACGCAGCGCCGCGGCTTCAGGTGTGCAACAGCTGGTGTTAAGTACAGATTGTGTCGATATATGGTCGCCCAAGGTTTTGCGGGCAGGCATGGGCGCACATTTTTTGTTAAAATTTAGCAACCGCGCCGATTTAACAAGATGGTACGCAGCTTATCAACAACCTGTGTGGGCAACTGCGTTGAGTGAAATCAATAATCATGATTTATATCAGCTTGATTTAAGCGCGCCTTGTGCTTGGATATTTGGCAACGAAGGCAAAGGTGTTAGCCAAGCTATGCAAAAAATGTCTACGGGCACGGTTAAAATCCCCATGCTGGGTGCCACTGAATCTTTAAATGTGGCCATGGCCGCCACTGTGTGTTTGTTTGAACAAATGCGGCAACGCTTATTATAAATCTGCCCTTGAGGCTACCTGAAAACGATTATTCCATCAAAAGGAAACCCATATGCAGCAATTTGACGAACTGGCACAAGAGCGCTTGATTGAGCTGTTAGACGCCAAAGCTGAAAGCAGTCGCACTATGCGTACCGATGAAGCACAGGCGTTTATGTTGGCATTATTGTCTGGCCCAGATGAGCTGGAAGTAAGCGATTGGCTACCTGAAATATTGGGCGATGAAAGCTTGTTTAGCGACAGCGAACGTGCAGAAGCAGAACAGCTAGCTTTGGCGATGATGGCAGATATGCGCCAAGAAATGGAAGGCGGTAAGCTGCCTGACTTATGGTTTTATCATGAAGATAACGGCGACATTGATTTTTTTACTTGGTGTAATGCGTATCTGTATGCATTAGATGTGGTGCCAACCGATTGGTTTGCGCACAGCGAAGAAGAAGAATTTGAAGATTTATTTTATCCGC
>CAZLYX010000052.1:0-11381 GCA_964563885.1 uncultured Neisseria sp. | reverse complement strand
CACTTTGCGAGTCTTTAAATGTCTTAGAGTGTTTTTTAACAAAATAGATATCAAGTATTTAAGTAAAACATAAAATTAAAATAATAAAGGCTACCTGAAATTTTTCAGGTAGCCTTTTAAATAAATTCTAATTGAGTGATTAAGGATTCATCACTCTTGCCACCAGTGCTTTTTCTTTACCCACCATATGTGGAATTTTTACTTGAATGCCATTACCTGGTGCCACATCAACTACTTCGCCTTTACGCGTCATCTCACCTAATATAACGGTTTGATTACCATTCGGATGAATAATTTCTAACGTATCACCCACCGAAAATTTATTTTTGACTTCAATCGTCGCCCAACCTTCATTATCGATCTCGGTTACTTGACCAACAAATTGGCTTTGTTTGGCTAAAGAATGTCCGCTCAAATAGTTTTGGTAATCTTTAGTTTGGTGACGCTCTAAAAAGCCCGGTGTGTAACCACGATTGGCTAACCCTTCCAATTCTGACAACAAACTAAAGTCAAATGAGCGCCCAGCTACAGCATCGTCAACTGCTTTACGATAAGATTGTGCCACGCGTGCAACGTAGTAAACTGATTTGGTACGACCTTCAATTTTCAAAGAATCAACACCAATTTCAACCAGTTTTGCCACTTGCTCGATGGCACGTAAATCTTTTGAATTCATGATATACGTGCCGTGTTCATCTTCCATAATCGGCATCAGCTCGCCTGGACGATTAGCTTCTTCAATTAAAAACACTTTATCCGCTGCTGGATGGCGCACTTGTCCATTAATGCCTTCAAATGCGAAATTGGCTTCTTCTTGTGCTTGGTTAAAATTGAAACCGCTCAACAACTGCGCATCTCCCGCATCGCTATCACCTGCTTCGTGTACTTTATAATCCCAGCGGCAAGCGTTGGTGCACGTACCTTGGTTGGGGTCACGATGATTAAAATAGCCAGACAGTAAGCAGCGGCCAGAGTAAGCAATGCACAAAGCACCATGAACAAACACTTCTATTTCAATATCTGGGCATTCTTGACGAATTTCGGCAATTTCTTCAATGGATAATTCACGCGACAAGATAATGCGTTCAACACCCATTTTTTGCCAAAATTTTACGCCCCAATAGTTGGTGGTGTTGGCTTGTACCGATAGATGTATGGGCATCTCTGGCCAACGTTCGCGCACGTTCATAATCAAGCCTGGGTCTGCCATAATAAGCGCATCAGGCTTCATTTCGATCAGCGGCTCCATGTCACTCATAAAGGTTTTGAGCTTACTGTTGTGAGGCAGTGTATTAACGGTTAAAAAGAATTTTTTGCGCCGCTCGTGTGCTTCACGAATGCCCGTTTCTAGCACGTCTATTTTAGCAAATTCATTATTGCGCGCGCGCAGTGAGTAGCGCGGCGAGCCGGCATAAACAGCATCAGCGCCATAATCAAAAGCGGCGCGCATGCGCTCGAGGCCGCCAGCAGGCAAGAGAAGTTCTGGTGATTTCATGTGTGCTCATTCTTATAGTTAAATAATGTTTTCAGGTAGCCTCAATGATTGGGCTACCTGAAGAATTGTTTGATTTAATGTGCAGGATTATCCACTTATTAGCTAGGCTGGTCAATTTACTGCCACAGATTTTACTTCTTTTTGTTTGGAATTCAACAAGATAGGTTCAACCTTATAGCCTATTTGGCGCAACCTTAGAATCAACCCTTGTTCACCAAATAAATGCGCAGAGCCCACCGCCACTAAAGCTGGCTTTTGCGGCAATATGGTCACCAATTTATTCAGCCAAGTTTGATTACGCTCAGTCAGCAAGCGGTCAAATAAAAAGTCATTCCAATAAGCTTGGTCTTTTTTACTAACATAGCGCATTTGCTTAACGGGGTTATTTATATCAGCCCAAATTTGCTTGGCTTCTTGCCGTTGGTATTGCGTCACCAATTCTATTTCTTCTTGTAAAATCGCTTTATGATGTGCAATCATTTTATCTAAACGCCGAATGACTTTATCTTCAGGCACACTTTCCATATAACGCATACCCTCTAGCCGCTCCAGTGCCACAACTTGCTTACTCTGCTTTTTTGCTTCTTGTATCAACAGGTTATCTATACCATATTGGTATGAATAACCTTTAGGGCTGTACATGGATTCCAGCATTGCCCACACCGCCCATGGCTGCATGCGGGTATTCCGATCTATTTGTAGTGGCTCTTCGCCTTGCTTTAATGCACGGTTGATTAAAACAATACGAACATCACCGATGGTTTTATGCAGCGGGTTGGTTTCATACATCATATCGTTCATGGTTGCCAAGTCTTGAAGATAATCTGGCGATTCAGTCTCATCACTGTTGGATTCCACTACCACGCGATCAACCTGTTTAATCAGCTCTACATACTGTTCAGGTAGCTTGCCATTTACTGGGCCAACGTGCACGGTACCCAATAAATACGAAGTAGGCCCATTTTTACTCACTCGCCATAAAAATGTGTCTTCTTCAGGCTCGCCGCGTGCGAACGAAACGCCATAAACCATACACAACAGTACAGCTAGCCACAATCGCGTCATTCGTTTTCCCCTTAATTAATAAACAATACTTTCAGGTAGCCTCAGTGTTTTACCACCACCGACCATAAGGTCGATACATATGATCGTATAAATCTTGGCGGTCATAGTAATATTCCAAACGCTCTAAGCGACGCTGTGAAATATAGTTTTGCCACGCCATTTTGTAGCAGGCCTGAAACATCGGCTCAGCCACTTTATCTACATAACGCAAGCGAAATTCTTTTTGCTCGGCTTCACTGCTGTCTGGTTTAGGATTAAACTGTTGCTGCATCAATGTTGCGGTTTCAGGGTCACACTGCGCTGCCAAGTTAACTTGCAACTGCTGCTCTGCAAGCTTTTGCTCAGCTTCTCGCTTTGCCTTCTGTTCTGGCGTAGTGGCACAAGCAGCCAAAAGCAAACAAGTGATGGCGACCCAAAAGGTAGGTTTATTCAACATGTTTCTCTCCTATATTTGACAACAGTTGAGCATCAACAATATGTAAATTTATCAGCGGATACTTTCAGGTAGCCTCAGTAAATTAAATATTATCTGCATTCACAACAGTGCTAGGCAAGTCGAGCGCATAATCAATTAGTGCTTTGCGCAAATCATCCAAACCCAAACTTTCTTGCACAGAAATATTAGCTGCAAGTGCCCGTCCCTCAGCATTGCACAACAACCCAGGTTCACGCTCACCTGATGGTAATAAGTCGATTTTATTATAAACCAATAATTGTGGTACTTTATCTGCACCTATTTCCGCTAATACAGTATTAACATCTTCAATTTGCCGCTCATAATCAGGGTGACTGCTATCGACTACATGTAATAATAAATCAGCTAAAGCTGTTTCTTCCAAGGTAGCAGAAAAAGCAGAAACCAGTTTATGCGGTAAATCACGTACAAAACCTACTGTGTCCGTTAAAATAATACTGGCTTGGTCAGACAAATACAGGCGGCGAGCAGTGGTGTCTAAAGTTGCAAACAACTGATCTTTCGCCAGCACATCTGCTTTGGTGAGCCGGTTAAACAAGCTTGATTTTCCGGTATTGGTATAACCAACAATTGCAAATGTTTTGATATGCCCTGACATGCGCGACTTGCGACGCGTGGCACGCTGCTTCTCGACACTTTGCAGCTGCTTCTTAAGCATGGTAATTTTATTACCAATTAAACGGCGATCAGTTTCGAGCTGGGTCTCACCTGGGCCTTTCAAGCCAATGCCACCGCGCTGGCTTTTTAAATGGCCATAGCCCCGCACTAAGCGTCCGCTCAAATGATTTAACTGTGCCAGCTCAACTTGTAATTTACCTTCTTGTGATTGTGCTCTTTGCGCAAAAATAGCCAAAATCAAGCCTACTCTATCCAATACCCTACATTGCAAAACACGTTCTAAGTTGCGCTCTTGAGTTGGTGTTAGCTCATGATTAAAGACCACCAAATCAACTTCATTTGCTATCACAGTTTCAGCTAATTCTTCAGCCTTACCAGTACCCACAAACACAGCCGAATGCGCACGATCACGTTTTGCGGTTTCTGTGGTCACTAACTCTCCGCCTGTAGCACGCACTAATTCAGTCGCTTCGGCTAAGTTTGCCTGAAAAGCTTGTTCACGTAACTCATTGGTTCCAGCATAATCCACACTCAACATCACGCCCACCAACATAACCCGCTCAGGCTTTTCCAAGCTTTTATCCACATGAAAAACACTTGCTTTAGGGCTCAAAATTTATCCTTTATTAACTAATATCCATCGTTTTGCATCAATATCTTCATCATAACATAGCTGCAAAAAATTTCTGTGGTGCATCTTTATCTCACTCACAATATAACCAACATATTAAACCTGCTAAGTCATTTTAATAACAAAAGGCTACCTGAGTTTTTCTTTTCAGGTAGCCTTTGTGTCAATTTCCGTATTACATCAACAAGCTCATATAGGTATTATCTAACTATCAACTTACATAAAATGTAAATTTATCGCAGCGCCTATTACCTTACAAATCTGTTTACCTTACAAAGCTAGAATTTTTGTCTAATTTAAACATCATTCTTGAGTTTTTGAAGTTATCATTTTTGATGTTTACTGAATTTTTAAAGAATAAAAAACCGCTTCGGTTAAGAAGCGGTTTTAATTTGAAGAGGCAAAGAATTAACCTTCAATCTTCACTTCAACACGACGACCTTCAGCGCTATCACCAACAGCACCAGTGCTGCTTTCAGGTTTACGCAGTTCGATATTTTTAATATCTACACCCTGAGCAACTAAAAATGCTTGTACTGCTTCAGCACGTTTTTTAGACAACTCAGCATTGGCTTCAACATTACCAGTACTATCAGCAAAGCCACTGATCACCAGCTTCTTACCGTCTTTACCTGCTTTAAGTAAGTCAGTAGTTACCACATCTGCGCCTGTAGCAACATCACTTTTAGCTGTAGCAAAATAGAACTTAGCAATACCTTTTTCAAAACTTACACTTGCTTCATCAACCGCATTAACGGGCGCTGGAACAGATGCTGCAGCAGTGTCAGCAACAGGTATAGGTGCAGCATTACCTTTGTTATTACTCAAGCCCCAAACATATGCTGTCATGATATGCATCTTATCTTTATCTAAGAAATTATCCCATGCTGGCATTTGGTTATGACGTCCATTGGTAATGGTCTCTATGATGCTTTTCTCACTACCGCCCCACAACCAAACATCATCGGTTAAGTTTGGTCCTAAACCTAACACGCCTTTTCCTTGTTCACCATGACAAGTGAAACAGTTTGCAGGCGGACCCATGAAGAGTGATTTACCACGTGCAGAACGCTCTTCGTCATTGGTTTTGCCCGATAAAGACATTACATAGTTTGCTACGTCTTTAACACGCTCTTCACCCAATGCTGGGCCCCATGGCACCATCACACCAATACGACCATTTTTGATGGTTTCAGAAATTTGCTTAGGTTCTCCACCCCATAACCAATCATGATCAGTTAAATTTGGGAAACCTTTTGCACCTTTAGCATCAGAACCATGACATTGAATACAATACGTGTCATATAAGTTTTTACCAATACGTTGCGCTTGAGGGTCTTTAGCAACTTGCTCAACCGGCATATTCGCAAACTTAGCATAAATAGGTTTGTATTTTTCATCAGCTGCGGCAATTTCTTTTTCATATTGATTTTGACTCGTCCAGCCTAGCAAGCCTTTATAGTCACCCATTCCTGGGTACAGTATGAAATAACCCACACCAAAAATCATAGTACCTACGAACATAAAAAACCACCAACGCGGCAAGGGGTTATTATATTCTTCGATGCCATCCCAAGAATGCCCCATGGTTTCGGTTTCTTCGCCTTTAGGTGGAGCCTTGGTTTTGTTTTGAGACAACAACAACCATGTCAAACCAATAAAGCTAAGTATGACAATAATTGAAATGTAATAGTGCCAGAAACTACTAGTAAATTGTGAAGTTGTGTTCATTATTTAGCTCCGTTATCACGGGAAACGCGACTTGACGCGTCGTCTTCATGCGGAATATCGTCATCATCAATTAAGCTTTGTGCGATATCTTCGTAGCCTTTTTTAGACTTACGATTATATGCCACCAGCAGAATTAGCATAAAGCTGATGAAAACCAATACTGTGGAAAGGCTACGCGCCCAAGTCAAGTCCATGATTTTTTACCTTACGTTTTTCAATGCTAGACCTAATCCTTGCAGATAAGCAATCAAAGCATCTAATTCAGATTTATTCGTTAGCATCTCAGGAGCTTGCTTCAGTTCTTCATCACTATAAGGTGTGCCGATTGAACGCAATGCCCGCATACGATACACCACATTTTCAGGATCAACTTTGTTACGTGCCAACCAAGGGAACGAAGGCATGTTAGATTCTGGTACTACATCACGCGGATTGAGCAAATGAATACGATGCCATTCGTCTGAATAACGACCACCAACACGAGCTAAATCTGGACCAGTACGCTTCGAACCCCATTGGAATGGACGATCATAAACTGACTCACCTCCCACAGAATAGTGTCCATAACGTTCGGTCTCAGCACGGAATGGGCGAATCATTTGTGAGTGGCAGTTATAGCAGCCTTCACGAACATAGACGTCACGCCCAGCAACTTGCAAAGCATTATAAGGTTTAACACCAGGTGCTGGCTGTGTAACCGATTTAGTAAAGAACAGCGGCACAATTTCAATAAACAAGCCGACGCTAATCACTAAAAAGGTAAACACAATCAGAAAGCCGACTTTTTCTTCAGCTAATTGTTGTAATTTCATTTAAGTAGCCTATCTTTCTTATTTTAGTGGTGCTCAGCTTGTGCAATAGCCGGAATTTCAGCATCCACAGGAGTCCCATCAACAATAGTACGGTATACGTTGTAGCCCATAATCAGCATGCCTGTGAGATACAGTAAACCACCAGCAAAGCGAATCATATAGAAGGGCATACTGGCTTTAACAGACTCAACAAATGAATACGTTAAAGTACCATCATCATTCAAAGCGCCCCACATCAGGCCTTGCATCACACCAGAAATCCACATTGAAGAGATATACAAAACAACACCAATTGTTGCAATCCAGAAATGCGCTTCGATCAGCTTGATGCTATGCATTTCTTGTTTACCCCATAAACGTGGAATCAGATAGTAGATAGAACCGATAGTAATGAAACCTACCCAGCCTAAAGCACCTGAATGCACGTGACCTACAGTCCAGTCAGTATAGTGACTCAAAGCGTTAACCGTTTTGATAGACATCATCGGACCTTCGAAGGTTGACATGCCATAGAAAGACAGAGACACCACTAAGAATTTTAAAATCGGGTCTGTCCGTAGCTTATGCCATGCACCAGATAAGGTCATAATACCGTTAATCATACCGCCCCAGCTTGGTGCGAATAAAATCAGCGATAACACCATAGCCAATGATTGAGTCCAATCTGGCAATGCGGTGTAGTGTAAATGATGAGAGCCTGCCCACATATAGGTAAAGATTAATGCCCAAAAGTGAACTACAGACAAACGGTATGAGTAAACAGGACGACCAGCTTGTTTGGGTACAAAGTAGTACATCATACCCAAGAAAGCTGCGGTCAAGAAAAAGCCTACTGCATTATGTCCGTACCACCATTGCACCATGGCATCAATGGCACCAGAATATAGTGAATAAGAATGGAACCAACCAGCAGGAACTTGAAGGTTGTTAACGATGTGTAACAAAGCAATTGCTAAGATATACGCACCATAGAACCAGTTAGCCACATAAATATGTTTTTGCTTACGCTTGGCAATGGTACCGAAGAATACATAAGCATAAACAACCCATATAATAGCTATTAGAATATCAACAGGCCATGGCAACTCGGCGTATTCTCTACTTTGGGTAAAACCCATAGGCAGCAAAATCACCGCGGAAACAATAACTGTTTGCCAACCCCAAAAGGTGAAGGCTGCAAGTTTATCGCTAATCAAACGAACGTTACAGGTGCGTTGCACTACATAATATGAAGTGGCGAACAAACCCGAACCTCCGAAAGCGAAAATCACCGCATTAGTATGCAGCGGACGTAGTCGACCGAAGTGAAACCACGGACCGATATTAGTGAGGTCAAGCGCAGGTGCAAACAGCTGGGCGGCAATAATGACACCAACCAGCATACCTACAATACCCCAAACTACAGTCATGATTGCGAACTGCCGCACCACTTTGTAGTTATAAGTTTGCGTTTCCATAAGGGCTCTTCTCCATAAAATGGCAATAACATCTGTATCGGCTTCGCTTATGGTCGCTTAACAACGACCATAAAATATACCCGATTTTTCTTAATTTAACACCGCATGTTATACAGCTGTACAACCTTACGGCAACTTAACAGCAGTATTCTAAATCAAAACACCTCCTGCTACCAAGCCAATAATGCCGAAAACTGCAATTTTTACTATGCTAACAAGTTGCCAATAATCGGATTTTGTTAGAATATAGGCTTTAGCGTCACCTCTACTTGACTAAAATCAACAAGCGGTGAGATTGTAAACCCATCTTAACAAACAAAGCCTCTCTCATGCTGCAATATCACATTAAGCCATATAGCTTTAAAAAACACCTCTGGCATATGACCCTTACTTTTCAACAAGCAACCAATAACTCATCGACTTTAAGCTTACCAAACTGGGTTCCGGGTAGCTATATGATTCGTGAGTTTGCACGCCATATTGTTTCCATCAACGCCCACTGCAACGGCCAAACAGCACCTCTAAGCCAAATTAATAAAAACACCTGGCAAACCGAAGCAAAAAGCGGTGAATGGCAAGTTGAATATTTGGTTTATGCGTTTGATTTATCTGTACGCGGCGCTTATTTAGATCAAACACGCGGTTTTTTTGATGGCGCATGTCTATTCTTAAAATTGCATCAAGCTGAAAATCACATACACACTGTTAGCTTAAGTGAGCTTCCCGCTGATTGGCACATTGCTACCACCCTACCTCGCTCTACACAAAATGATATCTTTCAGGCAGCCTCTTATGCAGAATTGATTGACCATCCTTTTGAGCTAGGATTAATTGAAACATTGCATTTCAATGCTGGCGGTATACCTCATAAAATTGTGCTGAGTGGTGAATATGCCGATTTTGATCGTGAGCGCTTGGTTAACGATATTCAAAAAATCTGTACTACACAGCTGGCCATGTTTCCATCGCCAGCTCCTTTTAGCGAATATTTGTTTTTACTGCATGTTGGCGACAATATTTACGGTGGCTTGGAACACATTAGCAGCACAGCGCTACTGGCCGATCGCAATAGCTTGCCCGCTTTAAATTCCAATAAACTAGACGAAAGCTACCTGCAATTATTGGGTTTATTCAGCCATGAATACTTTCATGCTTGGAATGTAAAATCGATTAAGCCTGCAGCGTTCACGCCTTATCATTTAGATGAAGAAAGTTACACTGAGCAATTGTGGGCATTTGAAGGCATTACTTCTTATTATGACGATTTAATGCTTGTGCGCAGCGGTGTGCTCGATGCCGAAGGCTACCTGAAACTATTAGCGCAAAACATCAGCAAGGTACATCAAACCGAAGGCCGAAATGTTCAAACATTAGCCGAGTCTAGTTTCACTGCTTGGACTAAATTCTATAAACAAAACGAAAATAGCCCTAACGCTTTAGTGAGCTATTACCAACAAGGTGCGCTGATGGCTTTGTGTTTAGATTTATACATACGCAGCGAAACCCAAGGCCGCTTTAACCTAGACCACATTATGCAGTCCTTATATAGTGATTGGTGCGCGCACCGCCAAGGGCTACCTGAAAGCCAATGGCAACAACATGCACAAACGCTTACCGGTTTAGATTTAAATGATTTTTTCCAACGTGCGCTCCACAGCACCGAGCCTTTGCCCTTACAAGCTTGTCTTGCCTCTGCGGGTATTGGTTTAACATGGCAGGCTAGCTCGCGCTCTACAGGCGGAGCGTTTAGTGAAACTGCACCTTTAGCCATTGTTACCGCTACTGATTTTGGTGCACGTTTTAAACAAAATAGCGATCACATCACGATAAGCCACGTTTTCAACCATGGCAGTGCTGAACAAGCTGGCTTGAGCGCACAAGATCGTGTGATTGCCATAAATGGTTTTTGTTGTTCTGACTTTAATCAACAATGGTCGCGCTTAACAGCAGGTGAGCAAGTAAATATTCACTATTTCCGCCACGGTGTATTGCATGAAACCATATTAATGGTTCAATACGCGCGTGCTGACAATGCTTGTTTGCATATTACCAATCCTGCTTTATTGCAAAATTGGTTGCATACGCCTTAGTTTTTTCAGGTAGCCTATTTTGCGTTATAAGCATTTATTTTTATAAAGTTTGTTTAACCCGCAGCTCTACCACCCTACCTCTAGGAATATTTAATATGATTATTCAACCCTTAGCTGATCAACTGTTCATCGGCACACAAATTAATGATGCGGAAGATATCGCCCAAATCACCAAATTAGGCATCCGCACCGTTATCTGCAATCGTCCAGATCAAGAAGAGCCAGGCCAGCCCACCTTTGCCACAGTACAACAATGGCTTGCCGATGCTGGCATTCAAAACATTGTGCTGCAAGCCGTTACCGCACCTGCCATTACCGCTGCCGATGGTGCCAAGCTTGAACAACTCCTTGCCGATGCTGAACAACCCGTGCTCACATACTGCCGCACTGGCACTCGCTGCGCCCTACTTTGGGGTTTTGGCCAAGCCAAACAAGGCCGACCAGTGGCTGAAATTATCGCTGCCGCCACCGCAGCAGGTGTAGACATAAGCGGAGCCGAAGCACGTCTGCAAGCAGAACAAAGCTAAGCCGTTATATTCATTCAATGAAGGCTACCTGAAACTTTTCAGGTAGCCTTTTTTTTAATTAAAATAATAAAAATACTCATTTGAGTATTGTTCCTAACAGATTTATGAGTTCGCAAGCATTTAATATGCTACAACCACTCAACATGCTTACAACTAAGCAATAATACTAATCCTAACTGTGGATAAGTTTGGGGATAAAATTGTATAAGTGACACGCACTTAAAAACAACATCCAGAATCCTAACAACTCATTACGCAAAACAAAATAATCATTATAAATAACAAAAACTTAAGTAGATACAATTTCAAACTATTTCACGAAAAATCTTTCTAAAGGCTACCTGAAGAATGTGTATAAGAATATATTGTAATCCTGTCAAAATGGCGTATGGCAAGCCTTGCCTGAATCAGTTATCATGCCCACTCTTCACCTCAACAGTATCCTTTGTCATGCTAACGTTAAATGTTTGTATTGCAAAG
>CAZLYX010000051.1:0-11393 GCA_964563885.1 uncultured Neisseria sp. | reverse complement strand
TTGGCTCAATAAAGCTGGCTAAGTATTTCTTGTAAAGGTAAGTTTACAATATTTAACGCATAGTTTGAGCTGAGTATGACGTTAGCAACCAGCGGGTAATGTAGGTTGATTATGTTGGTTAGCAGGATTAGAACCCATCATGTGGGAGCGCGTTTGCTGGCATGGCTGCTTAATCAACGTTGATGATGAATTTAAAAGGCTACCTGAATCAAACTTTCAGGTAGCCTTTTTAGCTTTAATTCACACTAATCATATTTAGCTAGAAACGCTGCATATTAAAGTCGATGGTTAATCAATCAATATCCACAAAGTAATACTCTAACTTATTACTGCTATTTTAAATACTACTGCACTTTGCATAAACGACAGCACTAAATAGACAGTATGTTTAAGTGATTTAACTATTAATCATTCGTTAGTTATTAATTTAATTTATTATCATTTGAATTAATGTTAATATTTCAATTTGTTATTAAGTATTAATTATTGAGGAATATAAAAAATATGGCTTTTCAACCTTGTCAGAACTTACCAGACTCTGTGCCGCTGGATATCGTTGGCGATGTGCATGGCGAGTTAGAAGCTTTGCAATCGTTGTTATACCATCTAGGCTACCAAGCCAATGGCTTTCATCCTCAAGGTCGCTATTTGGTGTTTGTGGGCGATTTGTGCGACCGTGGTCAAAATAGCCCAGCCGTGCTGGCTTGGTTTAAGCAAGCTTATGATGCAGGTTATGCGTATATGGTGTTGGGTAATCATGAGTTAAATTTATTGGCGCATGATCCCAAAGATGGTTCGGGCTGGTTTTTTGAAGAGCGCGCACAAAAAGATGGTGTCATGTATGCACCTTGGAATAACATGCCCGAGCAAGGCAAAGAGGAGCTAGAGCATTGGTTGGCCAAACAGCCGTTAGTGTTGCAACGTGATGATATCCGCATTGTGCATGCGGCATGGCTGCCCGAGCAAATTGAGCGCATCGAAGCTGCGGACGGCAATTTGGTAACGCAATATCGTAATTGGGATAATGAGCTCAATGCAACATTGGCTAACGCAGCGTGGTATGCAGATTATCAGCACGAGAAAATAGCTTACGATGAAGCCATAGGAAACCCTTTAGAGCTACCACCGCCTATGCTGGCAACGGCAGAATATGAATTAATGCGCAGCTATTTTCATCCATTTCGTGCGTTGACAAGTGGCGTAGAGGTGATGGCAGATACACCGTTTTATGCGAGTGGGCGTTGGCGGTTTTCCGAGCGTTTTGCTTGGTGGGACAACTATACAGACAGCGTGCCGGTGGTGATTGGTCATTATTGGCGTCATTGGTATCGCAAAGAAAATAATCCGCAGCGCGAAAATTTAATGCCTGAGCAAAATAATGCTTGGCATGGTGCTGTGCATAATGTGTTTTGTATTGATTATTCTGTGGGCGCGCGCTGGCGTGATCGTAAAAATAGTGTGCCAGTTGCTGATTCACATTTTCGTTTGGCGGCTTTGCGTTGGCCAGAAAATACATTGATGTTTGATAATGGTGAAACGTCGCCAACTTGCTAATATGGGCTTTTGAAATAAAGCAGAAAGAGAAATAACTAAGGAATTTTAATTCGTTTCATAAATACATGAATAGAGAAAGGCTATCAGTCCAATCAATATATAATGATTTATTAAAGATTGAGCGTGCTATATTGTATCTCACTTACATCAGCAATCTTTATGGAGAAAAATATGCAAGCTACTGATAATGTTGTTCACGGTTTACCACGTTTAAATGAACGTGCACCAGATTTTAAAGCACCAACTACTGATGGTGAAAAATGTTTAGATGATTATAAAGGCAAGTGGTTAGTGTTGTTTTCACATCCTGCTGACTTTACGCCGGTATGTACTACAGAATTTATTGCTTTTGCCAAGCATGCGCCAGAATTCAACAAGCGTAACTGTGAGTTATTGGGTTTATCTATTGATAGCCATCACTCGCATATTGCTTGGATGCGCAATATCAAAGAGAAATTTGGCGTTGAGATTCCATTCCCGATTATTGCCGACTTAAAAATGGACGTTGCTCGCGCTTATGGCATGATCCACCCAGGTGCAGCCGACACTTCGGCAGTACGCGCCACGTTTATGATTGACCCAAATGGCATTTTGCGTGCCATGGTTTACTATCCAATGAGCAATGGTCGTTCGATTCCTGAGTTTTTGCGTATGCTTGATGCAATGCAAACCAGCGATGAGCACAAAGTGGCAACTCCAGAAGGCTGGCAGCCAGGTGATAAAGTGATTGTGCCACCTTTGGCAACTGCGGCTGGTGCGGATGAGCGTGTGAAATCAGGTGAATACGATTGCGTTGATTTCTATTTCTGTACCAAACAGCTGTAAATTAACATGATAGAGTAATAATTAATTGCTTTACAAACCCCCATTATCGGTAACGCTAATGGGGTTTGTTATGCTTTTTGTGTAAAAGAAACGGGCGTGTAAATGCATTCTGCGCCCAAAATATCAGCTTAAAATTTTATTACAGCAAGGTTTTAAGTTCTAAAAACCATGCAATACATAAAGTAAACAACTAATACTATGCTTTAGTTTTAATAACGTAAAAGGCTACCTGAAACATTTCAGGTAGCCTTTTATATGTCATATGATTTGAACCAACTAATAGCTAAAGCCAAACGATGCTCAGCCAAAACCGCTATAATAGCCACCATGATTTATCACCAAATTGCCCTTAACGTTCCCCTCGGTTTACTCACATATATGCATCCTAAGCCTTTGCCTGCTGGTGCGCGCGTAGTGGTGCCGTTTCGTGGTAAATCGGTAGTGGGCATTGTTTGGAATAGCGACATTACACCCGATTATGATCCTGCTAAAATTTTGCCTGTGACCACTGTGTTTGACGATGAAGAGCCTTTTTCTGAAATGTGGCGGCAGTTGCTGACATTTACCGCTCGTTATTACCATTATCCGATTGGGCAAGCCGTTTATGCCGCGTTGCCACATGGTCTGAAAACACCCAAAACAGTGTCATTGCCGCAGGCACCGTTATTTTACTCGTTAAATCAAACTGGACGCGAGCAACAAGCGCCACCTGAGCGTTATCATAAACAACATATATTATGGCAAGCATTGGCTTCAGGTAGCCATGCTTTAGGCTACCTGAAAAGTTTAAACAACCAAGCTCCTAAGTTGTTGGCTGAATGGGCTGAACGCGGTTGGGTTAACGCTCAAGCTGCGGTTACGCCGATATTGGCGCCATCGTTACACACCTTGAATACAGAGCAAAACGCTGCTTCGCAACAGATTCAGGAATCCTTAGGCCAGTTTCAACCATTTTTACTCTATGGCATCACCGGCAGTGGTAAAACCGAAGTGTATTTTGATGTAATTGCTAAGGTGTTGGCTGCTGGCCAGCAAGTGTTGTTTTTGTTGCCAGAAATCAATTTAACGCCACAATTGTTAACGCGCATCTCTGAACGTTTTGCTGAAGTACCAACAGCGGTATTACACAGCCAAATGGCGGCTGGCCAGCGCACACAAGATTATCTGCGCGCCAAGCTTCTGCAAGCGAAGCTGGTAATTGGTACGCGGCTGGCGGTGTTTACGCCATTACCCAATCTGGGATTAATTGTTGTAGATGAAGAACACGATGGCTCATTTAAGCAAGACAACGAGCTGCGCTATCAAGCGCGTGATTTGGCGGTATGGCGCGCGCAACAGGCTGCGTGTCCAATTGTATTGGGCAGCGCCACGCCTAGCTTAGAAAGTTGGCACAAAGCGCACAGCGACGCATATCAGTTACTATCGCTAAGCAAGCGTGCCCATATTGTTGCGCAGTTGCCTAATATCCATATTTTAGATGTGCGCCGCCTGCCGTTAGAGAATGGCTTTTCACCTCAAGCGTTAAAATTATTACAAGACAATCATGTGCAAGGCGGTATGTCGCTGGTGTATCTTAACCGCCGTGGTTTTGCGCCAGCGCTGTTTTGTAGCGACTGCGGTCATACCTTTGGCTGCCCGCGTTGTTCTGCGAAAATGGTCTTGCATCAACGTGCGCGGCAACTGCGTTGTCATCATTGCGATTGGCGCGTACATGTGCCTAAAGGCTGCCCAGAATGTGGCAACCAAGATCTCACCGCGGTTGGGCAAGGCACGCAGCGAGTCGAAGAAACGTTGCGAAAAATATTGCCAAAAGCAGCAGTGGTACGGGTTGATCGCGACAGCACTGCACATAAAAATGATTGGGCTGAGCTATATCAACGCATTAGTGCGCAGGAAATTGATGTTTTGGTGGGCACGCAAATGCTGGCCAAAGGCCATGATTTTGCCCGCTTGAATCTGGTGATTGTGCTCAATGCAGATGGCGCGTTATACAGTGCTGATTTTCGCGCCCCCGAACATTTGTTTGCTGAGTTGATGCAGGTATCAGGCCGCGCTGGCCGCGCAGAAACACCTGGGCAAGTGCTGATTCAAACGCAATTACCAGATCATGCAGTGTTTTCAGCGCTTAAAGCTCAAGATTTTAGTGCCTTCGCCACACATGAATTGCAAGAGCGTGAGCTGTTTCAAATGCCGCCGTTTGGCTTTCAGGCAGCGATACGCGCCGATGCGATGAACAGTGCTGATGCAATGCAGTTTTTGAATGACATTAAAGCGGTAATGGAGGCGAGGCTACCTGAACATGTTTCACAATTGGGCCCTGCGCCAATGCTAATGGCGCGTTTGGCAGAACGTGAGCGTGCGCAGTTGTTTATCGAAACCACATCTCGCCGTGATTTGCATCATGTAGTGAGTGTGTGGGTGCAAATATTGCAACAGTATCGTGACCATAAAATTAGATGGTCGGTGGATATTGATCCGCAAAATATGTAATTAGCCAGCCCCTATAGTGTTGATGCCTCACTCAGTTGAATAAGCTGTCGTGAGCACAAGTATTAAAATAATAGGCGCTTAAAAAGCATGGCTTCTAGCAGTATATATTGCTGCATTATGAAGATGATTAAGCGTCTTGTTGATATTTAAAAAAAGGCTACCTGAAATGTTACATCGTATTGCTTTGTGTTCCGTTTTAATTTTTAGTGCACAGTCTGTAATGGCCTTAAATTTTGGCCGAATGCAACCTAATGAAGTGTCGGTTTATGTGCAAAATTTGACCACTGGCAAAGTGATTGAAAGCCATCGTGCTGATGCAGCGATGAATCCAGCCTCAACCATGAAATTAGTAACCACTTTTGCGGCACTGCGTGCGCTTGGCCCAGATTATCGCTGGGTTACGCCGTGGCAATCACCAGCAGCTGTTGTTTCAGGTAGCCTTGAAGGCGATATTTATTGGGTGGGTAGTGGCAATCCAGTACTTGATCAAAATGATTTACTCGACATGCAGGCACAACTGCGCGAGCGTGGTATTAATAAAATTAAAGGGCAATTGGTGCTTGATCGCAGCCGCTGGAACAATCAAGGCAGTGCTCATGGTTTTGATGGTGATTCAGAGGAAGCATTTAGCACCGAACCTGATCCACATATGCTGGCCTATAAAGTGGTGTGGGCGAAACCAGAGCGCAATATTTTGGGCGACGTAGTTGTGAACACCAACCCACCCTTGCCAGGCATTGAGCAGAGCAACACTTTAAGCATACGAAACAGTAGTCGAGCTGCATGCACATCATTAAAAAACTTTATGAATGCACAATATCAAAATGGTTCACTCATGTTTTCAGGTAGCCTGCCCGAGTCTTGTTTGGGGCAAGAAATGTTTATTAATATGCTGGAAATGCAGGATTTTGCCAGCAAAAGTTTTATTAACCATTGGCGAGACAAGGGCGGAGAAATTCAAAATGGCTATAAAGTGGGTAAGCTGCCAGAGCGTTCAGTAACGTTGGCGATTAACCGATCCAAGCCGCTGGCAGAAGTAATGGCAGACATGAATAAAAACTCGAATAATGTGATTGCTCGCAGTGTATTTTTGACTCTTGGTGAGCATTTTAGCAATAATCAAACCCAATACAATGCCACTGCCGAGGTGCGCCGGCAACTCGTAGAAGCAGGTTTAGATGATGAAGCGTTGGTATTAGAAAATGGTTCAGGCTTGTCACGCCGTGAACGAATGAGTGCCCGAATGATGGGCGAAATGCTGAAGAAAACCTACCAAAGTCCTTTTAAACAAGCGTTTATCGACAGCTTGCCCATTGCAGGCACTGATGGCACATTAAAATCTCGGTTTAAGCAAGTTGGCACAGCGTTGCGCTTAAAAACCGGTACTTTAAAAAATGTGCGTGCATTAGCTGGCTATTGGCTACCTGAAAACAAACAACAACATCCTTTGGCTTTAGTGGTGCTGGTCAATAGTGAACGCTCTGGTATGTATCTGCCTGATTTAGATAAGTTGGTTGTGGGTATATTGCAAGATGCTGAGTTACAGTAATGGGTGTTGAAAACCAAATTTGAAGCCTAGAAATATTTCTTAGCTACCTGAATATAAAACGTGTTGAATGATTAAATGCTAACTAGCTTGTAATTCAATATAAAAGCCCCATTTGGTTGTATAAATATTTTAGGAGTAGCTTCATGCAACCAGTTAAAATGTACACTGGCCCTTATTGTCCGTATTGCACGCGTGCGAAACAGCTTTTAAAGTCAGTAGGTGTAACCAAAATTCAAGAAATCAATATCAGTGATAATCAAGATGATTTTGCAGAAATGCAACGCTTAAGCGGTCGTCGTAGCGTGCCACAAATTTTCATTGGCACCACTCATGTAGGTGGATTTACTGATATTTATGCGATGCATCAACGTGGTGAACTAAAAAGTTTGCTAAATAAATAAGTGTTACCATCCTGGCCGCGCCATGCGGCTTTATTTTTTAAACACATAGGAAAACGACATGAGCAAAAAAGACGAAAAGCAAGCGCAAGAACAAGAACAAGAACAAGCGATATTCAGCATTGAAAAGCTGTATGTAAAAGACTTATCTTTAGAAGTGCCACATGCTCCGCGTATTTTTTTAGAAGCCACTGAGCCAGAAGTGGAAATGAGCATAGCGACAGATAGTCAAAAATTAGAAGATGAGTTTTATGAAGTAACTGTTACGGTAAAAGTAGAAGCCAAATTGGCTGATGGCCGTTATATGTTTTTAAATGAAGTAACTCAAGGTGGGATTTTCCGTTTGGTCAATATTCCAGAAGATGATCTTAACCTATTACTGGCAGTGGCTTGTCCGAATATTCTGTTCCCTTATGTGCGTGAAACAGTGTCTGCAGAAGTTAGCCGTGCGGGCTTCCCGCCAGTATTGTTGTCACCGATTAACTTCGAAGCTATGTACCATCAGGCTCAAGAGGGCAATGCTTAATTTTTAAGCTGTTTTGAAAAGTGAAAATGCTACTGAAATTTTATAGTTAACATGAGTTTTAAATTTAGAATTAGCATTAATTAAAAGGCTACCTGAATCAATATTATTCAGGTAGCCTTTTTAGTGGATGCAAGTATTGCGTAATATTTAATCCAGCTGAGCAACCGTTACGGGTAAGTTACGCACAGCTGCTAAAGTACTGCTGGAAGTTTTTTGCTGTTTACGGAAATCAGCCATATTAATATTATTCAGCTTAGGTGTGGGTAAAGCAATGGTAGCTGGGTTTACATGCTGGCCGTTTACGCGTACTTCATAATGTAAATGTGGGCCAGTTGAGCGCCCAGTAGTACCTACATAACCGATTACAGAGCCAGCGCGAATTGAGCTACCAACATTGCCTGGAGTAAAAGCACTCATGTGAGCATATAAGGTTTCTGCGCCATTACTGTGCTGCAACATTACGGTGTTTCCGTAGCCGCCTTTCCAACCTTTAAATGTAACTGTGCCGTCGGCAGGCGCATGAATTGGTGTGCCAGTAGCTGCGGGGTAGTCAATACCAGTATGCATGCGTACAGTGTGCAATACTGGGTGGAAGCGTACACCATAAGGTGATGAAATGCGCGTAGTTTGTATAGGCTGGTTAATGAAACCAGTTTGCTTTAAAGCTTTACCGTTTTGATCGTAGTAGCTGCTTAGTTGCTCATCACCTTGATCAAAATAGTATGCCTGATAAGTTTTCCCAGCTTTGGTGATTTCTGCCGCCATAATGTCACCAGTAGCCATTTCCTGACCACGGAAATAAAGGCTCTTATACAATAGGCGGATGCTGTCACCGTTACTCAGTGAATCTAAGCTAACAATATTATTGAATAACTCATTTAAAGACTCGCGTACTTCTACAGGTACACCTGCTTGAGCTAAAGCGCCACGTGCAGAAGTTTTGATGATGACTGAGCGTAAAGAAGGCAGTGTTTCAGTTTCTATTTGTGAGGTAGAGCCTTGCCATTTACTGTTAATCTTTTCGATGGCGACTAGATTTTTTTCACCGTTGTCATCATCGTTAAAAAACTGGATGTCGGTAGCATCGCCCATAGAATCTAAGCGGATACTCACAGTCTGACCAGAAGGCAATTGCTTTACGCCACTACCAATAGGTGCACGGCTAAGAATTTGTTTGATGCTGTCGGCTGGAACATTCAAGCGGACAAGAATGTCAGCTAAACTGTCGCCGCTCTGAGCGACTTCTTCAGTCCAGTAGCTGCCTTGAAAAGTACCAGTGTCTACATAAACGGCAGGTAATTCTTCGACAATGCGCTCGGCTTTAAATAACTCTGCGCTTGGTAGGGGTTCGGTAACGGCATAAGCAGTTACGGCACCAGAAATTGGCAATAAGATGCCTAGTAAAGACCAGCGAATGGGTTTGCTATCCCAAAAGCGACCAAAAAGACTAGTTTTAGGTTGTTCCACAAATACGATCCTTGTCGTAGAGGCAAGTGCTTGATTGTTATGGTTTTGCACCGCCGAAAGCGAAAGAGCTTATTTAGATACTCAATAAAATAGGGTTAACTGGTGCGTCAAAATATAAGTAAAAAAGACGCTTTGTTCCAGAATCTAGAACATTATGGGGTCTACAGTCTTGATTAACACCAATTTTTTCTGTTTTTTACGTGACACTAATTTTATCACACAAGCAAACCACACGCCTAATGACTGTGGGTATTAAAATAAGCAAGTGTGGTCAAAACCACGTAAAATGTCTTATTTACATAAATTAACGGCTTTAATATGAAACTAACTTTAGCTTTGCCATCGCTTGATTTTGCTGATGCAGGCACATTGCCACCATTGAGCGTGCCGGCGCTGAATGAGTTGTTGCGATTTGGTTCATTTCAGAGAAATGCTTGTTCGCTTGCTACTTTTTATGGGCATTATTTATGGTCAGGCAGTTTGCTTGAATTAGCAAAAGCGCAAGTGGGGGTGTCTGTAACTCAGCCAGCATTGCTAGTAAGCCCTGTCTGGCAACAAATTGGCATGCATAATATGAATGTGTTGAGCGGGCATGATATCCAGATAAGTGCTGATGAGGCGCAGCAGTTTTGCCAAGGATTAAGCGAGTTTTATCATGAAGATGGTTGGCAATTTTATAGGGTGCGTGCTGATTTATGGCTGGCAACGCTACCTGAAACACCTGAATGGCAAGCAGCGCCGATTTGGAATGTGTTAGGGCAAGTTGATGGCACCATCCGCGCTGAGGGCACTGGTAGTGGAGTTTGGTTGCAAAAGCAAACTGAAATTCAAATGTGGTTATACCGCCATCCGCTAAATGCTGCGCGCGCGGCAGTGGGCATGCCCGCTGTTAATGGGGTATGGTTGTGGCGCGATGTGGAGGGCAAAGCAATAACTTCTATTTTAGGAAGTGACAACCCCGCAGCACAGTTTTATCCGAGCGTGCGCCTAGATCAAGCTTATGATTTTGCTGCGTGGCTGGCGGCTTTAGATGAAAACGGTCATCAAGAAGCTGATTCAGTGATGTTTATTGATGACTTGGCGGTGACGCAGCATACGGCAGATATTTGGGCGTATAAAAGCACACTCGAGCAGCTGGAAGAACGCTGGTTTGCGCCAATTTTACATGCTTTAAAATCAGGTGAATTAAGTGAGTTTTCTCTGGCTACAAACGGAGAGGCAGGTGGTGTTTGGACGTTGAAGTCTAAGCCCCAATGGCGTTTTTGGAAAAAGCGACATGCTTTTACAGGCCACTTATAAAGGCTACCTGAAAGAATATAGATTTTAATTAATGTTAGCTGTGTTTATATTGGTTTGGTATTGATGTGTGTAAGATGGCTAGCTTAAGCAGGATGTTCAAAAAAATATTATATAATAATCAATGATTTTAGTAAGTTGCTAACTGTTTATTTGGCTACTTTAAAGTGAAGGTTTATGACTGCAAAAATTCAAATTCGTTCTGTGAACTCTGTTGTATGTACAGCTTTAATAACCGCAGGGGCAGATCCACTTTTGGCACGCTTATGCGCTGCGCGTTCGGTGGAAACGCCGCAAGAGTTAGAAGATAAGTTCACTGGCTTACTGCCTTATCAAAGTTTAAAAAACTGTGAACAGGCGGCAGTACGCTTGGCTAATGCGATTGAAGCGGGTGAGCGTATGCTGATTGTGGCAGATTACGATGCCGATGGTGCTACAGCATGTGCTGTGGCTGTGCAAGGATTATCGGCGATGGGTGCGCGAGTGGATTATTTAGTGCCCAATCGTTTTGAGCACGGCTATGGTTTAACGCCTGAAATTGCTAATTTGGCCGCCGCGCAGGGCGCACAATTGCTGATTACAGTAGACAATGGCATTGCCAGCTTGGCTGGTGTGGCGCGCGCGCAGGCGTTGGGCATAGAAGTAATTGTGACCGACCATCATTTGCCCGCCGAACAAGTGCCCAATTGTATTATTGTTAACCCAAACCAGTATGGCTGTGACTTTGCCAGTAAAAATCTGGCAGGCGTGGGGGTAATGTTTTACGTGTTGATGGCTTTGCGCGCTTTGTTGCGCAGTCGAAATTATTTTTCAGGCAGCCTTCAAGAGCCGAATCTAGCTGAGTTATTGGATTTAGTGGCACTTGGCACGGTGGCAGATGTGGTGACGCTAGATCACAATAACCGTATTTTGGTGTCACAAGGATTAAAACGCATGCGTGCGGGTAAAATGCGTGCGGGTATTCGTGCCTTGTTTCAGGTAGCTAAACGCGATTGGCGCAAAGCGCAGCCGTTTGATATGGGTTTTGCTTTAGGCCCGCGAATTAATGCAGCTGGCCGTTTAGACGATATGTCGATTGGCATAGCATGTTTGCTGGCAAAAAATGATCACGAAGCACAAACACTGGCTTCGCATCTGAATGACTTAAATATTGAGCGTCGAGAGATTGAGCAATCAATGTTACAAGATGCATTGAATGCTTTTCCTGATTGTTTGCCTGAAGGGCAAACAAGTTTGGTGGCGTATCGTGATGATTTCCATCAAGGTGTGGTTGGTATTGTGGCCAGTC
>CAZLYX010000050.1:0-11493 GCA_964563885.1 uncultured Neisseria sp. | reverse complement strand
GCAACAATGCACTGGGCTTGGGCGTTTACACCCGTACCGGTGAGCGTGTAGTTTCAGTTCGTTATGACACCCCGAACTTTGCTGGTTTCAGCGCTAACGTACAGTTCACTCCGCGTGACAACCAAAGCAACACTGGCCGTGATGATGCTGGCCGTAGCGATACTTCAGCCTACTACGCTGGTTTGAACTATGAAAACTCTGGTTTCTTCGCACAATACGGTGCTGGTTACTCTCCTTCTAGCTACACAGCTCTTTCTGGCCAAAGCAAAAGCGGCCAAGTTCACCGCTTGGAAGGTGGTTATGATGCCAACAACCTGTTTGTAGGCGTAGGCGTACAATACGGTAAAGGTTGGGAAACTTCAAACGACTACATGGCTGCATTGGGTTATGATGCTGGTGTTGGCGCTGATACCGGTGTAGAAACCACAGAAGCTGCTGTAACTGCTGCTTACCGCTTCGGTAATGTAACCCCGCGCGTATCTTACGCTCACGGCTGGGAATCTAAAATTGCAGGCGACAAAGTTGCCGGCTCTAAATACGACCAAGTGGTATTGGGTGCTGACTACGACTTCACCAAACGCACTACTGCCATGGTATCTGCTGGTTGGTTGCGCGCTGGTAAAAGCAACGACAAAACCGAAACTACTGCTGGTTTAGTGGGTGTTCGTCATAAATTCTAATCTAATTTAATGATTAGTCTCAATCAAAAGCCTGCTTATGCAGGCTTTTTTGTGGCTGCTGTTTTATCAATTGCATTATGAGATTGATAACAAGCTTACCAGCGTGTTTGCTTTGGGTTGGTGATGATGTTGAGTAACACAACCACCCTAAGGCTAATAGATTGCTAAGGCTGCATAACCGTTATTGCAATGGCTAATTAAATCAGCCAATAGGGTTTGATCTATCAGATTGTTAATGGGTAGATTAAATACAAAAGGCTACCTGAAATTATTGTGGCTAGGTTGCTTTTATATGGCGAAGTATTTTTAGGTAGCCTTTTGTATGTTGTTGATCACTGTACACAGTATGAAGCTAAGCTAAGTTTAAATATCTACTCAATCAAAACACAACTGCGTATTAAGCTTGCAAAGCCACAATAGCGGCTAAATCGTTTAGAATAAGCATTTAGTTTACTGTAATCACCACGATGACACCTGAAACGCAAAAACTGCTCAAAATCACCGACAACGCCGCCAAAAAATTGGTGAAGCTCAATTTAAAAACACCATGGGAAGCGGTGTTGCATTTACCGCTGCGCTATGAAGATGAAACCCACATTATCCCTATTGCCGATGCGCCGATGGGGGTTTCATGTCAGGTTGAAGGGGTGGTGAGCCATCAAGAAGTGCAATTTAGACCACGCCGCCAGTTGGTGGTGCAGATTCGAGATGCTGGCGGCAGTGTATTGTTTTTGCGCTTTTTGCATTTTTATCCTAGTCATCAAAAACAATTGGCACAAGGCAATCGTGTTCGCGCAATTGGCGAGATTAAGCATGGCTTTTTTGGCGATGAAATGATTCACCCTAAAATTCGTGATGCCGATAGTGAAGGATTAGCCGAAAGCTTAACACCCATTTATCCAACCGTGAGCGGCTTAAACCAGCCCACATTGCGCCGCATTGTACAAACAGCGTTAGACAATGTTTCATTGCACGATACGCTGCCCGATGAGCTGTTGCAGCAATTAAAGCTGCCTCACTTGGCTGAAAGCTTGCGATTGTTGCATGCGCCGCCGCCCAGCTTGAGTGTGCAACAATTATCTGATGGCGCATTGCCAGCATGGCGGCGGCTAAAATTTGATGAGCTATTGGCGCAGCAGCTGTCTATGCAGTTGGCACGCCAAAAGCGAATTGCTGGCCATGCGCCATTAATGATCGGCACAGGCTTACAATCTGACAATCTGCTGCACGCGTTGCCTTTTGCTTTAACAGCGGCGCAACAGCGGGTATTGGCAGAGATTCGCACTGATATGCGCCAAGGCTATCCCATGCACCGTTTGTTGCAAGGTGATGTGGGGAGTGGTAAAACCATTGTCGCCGCGTTAACAGCGCTTACAGCAATTGAAGCGGGTTTTCAGGTAGCCGTGATGGCGCCTACAGAAATTTTGGCAGAGCAGCATTATATTAAGTTTCAGCAATGGCTAGAGCCGATGGGTTTAGGTGTGGCTTGGCTTTCAGGTAGCCTGAGAAAAAAAGCCAAAGACAGTGCTAAAGCGGCATTGGCCAGCGGTGAAACTTTAATTGCAGTGGGCACTCATGCGCTGTTTCAAGACGATGTGGCGTTTCAAAATTTAGGCTTGGTGATTGTTGATGAGCAACATCGCTTTGGTGTGGCGCAACGCTTGGCGCTCAAAAACAAAGGCCAAGATGTGCATCAGCTGATGATGTCTGCCACGCCCATTCCGCGAACGTTAGCAATGAGCTTTTTTGCTGATTTAGATGTGTCGGTAATTGATGAATTGCCGCCCAATCGCACGCCGATTAAAACCCGTTTGGTAAACAGCTTGCGTCGCACACAAGTAGAAAGCTTTGTGTTGAGCACTTGCCAGAAGGGTCAACAGGCGTATTGGGTATGCCCGCTGATTGAAGAGAGCGAAACCTTACAGCTGCAAACTGCTGTTGATACACAGCTTGAGCTACAACAAGCTTTGCCCGATTTGAGCATAGGCTTGGTGCATGGGCGCATGAAATCAGCAGATAAAGCTGCGGTGATGGCAGAGTTTTCTGCGGGGCGCATAGATGTGCTGGTGGCAACCACTGTGATTGAAGTGGGCGTGGATGTGCCCAATGCCAGCTTGATGGTGATTGAGCATGCTGAGCGCATGGGCTTGGCTCAATTACACCAATTGCGCGGCCGAGTAGGGCGCGGCGCGGCGGCGAGCGCGTGTGTGTTGATTTTTAGCGAGCCGTTAAGTGAATTATCAAAGGCACGGTTAAAAGTGATTTATGAACATACTGATGGCTTTGAAATTGCACGCCAAGATTTGAATATTCGTGGGCCAGGCGAATTTTTAGGGGCACGCCAAAGTGGTGTGCCGATGCTGCGTTTTGCCAATTTGGAAGAAGATTTGCCGCTGTTAGAGGCAGCACGAGATGTTGCGCCAAGATTAATTAAAGAGCGCATGGATATTGTTAATATTCACTTGCAACGTTGGCTTGCCAGCCGCGAAAGCTATTTGGGTGTTTAAAACCATCATGTTTCAGGTAGCTTTTAATATCTGAAATAGGCTACCTGAAAGAAAGTATAAACCATGAATAAACCACGTTTAACTCAGCAACAACAAAAATTACAAAAACAGCTGGATATGATTTCTACTAAATTTAAACGCCATATGGCAGCAGGGCAATATCAGCAAGCTATGCAAGAAGCCACCAGAGCGCATAAGCTGATTCCAAAATCTACCGTGCCGTTAAGCGATGCTGCCACAGCAGCGGCGAAAGGCGGATTATGGGAAGATTGCATTATGTATGCGAAAAAAACTTTGCAACGTAATCCAAATCATATCAATGCTTTAGATGCATTAGCCCATGCTTACGGTGGCATGGAAGATTGGCATGAATGTGGGCGATATGGTTTACAAGCGCTCACTCTGCGAGACCAACAAGTGATGCAAAATGCAGAAACCCCACTGTTGCCTACACTGCCTGCTAAGCCTGAAGGTAAAAAAATTATCGCTTTTTCATTGTTTGGCAGTAGCTCCGAATATTTGGAACCAGCAGTATTAAATACGCAATTAGTAGGGAAAGTTTACCCAGGTTGGGTGTGTCGGTTTTATATTGATGCGAGTGTGCCTGAGCAAGCAGTGCAGCGTTTGCGTGAGCACGGCGCAGAAGTGATTGAGGTGGAAGAGGCGTTACAAAGCTGGCCAGGCACGATGTGGCGCTTTTTAGCAATAAATGACCCAGAGGCAGCTTATATTATTTTTCGCGATGCAGATTCGGTGATTTCTCAGCGCGAAGCCAAAGCAGTGGCCGAATGGATGGATAGCGGCAAACTGTTTCATACTTTGCGCGATGCTGGCACCCATACCGAGCTGATTTTGGCAGGCTTATGGGGCGCAGTGGCGGGCGCAGTGCCTGATATGCGCGCTAAAATTGAAGCGTATTTAAGCAAGCCTTTGGTTTCGCGCCATTTTGCGGATCAGTTTTTCTTGCGGGAACAGATTTGGGCGTATGTGCGCCAAAGTGTGTGTGCACATGACCGTATTTTTGGTTTTATGGATGCGCAGCCGTTTCCTGATCGCGCACCGTTTGATTACGATCGTTTCCATGTGGGTTGCAATGAAGGCAACTCTCATTTTCAAGCGGCAATGGCATTACCAGATGGCGCGCGCGTGTTGTGGCGTTTGTTTAGCCAAGTGTCGCCGTTGGTAAATGAAGATTATAGTTATAACACCCAAACAGAACGATTGGTCTGTGCTTATGAAGCCACGGTAAAAAATGGTCAAATAGAAGGCTTGATGCCGCGTCGTTATTCGCAAGGCGTAGCGCAAGGCTTGACTAAAATCACTGTAGCACCATTAGATGTTTAAATGATTGCAAACAGCAAAAAGGCTACCTGAATATTTTAACTCGGTTAAAGTTTAATGTTCAGGTAGCCTTTTGCATGTATTAAAGTATTTCAGCTGGCTTTTGTTTAACGTTGATCGGCAGCGTTGTATTTTTTCTCTAATGAAGAAAATAGCCAGCTCAAGCAAATGGTCATCACTAAATAGATGAGCGCAACGGTGTAAAGCGGTTCTTCGTAAATTGAATAACGCCCTGAAATGGTGCGTTGCACAAATGCCAATTCAGCCACGGCAATGGCAGAGAGTAGTGAGCTGTCTTTAAGCAAAGTGATAAATTCATTTGCCAGTGGCGGCAGCATACGGCGTAAGGCTTGCGGCAAAATGACGTGGCGCATGGCTTGTGGATAGCTCAAACCAAGCGAGCGCGCAGCTTCAATTTGTCCGCGGTCGATAGATTGAATACCTGCACGAAAAATCTCAGT
Organism: uncultured Neisseria sp.; assembly: GCA_964563885.1. Taxonomy (GTDB): domain Bacteria; phylum Pseudomonadota; class Gammaproteobacteria; order Burkholderiales; family Neisseriaceae; genus CAZLYX01. The sequence goes on along the minus strand of CAZLYX010000050.1, from coordinate 6,504 downwards.
GATATAAGCGCCAGCGTTGACCGTGAGCGCTAAAGTGCCTGCGATTAGGGCACCATAGTTTCGACGCAACTCAGAAGCTAAATCACCACTGATTAACCAGCCATCGGTTGGATTAATGAGCGCAACTGACCAAATAAAGTGCCAAATAAAGATTTGTACAAATAAAGGTGTGCCGCGAAAAAGGGTGACATAAATCGTGGAGCAGGTTCGCAAGATAAAGGCGAGAATGGTGGCTGGTAAGCCGCCTTTTTCAAATCTGATGATGCGTGCCATTGCGCCAATTAAGCCCAGCAAAGTGCCGCCTAATGTGGAAACAACAGTTAAACCCAGCGTGGTGAGCGCGCCATAGAAAAACATCTCGCGATATTCGTAAATAATGTCAAAACGAAAACTCATGATCGGTTCTTTAATTATAAATAAGAAAAATACGGTATTGCCGCGCTAAACTAAAGCAGTACCGTTTCAGTTAAACCCGTCATTTTACAATAAAATAGATCATTTGAAGACTTAAATTTATGGTTGTGGGTTAACAGACATGATATTGTTTAATTGCCAAGCACAGATAAGGTTTCATGAACTAAGGATTGCGTTTACAATACAAGGCTTGAATTTCGAATGCAGATACCTTAATGAAGATTTGGTTCGGGCAAGCCCAATCCCCTGATTTCTCAAATGGCGCGGCAGTTACCATTGGCAATTTTGATGGTGTCCACCTCGGCCATCTACATATTTTACAGCGCTTGCGCCAAGAGGCTGATGGCCGTGGACTATTGGCAGTGGCAGCGGTGTTTGAGCCGCAACCTCAAGAATTTTTTAGCATTAAAATGAGCAAACAACAGCCGTTTCGACTAAGCCCACTGCGCAATAAGCTACAATTGTTGCGCGAGACGGGTTGCTTAGATGCAGTGTGGGTATTGCGGTTTAATCAGGCGTTTGCTGAGATGCCAGCGCAATCGTTTATTAGCGATTTGCTGAGGCAAAAGCTGAATGCGCGCTATTTGCTGATTGGTGATGATTTTCGCTTTGGTGCAGGGCGCAGCGGCGATTTTAGTTTATTGCAAAGTCAGCCAGATTTGGTTACGGAGCGAACTCCTTCCGTGATGGTAAAAAGCATTCGCGCCAGCAGCAGCGCAGTGCGCCAAGCGCTAGTAGATGGTAATTTAGATTACGCTCGTGCGCTATTGGGGCATGGCTATACTTTGAGTGGGCGTGTGAAATATGGTGCTAAACTTGGGCGTACTATTGGTTGCCCCACTGCCAATGTACAATTGCCGCCGCACCATTATGCTTTAAGCGGCGTGTTTGTGGTGACTGTGCGTGGTTCGTTTGGCGAAAAGCGTGGCGTTGCCAGTTTTGGTTTGAATCCAACCGTTTCTAATACTCAGAGCCAAAAGCTAGAAGTTCATATTTTTGATTTTTCAGGTAGCCTTTATGGCGAACGAATTACTGTTTGCTTTGAGCATAAGTTACGCGATGAATTGAAGTTTAAAAATTGGGATGCGCTAAAAGAGCAAATTTGGGCAGATATGCGCTCAGCTCGCATCTGGGTAAAAGATTGATATAAACCTATTGCTCAGTCTAATAAATGTGTATTAGGCTTACTCTCTTGAGTCATAGATTGCTCCAGCCAGTTTCAGGTAGCCTTGCTTATGCCGACAGGCTACCTGAAAACGTTTATAATATAGTGATAATATTGCTACATTAAGCATTTCATCATCATTCAAGCAGCCTGCTCTTTTGAAAGAGACGGCTAAAACAGATTTTAATATCACGAGAACAAACATGACCGATTACAGCAAAACCGTAAACCTGCTTGATAGCCCGTTTCCCATGCGCGGCAATTTAGCCAAGCGCGAACCGGGTTGGTTGAAAAGTTGGTACGACTTTAAGTACTATCAAAAATTGCGTGAAAAAGCCAAAGGCCGCCCTAAGTTTATTCTGCACGACGGGCCTCCGTATGCCAACGGCGATATTCATATTGGTCATGCGGTTAACAAAATCCTCAAAGATATCATTGTGCGCAGTAAAACTTTAGCTGGCTTTGATGCGCCTTATGTTCCTGGTTGGGACTGCCACGGCTTGCCGATTGAATTGATGGTTGAAAAACTATACGGCAAAGATATTCCTGCAAATAAGTTTCGTGAATTGTGCCGAGAATATGCCACAGAGCAAATTGCGCGCCAGAAAAAAGACTTTATTCGCTTGGGCATAATGGGAGATTGGGACAATCCTTATCTAACCATGGATTTCAAAACCGAAGCAGATATTGTGCGCACCCTAGGTAAAGTTCAAGAAGCAGGTTATCTGTATCGCGGTGAAAAACCAGTTCAATTTTGTTTGGATTGCGGCTCTTCATTGGCCGAAGCTGAAGTGGAATACCAAGACAAAATGTCTTCTGCCATTGATGTTGCATATTTGTTTAAAGACAACGTGGCTTTAGCAAAAGCGTTTGAAATTGCCGAAATTAAAGGCGAGGCTTACGCAGTTATTTGGACCACCACGCCGTGGACGCTGCCAGCCAGCCAAGCGATTAGTGCCGGTGAAGAAGTGTTATATCAATTAATAGACACGCCTAAAGGCAAGCTGGTGTTGGCCAAAGATTTGGCTGAAGAAGCGCTCAAACGCTATGGTTTTGAGAACACAACAGTGCTGGCTGAGACCAGTGGCGCCAATTTAGAAAATCTGCATTTAAATCATCCATTTTTAGAGCGTGATATTTCCATGTTAAATGGTGAGCACGTTACAACTGAAGCGGGTACTGGCTTGGTGCATACTGCACCTGCGCATGGTTTGGATGACTATTTTGTATGTATTAAATATGGCATTGAGCTGGATAATCCTGTCAATAATGAGGGCCGTTATCGCAGCGATGTGCCACGTTTGGCTGGAATGACGGTGTGGGAAGCCAATTCGTTGATTATTGAATGGCTACAAGAAGAGGAGAAATTATTATCTAATGGCAAGCTTGAGCATAGTTATGCCCATTGCTGGCGCCATAAAACACCGCTGATTTACCGTGCTACTGGCCAATGGTTTATTGGCATGGATAAAGCAGGCGCCGATGGTAAAACCTTACGTAATAAGGCGATGATAGCGGTAGATGATACTGAGTTTTTCCCTGCATGGGGGCGAGCACGCTTGCAATCTATGATTGAAGGTCGTCCAGACTGGTGCGTATCGCGCCAACGTTTCTGGGGTGTGCCAATGACCTTTTTTGTGCATAAAGAAACGGGTGAGCTGCATCCGCGTTCAAGCGAATTGTTAGAGACAATGGCCGAACGTATTGAGAAAAAAGGCATTGAAGCATGGTTTTCGTTAGACGCCAAAGAGCTGCTGGGCGATGACGCTGAACATTACCAAAAACTTAGTGATACATTAGATGTGTGGTTTGATTCGGGTAGCACGCATTATGCGGTGCTGAAACAACGTGAAGAGTTGGCATGGCCGGCAGATTTATACCTAGAAGGCAGCGATCAACACCGTGGCTGGTTTCAATCTTCCATGCTAACTGGCTGCGCTACTCTGGATCGCGCGCCTTATAAACAGCTATTAACTCATGGTTTTGTGGTCGATCAAAATGGCCGCAAAATGTCAAAATCGCAAGGTAATGTGGTGGCGCCACAAGAGGTGTACAACGAATTTGGTGCTGATGTGTTGCGTTTGTGGGTGGCGGCAACTGATTACAGCGGTGAATTGGCCATTTCTAAAGAAATTTTAAAACGTGTAACCGAAAGCTATCGCCGTATCCGTAATACACTTAGCTTTTTGTTTGCCAACCTCAGTGATTTTAATCCGATTGATGATGCGGTGTCGCAAGAGCATATGGTTGAAATAGACCGTTATGCCATGCTACTAGCACGACGATTACAAGAGAAGTTGGCGGGTGATTACTATCCGCGCTATACCTTTCACTATGCTGTGAAAGACTTAGTGAGTTTTTGTGCCGAAGATTTGGGTGCGTTTTATCTTGATATCTTAAAAGATCGTCTCTATACAACCCAAGCTAATAGCCATGCTCGCCGTAGTGCGCAAACCGCGCTTTATCATATTACCCGTAGCTTAGTTTTGTTGATGGCACCGATTTTGTGTTTCACTGCCGAAGAGGCGTGGGAAATTATAGGCGGCGGTGAAGAAGACAGTGTGTTGTTCCATACCTTGCATAACTTCCCGTCTATGCCCGAAAAAAGTGAAGATGCATTGTTGCAAAAATGGGCAGCCGTGCGCGAAGCGCGTGAAGCAGTTACCGCCGCCATCGAACCTTTGCGCATTGATAAAACAGTGGGTTCTTCTTTGCAGGTTGAAGTGGAAATTACAGCGCCAGATCATATTGCAGGCTACCTGAAAGCACTCGGCGACGAATTACGTTTTGCGCTGTTGGTGTCTAAAGTAGACAGTATTCAAGTTGGCGATGCTTTGAGTGTGGTTGCTCGAGCCAGCCAAGGCGAAAAATGTGAGCGTTGCTGGCATTACACTAATGACATTGGCGCCAATGTTCAACATCCAACATTATGCGCACGTTGTGCAGGTAATGTTGATGGAAAAGGCGAAGAGCGCGATTATGCTTAATCAGCATGCTTAGTTTAGATTTATTATATTAAGGCTACCTGAAAGCATATGTTCAGGTAGCCTTTATTTATGTTTATAATATCAATTAGAGTGTTATTTTAGTTTAGACAAGCGGCGTTGGTTAGCACGAACACGAGTGGTAATAGGATGCAATGCGCGGTTGGCAGCGTCGGTTGTATCATCTAACCAGCGATAGTATGTTTGGGGAGTCGGTATTTGAAACATCATACGGGTATTCTCTGGTGAAAAGAAGAATATCGCCCATTGATGCCACAATTCATTCATAGCAGTCATTTTTTCTAAGTACATATGTTGGTATTCGAGAAAAACACTCCAAGTCCATATAGGCTGGCTGAACATATCAATGCGTTTTGCTATAATTTTGGGTGATTCACTCATAATGGTGGTTTGTTGTTGTAATAACTTTTTTTGTGCTTTATTCATTTTGAAGCCTTGTGGAAATGAGAGTGCTAAGTGAGTAGGTGTGATTTGTTATTTTATTTCTATGCTAAATATTCATCAGTTGCTATAAAATTATTTTAGGCCTTGTTTATAAAATAGATCAGCCTTTAAGCAGTATTAGCAATTTAAAGTAGCGGATGATTCGTTACATTTTATGCCATAATGCTGAATATGCTAAATTTTTTAACTGAATTTAATCAACTTCGTGAATATCTTAATGAGTCAGGAATGCGATTGCTTTATATAGGTGGCCAGAATTGCGGCGTTTGTCATGCCGTTCAGCCTAAGCTAACAGCCTTACTGTCGGCGTTTCCAGGTGTTATGGCGGCGCAAACAACGATTGAGCAGATTCCAGAATTAGCTTCCGAGCTGCATGTGTTAACAGTGCCAGCGGTGTTGTTTTTTGTCGACAGTAAAGAAATGTGGCGCGAAGCGCGCTTCATTCGTATGAGCGAAATAGAAAGACAAATCAGTTTGTGGTCTGAATATTATCGTTTGTTTTAAATAAGAATATGAATTTTAGGTAGATTAATCATGAAGATTAAATGGATGATTTTGAGCGTAAGCTTATTGGTGGCATGCGCACCTAGTGAATCACCTAATGCGCAAGCTCAAGTGGCATCAGCACCCATAAACTTAACGGCAGTGGCGTCTGAGGCAACCAATGAGTGGGCAGGTCGCTATCGAGGCGAATTACCTTGCCCAAATTGCGATTATATTGAAGCCGAATTAACCTTGCACTCTAATTTAAGCTATGGTTTTAAAAGCCGCCATATAGGCAGGATTGCGGGTGAATTACCAGTGATGAGCGGCGGCCATTTTTTTTGGCGACCAGATGGTTTAATTCAGTTAGATGGGCAAGGCGATAATATGGTGTTTTGGGTGGGCAGTGGCGGTTTAGAAATGCGTGGTAACGATGGTAAAGCTTACCCAAACAGCCAAGGCAAAGTATGTGGAATGGTTAAAACAGAAGCGTTTAACCCTAAGCAATAAGCATCACTATAGTGTGCAAGGTTGTGAATGGTTTACCCAAATTAGCCGCACCAGAGCATGGTTAGAGTAGAATGCTATGCTTAAATTTTAACAAGCTACCTGAAACCTTATGATTACTGAAAAAACATCAAAAATATTTTATTGGCTGTTGGCTATCGTAGCGATTGTGCTCGATCAAATCACTAAAGTGCTTGTACTAAACCGTTTTGAATTTGCGGAGCGATTGAATATTATTCCGGATTTTTTTGATTTGACGTTGGTGTACAACACCGGCGCAGCGTTTAGCTTTTTGGCTAATGCTGGCGGTTGGCAAAAATATTTTTTTCTCGGCTTGGCTGTGGTGATTTGTTTTTACTTGGCACGCTCAATTGTGAAAGAAGATTTCGGTAGATGGGGTCGCTTAGGTGCCGCGATGATTATTGGCGGCGCCATCGGCAATGTGATTGATCGTTTAGTTTATGGCCATGTAGTTGATTTTTTATT
>CAZLYX010000049.1:0-12554 GCA_964563885.1 uncultured Neisseria sp. | reverse complement strand
TTTCCCAAAGTAAGTAGTAAGTGAGTAAGACGTTTTCCCCGTAATGTGTTTGGCCATCTATACTTTTCCCCTTTAGTGTAGATGGTTTTTTTTGCCTATTAATTACCAAGCGAAACTTTCACTCATAAAGCCAATATCATTTTTTATGCCACTAAACAGCTTGATTCATTTTAAATCTAATTATTAAATCAATTTAATACAGAATGTTATGTCGCTTATCACCAGCTGAAACCAAATGTAGCTGCGCCCCCCAATCAATACTACAATGCGTTATAATTTTGCAGTAACGTGACCTAAACACAATAGTCACTAAATCACTAACTACACTACCCATCATTGAATACATATATATAAGGACTTCAGGAATGAGCATAAAAGTAGCAATCAACGGCTATGGCCGCATCGGCCGCCAAGTTTTGCGCGCCATCTATGACTACAAATTAGACAAACAACTACAAGTAGTAGCAATTAATGCCAGCGGTGGTTTAGAAACCAATGCTCATCTAACCAAATTTGATACTGTACACGGTCGTTTCGCAGCCGAAGTTTCACATGATGAGCAACATTTAATCATCAACGGCGACAAAATTCCATTTTTCTCAACTCGTAATCCAGCTGAATTGCCATGGAAAGCATTGGGTGTAGATTTGGTACTTGAGTGTACTGGTGCATTTACTACCAAAGCCAAGTGCCAAGCTCACTTAGATGCAGGCGCGAAAAAAGTATTGATTTCTGCACCAGGTGGTGATGATATAGATGCCACCATTGTTTACGGCGTTAACCACGATGTGTTAACTGATGACATGACTGTTGTTTCTAACGCTTCTTGCACCACCAACTGCTTAGCACCAATTGCTAAAGCATTAAACGACGGTTTAGGCATCACCAAAGGCCTGATGACCACTATCCATGCCTTTACTAACGACCAAGTACTCACTGATGTACGCCACTCAGATTTACGCCGCGCACGCAGCGCAGTCGACAACATGATTCCTACTAAAACAGGTGCTGCTCAAGCTGTAGGCTTAGTATTGCCAGAACTTAAAGGCAAACTTGATGGTTTTGCTGTGCGTGTACCCACCATCAACGTTTCTCTGGTTGACTTAACATTTGAAGCAGGTCGAGACACCAGCATAGAAGAAGTGAACGCTATTGTTAAAGCCGCTTCAGATGGCGCAATGAAATACGCATTGGGCTACAACACCCTGCCTTTGGTTTCAAGCGATTTCAACCACTCTACCGAGGCGAGCACTTTCGACAGCACTTTAACTAAAGTGTCTAATGGAAACTTAGTAAAAGTATTGTCTTGGTATGACAACGAATGGGGTTTCAGCTGCCAAATGCTGAACACTGCTCGCGCTATGTTCGGTGAAGAAGTTACACCTTTAAAAGCGTAATCAGCCATCAATCAATAGTTAATTGATGTGCACTTAAAAGGCTACCTGAACGTTTATTTATATCGTTCAGGTAGCCTTTTATACAGATAAACTTTGAGTAAAACAAACCAATCAATCTAAACCTCTATATTTCAAATTACCTTACTTATATAACTTAAAAGGCTGGCTGAAACATTCAGCCAGCCTTTTAAGTTATCAATATGATTATTTAAATAACACAATCAGCACCAGCGCTATAGCGATTATTGCCAGCCACAAATTTTGCCGTTGTTGCGTTTCTACTAAATGCAGATAAGCATCGCGCATTTCCTGTTGACGAGTTTCATCAACCAACGCATTAAGCTTACGCGGCAAGCTAGGCAAAATCGTTGCCCAATCTGGTGCTTCGTTTTTCACATTTTGCCACAATGCTTTTACGCCGACTTGACTGTCCATCCAATTGACTAAAAATGGTTTTGCTGTTGCCCATAAATCTAATTCAGGATCAAGCTGGCGACCTAAACCTTCAATATTGAGCAAAGTTTTTTGCAACAACACCAGCTGTGGTTGAATTTCCACATTAAAACGGCGGCTGGTTTCAAACAACCTCAGCAACACCAACCCAAATGATATTTGTGACAAAGGCTTGTTGAAAATAGGTTCACATACCGAGCGCACTGCAGCTTCAAGTTCTTCAGGACGGGTATCAGCTGGCACCCAACCAGATTCAATATGAGCAGTTGCCACACGATGATAATCACGGTTGAAAAATGCCAGAAAATTAATTGCTAAATAGCGTTTATCATATTCAGTTAAGCTCCCGACAATACCAAAATCTAAAGAGATATAACGCCCATCGTCTGCCACCATAATATTACCAGGATGCATATCAGCATGAAAAAAACCATCTTTAAATACTTGGCTGAAAAAAATCTCTACCCCAAAACGAGATAGCTTTTTCAAATCAATATTTTTAGCATGCAAAGTGGCCATATCAGAAATTGGCGTGCCATCCATCCATTCTATCGTGAGCACATCACGACTACAGTAATCAAAATGTACTTTAGGAATCAGTAACATATCACTATTTTGAAAATTACGCCCAAGTTGACTAGCGTTTGCCGCCTCATTCATTAAGTTTAATTCGTCGTGCAAATATTGATCAAACTCTGCTACCACTTCGCGCGGCTTTAAACGTTTTCCATCCGCAAAAAAGCGTTCAATCCACTTGGCAGCAAATTGCATCAAAGCCAAATCTTGCTCAATAACTGGCAGCAAACCTGGGCGCAATACTTTCACTGCTACTGCTGCGCCTTTACCGCCCTGCTCATCAAACAACCATGCTCTGTGCACTTGAGCAATTGAGGCGCTGGCTACAGGCTCAGTTTCAAATTCAGCGTAGAGCTGGCTCAGCGGCAATCCAAGCGATTTTTCAACATGCTCTCGCGCCAACATACCATCAAACGGCGGCACTTTATCTTGTAGTTTAGCCAATTCCAATGCATATTCAGGCGGCAAAATATCAGGGCGCGTCGATAATACTTGTCCTAGCTTGACAAAAATTGGCCCCAAATTTTCTAAAGTTAAGCGCAAGCGTACCGGCAAAGGCTCATCCACATACGCATCCGATTTCGGCAACACCTTCACTACAGCGCGCAACCAAGCTGGACCAATATGTTCTTCAATCATATCGGTCAACCGATAACGGTAAACGGTTTTGCTGATAATGGTAAAACGTTTAAGCCATTTCATGAATTGCTTTCGGAATAAACCAATCAAAGCACGAATTATATAGCATTCTGCCTGAGCAAGCATACGCCCTTATCTGCGTGCCCATTTCCAAACCACTGTATGATTATAATTATCAAACAAAAACACTCAATACAAATTTTATTCATCATTAAAATAATATTTTTCACGCCAAAAAACCGTTTTCCTCTTGATTTCAAAATCTTAACCTACTACCCTATTCATCATTCTCATAATAAATATTTAGGCAGCAAAACCATGACCGAAAGCCAAAAAAAACTCAGTTTTGAATTTTTCCCTACCCGTACACCAGAAGGCCGCGCCAAACAAATCCTCACCCGTAAACAACTGCGTCAATATAATCCAGAGTTTTTCTCTTGCACTTCTGGCGCAGGTGGTTCAACGCGCGATGGTACCATGCAAGCCATTGAAGATATTTTAAGTGAAGGCGTAGCAGCAGCACCTCATTTAGCTTGTGTGGGCATGGAAAAGCACGAGCTCATCAGCTTATTACAAGAATACAAAACCATGGGTATACGCCACATTGTTGCACTGCGTGGCGATATTCCTTCTGGCGTTGGATCTGGCATGAGTGGCTTACGTTACGCCAATGAATTGGTTTCGTTGATTAAAAACGAATTTGATAACGACTTTCACATTGAAGTAGCCGCTTACCCTGAATACCATCCACAAGCGCGCAGCGCCGAAGATGATCTCAACAACTTTGTGCGAAAAGCCAAAGCAGGTGCTGATTCAGCCATCACTCAATATTTTTACAATGCCGATGCTTATTTCCGCTTTGTAGACGATGCACGTGGTCGTGGCATTGATATTCCTATCGTGCCTGGTATTATGCCAATCGCCAGCTTCTCTAAGCTTGCGCGCTTCTCCGACACCTGTGGCGCCGAAATCCCACGCTGGTTGCGCTTAAAACTACAATCATATGCAGACGATACCGCCTCTATCAAATCTTTAGCATTAGATGTGGTCACCGAAATGTGTGAACGCCTATTGCGTGAAGGTGCGCCGAGCCTACATTTTTATACCTTAAACCAAGCGGGTTTAGTGTCGACCATTTGCCAGCGTTTGGGCTATTGATTCATCAGCGTATAAACCCGTTACCATTTTAAAAGGCTACCTGAAAGATTTAATGTTTTCAGGTAGCCTTTTCTATGAACATCTTAGCCATATAAACAACATTGTGAATGCTTCATGTGTTTAGACTTTAAAAGATGGGGTTTAAGCAATGTTAATTATGCACATTATTTTTGAATAGTTTATCCTTTTCTTATGCGCTATATTGCTTTTTCCAATACCGCTTTAATATTATATAAGTTGCATAAAATGACATACACCGCAGCACAATGCCTGATGATGAAATACATAGATTGCCCAACAGGATTAATGCTTAATCATCATCTTTATTTTAATATTTGAATACGAGGAAATACAGTCATGAAAAAAACAAAACTAATGATGAGCTTAATTTTATTAAGCGGTGTGCTGGCACAAAATTCAGCCTTTGCTTACAAAAAACAACACAAACCTGCTGATGAAAAAGCTATGCAAGTTGCTTATCAGTGTGAGCATGGCATTAAAATACCTGTTACTTATATTAATACGCAAGCCGGCAGCTCATTTGCTGTATTGCTTGTTGAGGGCAAACAAGTACCCATGAATAACGTGAGAAGTGGCTCGGGTGCGCTTTATGCTTCTATTAATGATGCTGAGCGTTATCGCTGGCACACTAAAGGAGACTCAGCGATCTTGTGGTGGGCGAGCTCAAAAAAAGATGCCCAACTAGAGCTAAACTTGTTAAAAGACTGCAAAACCATATAAGTTAGCGGGTTTAGCTGGCTTAATTGCTAAATAAGTATCAAAAACTTAACAAGCTACCTGAACGCAAAACCTTAAAGAGGTTAAAGATTCAGATAGCTTCTTTATTTTAAGAATACTGAATACTTTATTAAATCTTAAATAAAAATACTTGATCAACTTAATATTTATTTCCATCAGCCTTTAAAACCACTCTCAGGCAATCTAGATAAAAATTGAACCTTAATGATGCTTGCAAAGCATTAACTCAATCCAATGTAGCGTTATTCATTTCCAAATAAACCAATCATATTTCGGAATATAAAATCACTTGGTTTTTATATTTAGTATTAAAGTAAGAACAACATTGTTGATGCTTATTTTTTAATTATTAATATAATTAGCATAATACCAAAACGTATTTTCAGCTAAACACAGCTTTACTAAGGTGTAACGCAGCAAAATCCGTTAAAATAAGTCTTTAGTTTTTTTCAGGTAGCCTGTTTACATGTTGGTATTAGGTATTGAATCTTCTTGCGACGAAACCGGTGTCGCACTTTATGACACTAATCTCGGTCTGATTGGCAATCAGTTGCACACTCAAATAGCCATGCACGCTCAATATGGCGGCGTAGTGCCTGAGCTGGCCAGCCGCGACCATATCCGCCGTTTAGTGCCGCTCACCCAAGCCTGCTTGGCCGAAGCGGGCAAAAGCTATGCTGATATTGATGCTATCGCGTTCACTCAAGGCCCTGGTTTAAGCGGCGCACTGTTGGCAGGCACAAGCTTTGCTAACGCGCTGGCGTTTGCGCTTGGCAAACCAGTATTGCCCGTGCATCACCTAGAAGGCCATTTGTTATCGCCCTTATTGGCCGATATACAGCCAGAATTTCCTTTTGTGGCGTTATTGGTTTCTGGTGGACACAGCCAATTAATGTCTGTGCGTGGCATTGGTGATTACACCTTGTTGGGTGAAAGTGTTGATGATGCGGCGGGCGAAGCATTTGATAAAACCGCTAAGCTGCTCGGCCTGCCCTATCCTGGTGGCGCACAGCTTTCAGAATTAGCTAAATTGGGCACACCCGATGTTTATAATTTCCCACGGCCAATGCTGCATTCACATGATTTACAAATGAGCTTTTCAGGCTTGAAAACAGCGGTGTTAACCGCTGTTCAAAAAGTGCGCCAACAAACTGGTTGTCATGATTTACCAGAATCAACTCGCAACGATATTTGCCGAGCATTTCAAGACGCTGTTATTGAAGTGTTGGTTGCCAAATCTAAGCAAGCACTGCTCGATACAGGGTTTCGTACTTTAGTAGTGGCTGGCGGTGTGGGTGCAAACTGGAAACTGCGCCAAGAACTAAATAACTTGAGCGTGCGCCAATCTGTGCCTAAGCATCAAGTTAAACCACCCGCCGAAGCCATACAGGTATTTTTTCCGCCACTCTCTTTATGCACTGATAACGGTGCCATGATTGCTTTTGCAGGCGCGATGCGCTTGAGTATTCAAACACCTCAGCCAGCAGGCGCTTTTGAGGTTAAACCGCGCTGGCCGCTCACTGATATTGTGAATAAAGTGCAGAATTCTTAAGTTTTAAAACTCAAACCAAGTTTTATGCTGTTTATCAATTTACATATTGGCTTTTGCGCTACTATTAAATGATTTTTTCACAACTTGACACAATAGCAGTTTGAACTAAAAACCAAATAAACTCACAATAAAAAGGCTACCTGAAAGAAAACTTAAATAAGTTTTTACTTTCAGGTAGCCTTTTAAGCTGTTTTTAATTTAACTATTCACGTGTCTCAGCTAAAAAACCAGTTAATTCATCAGCTCTGCTTTTTGTCATCTCCAGAGAAATCATATTGGCTGTTATATAATCCTGAGTGCCTGAATCAGAGTGGATAGCAAAGCCACTATTTGCATCACGATATTTAATCCAAAGGCGCTGCGCAACTAAGAGCTTTTGTTTACGCTCAACATTTAACTCCTCTTTTAATTGGTTATACACTTTACCAAGCCTTGCATCTTGCTTGCGATACTCTGTACCAATGCAGTCTCGCATATCAGAATTAGATGTAGCTTCATTAATACAAGCATCATAGGTTTTAGAGTATTGCGTATCTGCCGCACATGCTAAGCTTGAAAGAGCTGAAATTACACACGCTAAAATAAGCTTTTTCATTTTGATTCCTTTTAAATTTAAATTATCACTTTTAACGGCAAATCAATAACGCGCCGGCACTGTGCCCATGCGCTGCTTTAGCGAAGTTTGTGGCTCATTAAACAAGCTGGCGTAATATGTGGCATTAGTCATTACTTTTTTTACATAATCGCGCGTTTCTGTAAACGGAATGGTTTCAGCATAAATAGCGCCTTCTAGCGGCATATTAGCTTGCCATTTTCGCGCACGTGACGGACCAGCATTATATCCAGCAGTGGCCATCACTTCATCATTGCTTAAACGGCGCTTAGCATCACCTAAATACCAAGTTCCCATGCGAATATTGCCATCCATTGTGTGTAATTCGGCAGCATCCATACCTATTTTGCCGGCAATTTCACGGGCAGTAGCGGGCATAACTTGCATTAGTCCTGCTGCGCCTACAACTGATTTCGCCCCAATCATAAAGCGGCTTTCCTGACGAATCAAACCATACACCCAAGCAGGATCGACACTTGCTTCAGCAGCATATCGCTCAGTGATGTTACGAAATGGTGAAATATAGCGCAAATTGTAATTTAGTTTCTGATCAGTGCGATCGGCACTATTAATCGCCATTTCAAAAAAGCCTGTATCAAACGCCAATTGTGCTCCAGCCAATAAAGTATCTTCGTTTGCACCACGAGTAGCATAGCGCCATTCCGCTTGGGCTTGACGACGCATCTTCCAATCGCCACTATTTTGGCTGGCTTTAAACAAATTTATTGATCGATCAATCGCACCATCGCTGGCTAAACGGCGTACATCGGCTTTGCTTGCATCGCCAACATTATTACGCGTGTTAATACGGTCGCCCAATTCTTCAGTCGACAACACAGCGTAAAAATTACGACCCGAAGCAGCTGCCTGTCGGTATAAAGCTTCTGCATCACCACGTTTGCCGGCAACAGCATAGCTGCGCGCCAACCAATATTGCCAAGTTGGGTCTTTTTTCAAGTCTGCGGGCATTGTCTCGATAACATCACCCAACTCTTTCCATTGTTGCAAGCGCAATGCGGCACGAGCATACCATTCAAACTGATCATGGCTTAATTGTTGACGATCGGCTTGACGGAAATACTGCAACGCTGTTTGCATGTTTTGATTTCGTGCTTGCACAGTGCCTAATACACCCCAAGCAAAACCGCTTTGCGCACGGCTAAGGCTACCTGAAAGTGCTGATAGTTTATTAGCTGAGGACATTTCTTTCTGAGCGGCTGTGCTGATAATGTCACGCAACAAGTTTTCTTGCGCACCTTGGCCACTGCCACCATCTAAAGGGCTGCCTAATGCTGAGGCTAATTTACGAGCATCGGTAATTTGATTATTGCTAATCAGCCCACGCACACGTCGCCAAGCATCATTTTGATTCAAAGCACCACGTGCAGCAGCAGTTTCTAGCAATACATTACAACCTTGTGGCAGACGACCAAGCTCTTTAATCAAGCTTGTCGCCAACTTACCAAATTCGCCGCTGTTGTATTCGGCATAACATTGCACTTCTTGAGTGCGGCCTTCAGCTGCAAGCTGAGCATATTGTTGTTTAAATTGGCTCCAATCATTGCGACTGGCTAAGCTTTTCAACCATTCGTTACGCACTGATTCGCCCATGGCGCTGTGCTCTTGGCGGCTCAAAAATTGTGCGGGTACAATGTCATCACCTCTCTTGGCAGCATCAAGTGCGTATTGGTAGCTGTTGTAATCACTTAATGTTTTAGAGGCAGATTCAGTGGCTCGTGAGCTAACTGTAGCGCTGGGCGTGCTTTTTTTAATGGGTTCTAAAACCTGTTCTGAAGAAGAACAAGCCGCCACAGTGAATACAGCAGAGGCAATGAGCGTGTAACGTAACGAACGTTTATTGAGAGTCATCGTTAATTCCGTAAGAGAATGTGTAAGTAATCGATTTTAAGCGATGTTGAGAAAAAATGTCGCATGAAAGGGTTATTTTTTACACTTTCTATACATCTAAGTCGATTAAAACACTTTTTATAAAATTTAAAACTATTTCACACTACCGTAGCTGATTTAAACCAGCTCTTTTGTACCATAAAAGGCTACCTGAAACCTTAATAAACAGATTTCAGGTAGCCTTTAACTGATAAGTTATTTTTTCCAATAAGCGGGCGTAAACAAAACAAATACTGTAAATATTTCTAAACGACCCAGCAACATCACCGATGTACACAGCCATTTTTGCACATCAGTTAGCTGAGCATAATTACCAGCGGGTCCCACTGCACCCAACCCTGGACCAGCGTTGGTAATACAAGCAATCGTTGCTGTAAGCGAAGACACAAAGTCTAAACCACTAATCATTAATGAAAATGTAAACACAACCACGGTCATGAAGTAAACAAAAATAAAGCCCATTACCGCCAACGCCGTGCGCTCAGAAATGGTGCGGCCATTGAGTTTTACCGTACGCACAGCATTCGGATGCAGTAATAAAGTCATTTCGCGCAAACTAAATTTAAACAACACCATTGCACGCGCCATTTTGGCACCGCCACCCATTGAGCCAGCGTTTGCCAATATGTTAGAAAGAAAAAACATCCATAAAGACACCAGAAGTGGCCATTGATTAAAGTCTGCATTGGCAAAACCACTGGCTAAGCCAATAGAAACAAAGTTAAAACTCACGTAGCGAAACGCATCGCTTAGGCTATAAAAACCTTTGTACCACAAATAAAGACTCGCCAACACAATGCTGCCCACCAGCATAAAAATCATTGTGCGCGCCTCTTCATCACGCAAATAATTTCGCCAAGAACGATTTCGAAATACAGCAAAGTGAGTGGCAAAGTTAATGCCACCCAGCACAGTGCCCACTATAATAACCATCTCCACACCTACAGAGTCAAAATAACTAACACTGTTGTCATGCGTGGAAAATCCACCTAGAGAAAACGTAGACATTGCATGACAAATAGCATCAAACCAATGCATGCCCGCTACATTGAGCGCCAACGCTGTCAACATTGTAAACAAAACGTAGATAAACCATAATCGTTTGGCGATTTGCGAAATGCGTGGTGCCAACTTGCTTTCTTTATCAATGCCAGGAATTTCCGCCCTGAACATCTGCGTACCACCTACCCCCAACATAGGCAAAATAGCCACAGCCAACACAATAATACCCATGCCACCGAGCCAATTAAGCATATGGCGCCAAAAATTCAATGATGGCGCTAACGTATCTAAACTGCTAATGACTGAAGCGCCGGTCGTCGTTAGTCCAGACATTGCTTCAAAAAATGCATCGGTAAAACTCATGTTTGGGAAATACAAGTAAAACGGCATCGATGCTACTAAAGCAAAACCAAGCCACAACATCACCACCAGCGTAAATCCATCACGCGCGCGTAACTCTCGGTTAAAGCGTAAAGTAGCCAACCAAATCGACACTGAGGAAACAATAGTTACCCCTGCCGTTTGGCTAAATGCAATGAATGCATCGTCTAAGAATATGTAAGATACGAAAGTGGGCACCAACAACAACAACGAAAACAATACGCCCAACTTGGACAATACATGAATGATTGGAATGATTTTATACATAATATTGGATGCTCTGGCACATAAGTAAACAGCACTTATTTGCGCCCTTAGCCGAAGAAGCCCATCTTGACCTGAATCAGTTTTTCTAACTCACGCAACACTCGGCGACGCGAAACAAAAAATACAATATGGTCACCTTCGGCCATAACAGCATCTTCTTTGTGCCCCATAATCACTTCGTCACCACGCACCAAAGCAGCAAAATAACAACCTGCTGGCCATTTCACTTCTGAGACCCGCCGACCCACTAAAGAAGATGTTTTGGGATCACCATGAACCACTACTTCAATCGCTTCTGCCGTACCACGGCGCAGCGGGTGCACCGCTACTACATCACCACGGCGGATATGTGCCAAAATTGAACCGATGGTCACTAAATGTGGCGACACTACAATATCAATTTGATTGCCTTCAAGTAAATCAACATAGCGCGAACGGTTAATAATGGTAATGACTCGTTTTGCACCCAAATCTTTGGCCAGTAGGCTAGACATGATGTTATTTTCATCATCATTGGTGACTGCACAAAACACATCAATTTCATCGATATACTCTTCATTCAACAAATTTTCATCGGTGGCTGAGCCATGCAACACCAAAGTGCGGTCAAGTTTTTCAGACAACCATTCCGCCCTTTGCTCATTGAATTCGATAATTTTAATATCGTATTTGTTTTCCATCTGCTTAGCGAGGCGATAACCAATATTGCCGCCACCAGCAATCAGGACACGACGAGTACGTTGCTCAAATGGCCGTAATTCACGCATAATCGTAGCCACATAACGGCTATCAGCCAACACAAACACTTCGTCACCTTCTATTACAATCGTTTCCGCAGAAGGCACAATCAGGCGATTATTACGATAAATAGCGCAAATTTGGCAATCAACACCATCTGGCAAATGTTGATTAATCTGAGAGATTTCTTTATTGACCAGCAAGCCACCTTTGTGAGCCTGCACCACCACCATCCGTGCTTTATCATCAGCGAAACGCAAAACCTGCAAAGCACTGGTGTAATTCAGTAAGCCCATCAAGCGCTCAGTAACCAATTGTTCAGGGCAAATAGATTCAGTAACAGAAAACACATCTAAACTGGTAGGTATATTTTCGTTTTGAGTAGAGTATTCTAAATAATCACTTTGACGCACTCGGGCGATGCGGTTGGGTATATTAAACAACTCAGCTGCCATTTTACAGGCCACCAAGTTGGTTTCATCGCTGCGTGTCAATGCCAGCAATAAGTCCGCATCTGCTGCGCCAGCATGCTCAAGCACCTTCGGTGATGCGCCATTACCCACCACAGTTTGTACATCCAATTTACTGCCAATGCTTTTCAGCGCTTCGCGGTCGATATCAATGATGGTGACATCATTATTGTGTAATGTGGCAAGATTACGCGCAATTGTCGAGCCTACTTGGCCGCTACCTAAAATTAAGATTTTCACGTTAGCATCTTCAATAAAATACTTAAGTCGATATTTTAAACTAAATTAACAGTTTAGATGGCGGTATTTAGCAACGCTTATCTGCATAAAAGCTGTTACTCTTTACGCAATAGTTTGGGCAAAGCAAAAACAATGCTCTCTTCTGTGCCTTGTACTTCATGCACAGTATCGTGCCCCCAGCTGCTAACCATATCAATCACTTCTTGAACCAAGATTTCTGGTGCTGAAGCGCCAGCAGTTATGCCTACATTTTTTTTGCCTTCAAACCATTCTGGTTTCAAGTAGCCTACGTTGTCCACCATATAAGCATCTACTCCCAACAATGACGCCACCTCACGTAAGCGATTGCTGTTTGAGCTATTGGGCGATCCAACCACAATCACAATATCGCACTTTGCCGC
>CAZLYX010000048.1:0-13545 GCA_964563885.1 uncultured Neisseria sp. | reverse complement strand
AACCGCCGACATTCTGCTTGTAAGGCAGACGCTCTACCAACTGAGCTAATCACCCATATGCATCGCTGCAAGGACGTTATTAAACCAAATATAGCGCCAAGATGCAACTTATTTATCGTATAAATTTACTTATTTTTAATAAGCTGATGAAATATTGATACAAATAGTTAACACAATGCAGCAAACTCAATACATATTCTTCTAATGATCAATAAAATGTCCCAACTTAATGGCTTTAGTATTTAAATAACGTTCGTTTTCTAAGTGCTCGCCTACGTTTAACGGCACTCGTTCTACAATATTAATTCCAGTATCTGCCAATACTTGTACTTTTTGTGGATTATTGGTTAATAAACGAATGGCCTGAATATCCAGATAATCAAAAATAGATTTTGCTAAGGTAAAATCACGTGCATCTACAGGCAGCCCTAACGCCACGTTGGCCTCAACGGTATCTAAGCCTTGATCTTGTAATTGGTAGGCACGAATTTTGTTAATTAAGCCAATGCCTCGGCCTTCTTGGCGCAAATACACAATTACGCCCCGTCCTGCTGCTTGAATGGCTTGCATGGCAGCTTGCAGCTGTGGCCCGCAATCACATTTTTGTGAAAACAGCGCATCGCCTGTTAAGCATTCGGAATGGACGCGCGCCAACACTGGCTCTGCGCCAGAAGTATCGCCCATGGTTAACGCTATATGATCTTGTCCATGTTCATCTTCAAAACCATGCATGGTGAACACGCCATACTCAGTTGGCAAACGGCAAGCAGCCTTAAAATGTACTGGGCTTATTAATTTATTCATTGTCTATTTCCTCTTGGGGTGCGTAATGCATGAGCGCCTGTAAAGAATCCACTAATGCCAGCGCCAATGCAACCCATTCTGCTTGTGCTGCATCATCAAACGTATTTTTTTGTGCATGCTCAATATGCAAAACGCCCAATACTGCTCCGTTAGGATGGCAAATAGGCAAGGTCATTTGACTTTGGTTGCGGGCATGGTGCTCACCTTTTAATTCGTCATGTGACAACCAATGAGCAACATCGTCCACAATATTTAGCCAGCCTGTTTGCACGCAACGGCTGGGTAGATGCTCGATACTTTGCGCATCGTTTACTGGCAATAACTGCTCGACAACTTCACCCTGTTGCACTAAGCGCACAAGATAAGGTGCAACAGCGGGAATCAGCGCATACACCACTGCGCTGCGCGCTGCTTGCCGACTAAACACTGAATCTAGCGCCATAAACATTTTTTTTAGCAATAGTTCATGCGTGTCATTTTGCTCAATATGTTCAGCTAAGGTTAGCTCATTATTGGCATACCACAACAGCTCCCGATCAATCGAGGCCTTGCCTACATTGATTACAGTTTGCAAGGTTAGATAGGCTACCTGAACCTCATCAGCCTGCAAACTCAAGCCCTGAGTTTGTAAATATTCTTTCACCGCCAAGACTGGCATAATTGTCCTTTATTATGAGCAAATAAGTAGTACTGGTTAAAAAGCGCCAAAACATAGCCTCTAACCAACAAAAAACGATACGCTAATCAAACAATATTAGCCAAAATAAACTTTTTTCAAGTAGGCATCTTGGCAATTAGCAAAGCTCGTTGTATAATGCGCAGCTTAAGTAGTAAATGCGGAAGTGGCGAAATTGGTAGACGCACTGGATTTAGGTTCCAGCGCCGCAAGGTGTGAGAGTTCGAGTCTCTCCTTCCGCACCACAACAATCCCCCGAAAGGGGTATTTTTTTGCCTATTATTTTACAAATTCAATGGCGAATAGCTTTATTGATAAGCTTTGTGGCTTTTGCAGCAGATCAAATTTTATCTACTCATATCTCATCACTACACATAAATACCGACAAAAACAACACACTTTTAATCACTTTTTTTAAGTCAGCAAAACACTATGATTACAATAAATTAAAATATATGTTTAACCATGCATAGCTAAAAGGCTACCTGAACGATATTCTGGTAGCCTTTTAGCTATGCATGGTTCATTGGTTTTAACAAATTCACACAATTGCAGCATTGCCAATGCTGATTTAAGGCTGTTTTTTTCAATGCTATTTTTTATCAAGACCATATTTCAATCTAACTACTCATGGTTTTCAATATCGATGATTAACATGGCATAGGCGGCACGCTTCACAAGCTGCTTTAATCATTTTTTGTACACTATATTTAGTGCTAAGAGATAGATAAATTGACCATATGAATAATCTGTTTGCCAATTGGGCGATATAAATTTTGTGCAGTATTGTGTTGCAAGGCTACCTGAAAGTCATCTAACGGCAGACTCTGAGCGCCAAAGCGTGCCAAGTGTTCGGTACGCATTTGGCAATCAATCAAACTCACGCCACATTCTGCTAAAAATGGCACCGCATGTGCAAATGCTATTTTTGAAGCATCATTTTGCCAAGCGAACATGGATTCACCAAAAAATACCCGTCCAATTTGCACTCCATATAAACCACCCACCAGTTTCATTTCTCCTTCTTGATTTGGAAACCAACACTCAAATGAATGCGCATAGCCAGCTTGATGCAATCGAATATAAGCATCTTGAAAATCAGCGACAATCCAAGTACCGTCCTGACCTTGGCGTGGTGCTTGTGCACACGCTGAGATAACAGCGTCAAAGCCATGATTACTGGTGACCAAATACGGTTTATTGCGCAAAGTTTTTGCTAATGATCGTCCAATATGCATTTGGTATGGGTACAACACTGTGCGCGGTGCTATTGTAAACCAATAAAAAAAGCGCTCATCGCTATACCACGGGAATATACCTTGCGGATAGAATGCCAATAAATGCTGCACTGATAACTCTGTGCTCACGCCGACCAAGCCATTGCGTTCGCGCACAGCTTCGGCTAAATCAAACACAATATCGAAACGGTCAAGCAATAAAATGGCCATAAATGAGTGGTGTTATTTTCAAGTTAACTAAGGCATAATGTTTTTCAGGTAGCCTATCGAACAAAACCAATAGGCTACCTGAATGTTTTTCCAACCTGATTAACGCTTTTCTTTTTTCTGACAAACGCCACACACGCCATATAAATATAAAGCATGGTCTACAATGCGGAAGCCGTTTTCTTCTGCGATTTTATCTTGAAGTTGTTCAATCTCTTCATTTTGAAACTCGGTTACCAAACCACATTTTACGCATAAGATATGATCATGATGACCACCCACATTGAGCTCATAAACTGCCTTGCCTGTTTCAAAGTGGTGGCGTAATATAATACCGGCCTGTTCAAATTGAGTGAGCACACGATAAATAGTTGCCACGCCAATTTCAACGCCTTGATCTAACAAAATGCGGTATACATCTTCAGCGCTTAGATGTTCTTCGGCATGCGTTTCAAACAAGTCCAAAATTTTCAGACGCGGGCCGGTAACCTTCAAGCCGCTGTCTTTTAATTGATTGATATTGCTTTGCATAACTCTCTTTCCATACCGCAGTTGTATAATACTCGTTATAATACGCAATATTAGCGGCTTTGCCCATCATTAAATGATAAAGATTTTTAATTAGACTGTACCCTCAGTTTCAATAAAACCAATTGCTTATCAACAGAAAGGCCCCTCCTGTGAATAAAACCCTGTGTCTACTGGCCGCCGCTGCAATCGGTCTTTCCGCTTGCTCCGCTGAGCGCGTTTCCAACTTTCCCTCTTACAAGCTTGATGTGGTTCAAGGCAATGAATTAGATGCCCGCGCGGTTGCCTCTTTAAAAGGTGGCATGAGCCGTGATCAAGTTCAACTAATGTTAGGCACGCCGCTGCTACGTGATCCATTCCACGCCGATCGCTGGGATTACACTTATAATATTAGCCGTAACGGCGTAGCAAAAGACATACGCGTGCTAACACTTCATTTTGAAAATAATACTTTAGTTCGCGCCGAGGGTAACGCCATCGAATATGCTAAACAACAATTAGAAGCGCAATATGGCAAAGCACCAGAAGCTGAGCCAACGCCCGCACCTTAATTCAGAAAGCCAAATATGAATCCCTTAAAAGTCGCCATCGCCGGTGCCAACGGCCGGATGGGGAAAACCTTAATCGAAGCAGTGAATAACCATCCAGATACCATCTTAAGCGGCGCACTGGAGCACGCGGGCTCTGAAGCTTTAGGCATGGATGCAGGCTACGCCATTGGTATTAAAACAGGCATCGCCATTAGCAGCGATGTTGATGCTGTTTTAGCTAATAGCGATATTTTAATTGAATTTACCCGCCCTGAACCAAGCTTGGTTTATTTACAAAAATGTATTGATGCTGGTGTAAAAATGGTCATCGGCACCACTGGTTTTGATGACGCAGGCAAAGCCGCCATACAAGCTGCCGCTCAACAAGGCGCTATTGTCTTTGCGGCTAATTACAGCGTGGGCGTAAACCTAACTTTCCATATTCTTGATACTGTGGCTCGTGTTTTAAACGAAGGCTATGATATTGAAATCATCGAAGGCCATCACCGCCACAAAGTTGACGCGCCAAGCGGCACTGCTCTACGAATGGGTGAAGTTATCGCCAATGCTTTAGGCAGAGATTTAAAAGAATGCGCTGTTTATGGTCGTGAAGGCCACACTGGCGCACGCGATCCTAACACCATTGGTTTCGCCACTGTGCGCGCTGGCGATATTGTTGGCGACCACACTGCTCTATTTGCTACAGATGGCGAGCGAGTAGAAATCACGCACAAAGCCAGCAGCCGCATGACATTTGCAGCAGGCGCTGTGCGTGCCGCTGTTTGGGTACGCGAACATCAAACTGGCTTGTTTGATATGCAAGATGTATTGGGACTGAGCAACCGCTGATTTTTAGCTGGTTTTTAACCCATCAATATAAGGGCTACTTGAAACATTTCAGGTAGCCTTTATTATATTTAAAAAAAATTTGGCATTTGATTTACTTACTTATCAAACTAATTTTATGTTTTTTTAAGTAGCCTTTTTATTTAAATAACAATCAATGGTTTTAACTTGTGCACAATCTGGTTAAATAGCTTTTGGGTTAGACATAACAGGATGGGTGTCTTTATAACTATTCATACCTGCATGCGCTTGCAAAGGCTGTAAATAAATTTCGATTCTTACATTTAATATTTTAATATCACGTATTGAATACTCATACGAAAAGGCTACCTGAAAATACTTTCAGGTAGCTTTTTAAATTGATTACTTAAAATTAAACGCTTGACTCAGCTTGTTGCGCTATTTCTTCACGACTAGAGAACACTTGGTCAATCAAGCCATAGGCTCTCGCTTCTTCCGCTGCCATGTAGTTATCGCGGTCGGTATCGCGCTCTAAATCTGCCAAATCACGGTTGCAATGTTTTGCCAACAAGATATTCAGTTTCTGTTTGATTTTCAATAATTCTCTGGCATGAATTTCAATATCAGAAGCTTGACCAGACAAACCACCACTAATCAAAGGTTGGTGAATCATGATGCGACTGTTGGGTAATGCAGAGCGCTTACCTTGTGTTCCTGCTGATAATAAAAACGCACCCATACTCGCCGCTTGACCTAAACACAAAGTGGCTACATCGGGTTTAATAAAGTTCATGGTGTCATAAATTGACATGCCCGCAGTGACCGAGCCACCTGGACTATTGATGTATAGAGAAATATCTTTATCTGGGTTTTCACTCTCTAAAAACAACATTTGTGCCACCACTAAGTTGGCGGTATCGTCATTTACTGGGCCCACCAAAAAAATGATGCGCTCCTTGAGCAAACGTGAGTAAATGTCAAAAGCGCGTTCACCACGGCCGCTTTGTTCGATGACGGTTGGCACCAAATAGCCATTGTCAATATTCGGAATCATCTTTTTCCTTTCGTTGTTCTGCCACGCTATTTGGCGGGCAGTTAAGCTTACGGCTTTAAATACATCATCTCAATAACAACAAACAAATTGAGGCATTATTATGATCTTCAAGCAAAAAGCACCTAAGCCGCTGATTGGCGCTGCTTCGGTGCTTTTTTCAGGTAGCCTAAATTAGCCTTGTGCGTTCATCACTTCATCAAACGTCAAGGTTTTTTCAGTCACTTTGCCTTGGCTCAATACAAAGTCAACCACATTAGCTTCGATCGCTAAAGAAGCTGGACCTTGCAAACGTTGTTGATCAGCAAAATACCATTCAATCACTTCTTGTGGATCTTCGTAGCTGTCGGCAAACTCGGTAATAATGCTTTTTATTTGCTCTTCTGCTGGCTCAAGTTTGTTGTCTTCAACAACTTTAGCCAAAATCAAACCCAAAGCAACACGACGCTCTGCTTGCTCATTGAACATGTCTAGTGGCAAATCTAAGTTTGCAGCATCAGCCATACCTTGGTTTACAAAATTTTGTTTCATTTCTTCAGACAAGCGTTTTGCTTCATCTGCAACCAAGGATTTGGGCAGTTGAACTTCAGTGCTGTCCAACAGCGCTTGCATCACGTTTTCTTTAGTTTGCTCTTGTACGCGGCGGCTCACTTCACGTGTTACGTTTTTCTTCACTTCTTCACGCATTTTTGTCACATCACCATCAGCAATGCCTAATGCTTTAGCAAGTTGGTCGTCAATTTCTGGCAATACTGCTTCAGAAACGCTTTGCAAAGTAATCGTGAATACAGCGATTTTTCCCGCCACGTCTTCACCAGAGTAATTTTCTGGGAAGTTTACTTCTACTTCTTTGCTTTCGCCAGCTTTTAAACCCAACACGCCCGCTTCAAATTCAGGCAACATTTGACCGTTGCCCAATAAGAATGGGTAGCTTTTAGAACTGCCGCCTTCAAAAAGCTCGCCGTCTATTTTTCCTTCAAAATCAACAATTACACGATCGCCATTTTGTGCTTCACGCTCAACATGGTTAAAACGAGTGCGCTGTTTACGCAAAATTTCTATGGTTTGATCTACTTCGGCATCGCCCACTTCGGCTACAACTTTTTCAATTTCTTTGCCGCTCAAATCACCCACGGTTACATCTGGAAACACTTCAAATATGGCCGCAATTTTTAATGATGCTTCATCATCTTGCTCTTCTACGCTCTCAAAGCGTGGCAAGCCAGCCACTCGTAAGTCTTCGCTCACAGCAATATCGTAAAAAGTGTGCTGTGCTTTTTCGTTCAAAACATCGTTTTGTACGCTATTGCCATGCATAGACTCAACCATGCTCATCGGCGCTTTACCTGGACGAAAGCCGTCTACTTTTACGCTGCGTTGGGTTTGTTTCAAACGCTTTTGAGTTTCTTCTTTTACTTCGCTCCACAGCAAAGATAAGACTACTTTGCGTTCCAGATTTTCCAAATTTTCTACAGTTACGCTCATCGTAAACCCTTAAATATACTTTGTTAATTAACCAAACAGGCCACTAGCCTGCTGCAAATGTTTATTCGAAGCCACAATATTGGGGCAAAATATAGGTGAAATTGTAACACAATGCGCCAATAAGATATATTTATCAGGTAGCTTTACGCATCATGATTCGTTGTATTTCATGCCAATAACCATCGGGGCGTTTTTCCACCACTGCCACTAAAGCTTTATCCAGCAATATTAGCTCCTGCCAAGCCGTTAATTGGCTGGTTTGAACTCTGGCTGGAGCCAGTAAACTCATGCGCGGCAACAGATAAACATTTTGCTGTGTGCCACAGAGCAACTTAGCCTCATCCCAATTACAAACATACTCTCCCGCCCAAGCGTATTGATTTAAAGGCTGGGCAGTAAATTTAGTTTGAGTGCTAAAGCCAATGCCATGGACAATGGAGGCGCTTTGAATGTGCTCAACACCTATATGAGCCAATACTTCTTTACCTGCCGCTTGTGCAGACCAAGCCAGTTGTTTTGATAATTTAGCGGCTTTATCAGTTAAACAGTCAGCCTGATTTAAGCCGCACATGCGCTCGGGAACACCAGCTGCATCACCGTAATATTTACACGCCAGTTCAATATGATAAATTTGCTCATCTAATTCAGCTACAAAATCCAACGCACCTAAGGTTTGCTTATTATTCTCATCCATTACTGGCAAATTGTGCGCCAATAAACGTGTATGGGGAGCATGGCTAAACCAAAAACACAATAAATGTTCGGCATAAATACCTAAGCGTTGGCCATAGGGTTGGTGTGTCGCTAAAAATTGTTGTAAGGGCTGCGGGCGCTCATCTAACGCCAATAAAAAGCGAAAACCTTGTTCTCCGAGCAGTTGGCGTACTGATAACTCACAACCGCTGTGCCATAATGCTGGCGCGGTTAATAGGCTAGCCAGATCGCGCACTTGCGGATTGGTTAACCGCCACCACAACGCATCCAAAGCATAATTCATTAGAGCGTTTCCTTATTGATTTTCCATTCAAAAATTTAAACGATATCGTTAATGATACCAATCACACACCTACTCTTTGTTATGATTTAACTTTCGCTTAGCTGTACTCAAAAAACCGCGCAAAATATCAATGTCTTCTGTTTGCGTATTGGCGCTACTAAATAAACCTTGCATACGGCGCATCATGCGTTCGCTGTTGCGGCGATCGAAAAAACCAATATCATCCATCACACTTTCTAAATGCCCAACCAAGCCAACGATTTGCTCATGTGTGGCGGGATGATCTTCTTGTATTAAAAAATCCAATGATTGGTCGAGCTGACTAAACAGCTCATAACACACCACTTGTACTGCTTGCGCCAAATTGAGCGAGAAAAAATCTGGATTACCATTGATGGTCATCAAGCGATTGCAGCTTTGTACTTCTTCAATATTCAATCCAAATGTTTCATTACCAAACACCAACGCTACTTGTTGCCCCGCACGCGCTGCTTGTAATAACTCAGGCATCAATTGTCTTGGCGTTTGCAACTGCGCAGTCAGTTCGCGCCTACGACTGGTAAGCGCACAGCTCAATACTGTTTCCGCTAACGCCTCATCAAGTGTGGACACAATACGCGCATGCTCAAGTAGATTTGCGGCACCCGTAGCCAGTATAAAACTTTCTTCAGGTAGCCTAAAGCTTTGTACATCGGTCTTATCAAATACAGGTGGTTCTGGCGTCATCGGCGTACTAATGATATTAGGGGAAACCAAAGTAAGCTGGCTTAAACCCATGGTTTTCATTGCCCTTGCAGCCGCGCCGATATTGGCTGGATGGCTGGTGCGCACCAACACTACGCGAACATTGTTTAAATAATCGGGAACAATTGGTTTATCTATCATCGGTTTTCTACTTATGTGGACGGGTTCATTCATAGGGTGCGTCGGATTATTTTGCCCACGCCCCTGCCTTTCCTGCGTATAATATCCAGCATATTTGCGTTCTTTAAAAAATCTGTTACGCTTTTGCTTGTGCCGTCGCATTGTACGCCACAAGCCTGCAGGAAGTAACTTTAATCCCCCCCCAAGAGAATTTCATGAACCCGATTTTAAACACTGCCTTTAAAGCCGCGCGTAAAGCCGGCCACATGATGACCCGAGCTGCTGCAGACCTTGATACAGTGAAAGTGGACAGCAAAGCATTTAACGATTTTGTTTCCGAGGTCGACCGCGAATCCGAGCGCATTTTGGTGGATTCACTATTATATAGTTACCCAGACCACTTAATCCGCAGCGAAGAAGGCGGTTATTACATTCGCAACAAAAGCAAAGAAGGTCCAACTTACATCCAAATTAGTGCTGCCGATGTGCCCAAAAAACCAGAATACGAATGGATTATTGATCCACTCGATGGCACCAGCAACTATCTACATGGCCATCCTCAATATGCAATTTCAATGGCGTTACGCTACAAAGGCGTTTTACAAGAAGCTTTAGTTTATGCTCCTGAGCGCAACGATTTATACATGGCTTCTCGTGGCAAAGGTGCGCTGTTAAATGATCGCCGTATTCGAGTTTCCAACCGTATCGAATTAAACCAGTGCCTAATTGCCACTGGCTTCCCTGTGGTCGAACAAAGCATGATGGATAAATACTTAGCTATTTTGAAAGACTTTCTCGCCAAAACTGCTGGCGGTCGCCGTGAAGGTGCTGCTTCGTTAGATTTATGTGCCGTTGCAAGCGGTCGTGCTGATGGCTTTTTTGAATTCAATCTCAAGCCATGGGACATCGCCGCTGGTGCGTTGATTGTTCAAGAAGGTGGCGGTATCGTCACTGATATGAAGGGCGATCAAAGCTGGCTTGAAACGGGCGATATCGTCACTGCCAACCCAAAAGTACTGGCACAAATGTTACAAATTATTGCTCCACACATTAAATAGGCTACTTTTTAGTCTCACAATTTAATTAATATAAGGCTACCTGAAACACTGTTCAGGTAGCCTTTGCTTTATCTTAATCGCCTATAAAAACCTTTGCTCTTCAAAGTCTGTAGCCAATCGTTTAGAATCACGTTTATATCAATCCTTCGAAGGTGCATCATGATCGCTATTATTGGAGGCAGCGGCCTCACCCACCTGCCAGAACTCAATATTACGCACCGCCAAGTTGTACGTACTCCTTACGGCTTGCCCAGCGCACCCGTGTTGATGGGCAAGCTTGGTCAAAGTGAAATCATGTTTCTGGCTCGCCATGGTCTAAACCACACTCAAGCGCCGCATGAAATTAATTATCGCGCCAATATTTGGGCATTACACCATTTGAACGCCACCCGCATCATCAGCGTTTCTGCCGTTTCCAGCATTAATCCAGATTTAGAGCCAGGCACACTGGTGTTGCCGCATGATTTAATTGATTACACTTTCGGCCGCGCTCATACTTTTTTTGAGGGCGCTTCACAAGAAGTGGTACACATTGACCTTAGCTCCCCCTATGGCGACTCTTGGCGTAAAGTTCTGCTGCAACATGCGAAGAACCGCCAAACTCATATTCACGCAGAAGCCATTTATGGCTGTTTGCAAGGTCCTCGCCTACCTACTCGTGCTGAACTGCGTCGCTATCGCCAAGATGGTAACGATATTATTGGGATGACGGGTATGCCTGAAGCCATTTTAGCGCGCGAATTGAATATCCCATTTGCTCACTTATGCGGCGTCATCGGCATTGCTTGTGAGGCTTCAAATACTTATAGCTCACCAGACTTTCGCAGTATTCAATCTCATGGAGCCATTCAACGTATTCGCCAATTATTGGTTGATTTCTAAGCCTGTTGTAAGCTACCTAAAATAAAAAAGCGCCTGTTTATTAATATAAATAGGCGTTTTATGTTGATGATTGTATATAAGCATTTAATACGGTAAATTATTGTTCAGGTAGCCTTTATAAGCTTGAAGGCTACCTGAACGTTTATCATTGTTTATCTTGCCATTCATCACGCGTCAGCTTGGCTTCAGTAAAATAATGAAACAAAGCATCTGCATCTTGTTCTTGTAACACTCGTTCTAGCTGTGCTAATTGTTGATGACAACCCTGAATTAATTCTAGCAAGCTATCGCGGTTGGCCAGTGTAATGTCCGTCCAAATCGCCGGATGGCTGGAAGCGATGCGAGTAAAGTCACGAAAACCAGAGCCCGCAAAATCTAAATAAGTTTTGCCATCTGGGTGGGTTGCGATTTGATGAACATAAGCATAGGCCAATAGATGGGGTAAATGTGATACGGCGGCAAAAATTGCATCATGTTCGGCCGCCGCCATTTGATAAGTGTGGGCGCCTACTGCTTGCCATAATGCTTCTATTTTATTCAAGCTGGCTTCATTTTGCTCAGGATGGCGGCAAAGAATCAGCTTTTTATGTTCAAATAAGCCAAATTGTGCCGCCAGCGCGCCATGACGATCTGAACCTGCGATGGGATGAGCTGCCACACAATAAGGAAAGTGATGCGGCAAATATTCGGCAAACGCCTGCAAAGCAGATTGCTTGGTGCTACCCACGTCTGACACAATCGTCTGTTCACCTAATAATGGCGCCAAGGTGGCGCAAATCTGGGGAAAAGTTGCCACTGGTGTGGCCAACAACACCAAGTCTGCACCGCTTATACTAGCGGTGGTTAATTCAGTAAAAGCCTCATCAATCACTTTGCGCTCTAAGGCGCGCGCCAAATTACCTTGATTCACATCCACGCCCACTACTCGCTCTACCAAGCCTTGGCGCTTTAAATCAAGCACGAAAGAGCCGCCTATCAGGCCGACGCCGATAAGGGTAATTTGACGAATAAAAAGGGTTGAATTCATAATCAGTTTTTAGTGAACAACTTGGATAATGTATTTATCTTACGGGCTTCGTTTTGTTTCAGGTAGCCTTTACTCACTCAAGGCTACCTGAAATATTAGCGCCATGCTTCAGTAAATTCGGCCCAATGCGGCTTTTCTGTGGCCAATTGTTTCAGGTAGCCTTTTAAGCGTTTGATTTCCAATTCATATTCGTCTGCATCTAAAGCGCCGTTCATTAAACGAAAACGCAGATACATTAAATAAGTGTTGGCAGCATCGGTTTCGCAATAATCGCGAATATCTTTAATCTGCCCAGCATGAAATGCGTCCCATACTTTACTGCCATCCATACCAAGCTTGCCCGGGAAGCCACATAGTTTTGCAATATCATCTAAGGGCACGCTGGCACGTGGTTGATACAATGCCAACAAATCCATCAAATCACAATGGCGGCCATGATAACGACTAATGTAGTTATTCCATTTAAAGTCTCGGCTATCTCCAAAATCGCCCTCACCCATATCCCAATAACGCGCGGCGGCAATGCCATGAATTAGTGCACGATAATGCAACACTGGTAAATCAAAACCACCACCATTCCAACTCACCAACTGCGGGGTGTGGGTTTCAATCAAATCGAAAAACTTGGCAATCATGGCTTCTTCGTCATCTTCTAATTCGCCAATCGTGCCAACATGGATTTTATCCACACCCCAACGCATGCAACAAGAAATCGCCACGATGCGGTGCAAATGATGTTGCATAAAATCGCCACCTGTTTGGGCACGCCGTTTTTGTTGTGCAAACACAACCACATCAGCATCTTCTACGGTAGAAGGCAAATCATATAGCAGTCGTATACTGGCCACATCTGGAATGGTTTCAATATCAAAAGCAAGTATTGGGCTCATGGCTATCTTTCGCTTAATTTTGAGTATTCTGGCATGAACTTGCGTGTACGCCAATATTACTGATCTATTTATATTGATAATATATTTATCAATATACAATCAATACGGTTAAATCCTTGTCAGGCTATTGGCTTTCAAGTCGTCTTTCGGCATAATAACTCGCCTTCTCAATATATTGACTTATCGCATTCTCAACAGAAAGACCGTTCATGAACCAAAAGATTTTGGCGGTATTGTTAGCATTACCTGCATTCTCATTGACTGCCTGCAGTCAAACCCCTGTTAACAACACTCAAATAAAACAATCCGATGCCCAACAAAAAACTGCTGCTGTCGCACAAGATAGTGTTCCAACAGACTTGGCCGCAACCTTAACAAAAAAACTTGAAGCCACTTATGAAGGTCAAAACTTAAAAGTTCAAAGCATAAATACCACACCCATTGCTGGCCTCTACGAATTTGTGGTAACGGGCAATCAAATCGTGTATGTCGATGCCAAAG
>CAZLYX010000047.1:0-14352 GCA_964563885.1 uncultured Neisseria sp. | reverse complement strand
GGGGAAAGTGTTCGCTTGAGTAGATTTAAATCACTAACATTTACAATTTCAGCACAGCCAAGGCGCTCTAAGGTAATGAACCTCATCATTCCTTTACTGATTTTTTTATCATGTTGCATGTGTTCAATCCAACGATCGAATGAAAAACAAGGGGGCGCAATGGGAAGATTCGCTTGTTTTAACAAAGCTTCTACACGTAAGGTATCTTGCTCAGTAAGCTTGCCATTTTGTTCTGAAAGTTTACAAGCTAAAACCATGCCCGCTGCCACAGCCTCACCATGCAACCATACGCCATAACCCATCTCTGCTTCAATAGCATGTCCAAAAGTATGCCCAAGGTTAAGCCAAGCTCGAATGCCTTGCTCTGTTTCATCCGCTGCAACAATATCAGCTTTCATTTTGCAACAATGATAAACAGCCTCACTTAATCGATCACTATCTTTGGCCATCAGCGAAGCCATATTGACTTCCAGCCAACTTAAAAAGTCGGCATCACCTAACAACGCATACTTAATTACCTCGGCCATTCCAGCTGAAAACTCTCGCTCTGGCAATGTCGACAGCATGCTCAAGTCTGCAATTACGGCTTGTGG
Source organism: uncultured Neisseria sp. (assembly GCA_964563885.1). Lineage (GTDB taxonomy): Bacteria > Pseudomonadota > Gammaproteobacteria > Burkholderiales > Neisseriaceae > CAZLYX01. The sequence continues at coordinate 13,759 of CAZLYX010000047.1, read as the reverse complement.
TTGATAAAAAGCACCAATCATATTTTTGCCAAGTGGATGATTAATCGCTGTTTTACCACCCACAGAAGAATCTACCTGACTAAGTAAGGTTGTGGGAATTTGAATAAAGGGTGCACCGCGTTGGTAAGTAGCGGCAGCAAAGCCAACCATATCACCAACAACACCACCACCCAATGCAATTAGCATGGTGGTGCGTTCTGCTCGGTTTTGCATTAGCCCATCGAAAATGAGGTTGAGTGTTTCCCAATTCTTAAATTGCTCACCATCTGGCAATATAATTGAAAAATGTTCTATGTTTAATGAATCTAAAACATGTTGTAGCTTAGTCAAATAAAGTGGTGCTAAGGTTTCATTCGTTATAAGCGCTGCCTTTTTACCCAAATGAGTAGCCAAAACTTGAACAGAATTCTCTAATAAATGAGTGCCAATAACAATAGGATATTGGCGTGATGGGGTCTTAACCTGTAAGGTTTTCATATTATTTCCGTAGATGATTTAAAGCTTCAAATAATTTTCCCATGAATTTTTGGCTATTTTGCTGGTTTGCTTCTAATGTGATGTGCGCAATAGAGCGATAGATACCATCGCGTTCATTATAAAGTTCTTGTAACTTGGCTAACGGATCTGCGACTTGCAACAGTGGTCGATTTTTGTCATGACGGGTTCTCTCCAATAATAAGCTTGGAAGAGTGTGAAGATAAATTACAGTGCCACGTGAGCAGAGATAATCACGATTTTGTTTACGCAGAGGTGCGCCTCCACCTGTTGCCAAAACAATGGGACTCAACTTAGTTAAATCATCAATAACAGAGCTTTCACGATCACGAAATCCTTGTTCACCTTCCATTTCAAAAATAGTAGGTATGGAGACACCAGTGCGCTCACAAATAACATGGTCGCTGTCATAAAAAGGACGGTTTAAGGCTTTTGCCAACTCTTTACCTAGAGTAGTTTTGCCAGCACCCATTAAGCCTATCAAAAAGAAATTGCCTACTATGTTTTCCATAGTAGGCATTTTAACTGAAATTTCAATAGATGTGTTTAGCAGCTAATCAGAATTTCATTGTTTAATAACGAAGACTACTGCCTTGGTTATCCATAATGCGAGGAGTTATAAAAATAAGCAGTTCACGGCGGGCTTCTGTGCGCGAACGTGATTTAAACAAATTACCCAAAACTGGAATATCACCTAACAAAGGCACTTTACTCACACCATTGCTATTTTCTTCTTCATAAATACCCCCAACAATCAATGTGCCGCCATTCTCAACCATTGCTTGTGTTGTTAATTTTTTAGTAGTGATACAAGGTGTTACAGCACTACAGCTTAAGTCAACGGAGTCTTTATTAATTTGAACAGTCATAATAACTTGGCCATCCGGAGTAATATTAGGTGTTACAGTCAGCCCCAGCACGGCTTTTTTAAACTGCACAGAAGTCGCCCCGCTTGAAGTTGCTTCTTCATAAGGAATTTCCGTACCAGACTCAATACTGGCTTCCTTTCGGTCTTGGGTAAGAACACGTGGGTTAGAAATAATCTTGCCTTTATTTTGAGCCTGCATTGCAGAAAGCTCTAAACCCAATGCGCCCGAACCAATTGCTCGAACTAAAGCAATAGAAGAAGTAGCCGCTGCAGTAGGCAAATTGATATTTGGATTTAACATAAATGGTTTTGAATCAGGACTATTTTGGTTATTAACATATGTATTTCGGTTGCCGATGGCATCTGACCAATTAGAACCCCAGCTATTTCGGCCGCCACCAGCAGCACCAAATTTAACACCGATGTCTCGAGAGAACCCATCATTAGCTTCAACAATACGTGCTTCTACCATAACTTGGCGTGCTGGCACATCTAACTCTTCAATCAGCTTTTGAAACTTTTGAATAATAGATGTGTTGTCAGTGATGATTAAAGTATTGGTTGAAGGGTCAATTAAAGCACTACCACGGCTACTCAAAATTGAATTTGAGCTGCTTGAGCTACTACCTGAATCTTCCAGACGTAAAATTTTCTTAAACTCTTCCACATTTTTATATTTCAATTGGAAAGTCTGTGAGAATAATGGGCCCAAATTATTGATTTCATTCTGTGCTTGTAATGTAGACTTATCTTTAGCCAATAACTCATCGCGTGGCGCAACGTTTATAATATTGCCTTGGCGACGCATATCCAAATTCCTAGCCTGCATCACTAAATCTAGAGCCTGATCCCAAGGGACATCTTTAAGTGTTAAGGTCATTTTGCCATTAACACTGTCGCTGGCGACAATATTAGTTCCTGATTCTTTTGCGAGAATTTGCAAGATTGTTCGAACCTCTACATCCTGAAAATCAAGAGAAACTTTTCGGCCTTTGAATGATTTGTTACTATTTTTAGCCTGGAAGCCTTGACTAGCGATGTCTAATTTAGGGCTAACAGTAAAACTCATCCGATTGCCAGAGGATTGTGTATCAACATCCCAGCTGCCTTGAGTTTTGATTTGAATCTGCGTGTCGTTTCCAAGGCGTTTCATGGTTACAATACGTACAGGTGTACTGAAATCAGTTACATCTAAGTTGCGTTGAGCTTGCGCAGGTAAAGGGTAGTTTTTCAAAGTAATCGTCAAACTATTACTTTGCTGATTAATCACTGGTTTACCTTCGAAACCTGGAATATTCAATTCAATAATACCTGAGCTACGGTTCCCTTTACGGAAGTCTATATTGGCAAACTCGCTATTAGCTGTTTTTTTCGGAGTACCTTCTGTTTGAACCGGTGTAGTTTGTGAAACCATCTCAGAACGTTTAGCTGCTGACTGAGGTGAAGTAGTTGTTTGGCTTGTGGCTTCATCTAAATAAACCCATACCTCATTTCCTTTTATCTCAGTGTTATATTCTCCAGCTTTTGCTAAATTTAAAAGGATACGTGCACGGTCATTGTTCTGTGCTGCAGTAATTTGATTCAACAAAGAATCAGAATATTCTAGAACGGGTTGTACCAATTGAATACCAGTAGAAGGGAAATCCAATGCAATACGTGCGGGTGTTGTCGTAATAAATCCGCTAGGTTGTACCACATCTTTATCAAATTTAATTTTAATTACTTTTTGATTATTAGATAATGTGGATACATTGATATCAGTAATATTGCCTGCAGACGCCATTTGCATCATAGCAGCCAAGCTTATTGTAGAAAGTGTTTTAATGAATATTGGTTTCATTGGATGCTAACCCCTTAATTAATTAATTAGTTTGTTTGTTTGTATTATTGTTGCTACTTAATGGTAGTTCCGCTTTACGGAATACCCAGTTACCGTATGTATCTTCAATAACTTCTGTAATTGAAAGTTTATCAGGATCGATACCATTAATTTGCCCAAAGTTTTGGCCAAGATAATTACCAATACCTATGGTATACACATGGCCATCCGCTTCAACGAATGCTTGTGTAGACTTACCATTTTTAAGCGAACCAACATATTTTAAATTCTCTAAACTAAAAGTTTCTAAAGTTTCTTTAGGTCTACTAAAGTTAGGGGTATTTAGCCCTTGTTTAATAATATTTAGTCGTCGAGCGCTAAACGAGTTTAAACCTTCAGCCGGCGGAGCAACATAATTTACTGTTGGATTAACCGTTGGAATCTCATACGGTTTAACCTGTTTCTGAGCTGAAGCTTGAGTATTTTTCACCCATTCATGTAAATCCTCATTAGGCTGCGAGCATGCGGTTACAAGCAACACAATAGGAAAGAGTAAGTATTTGTAAGCCATATTTATTTCTCCTTCTTCTTATTTTTATTATTTGATTCCCCTGATTGCTCTTTGTTTTTTTCCTCTTGAGCCAACTCTTCTGCACTCCTTGCCTTATAGGTATTTGCAGTAGCATCTAATATCAAAGTATCATTTTTCTCATCCGACTTAAGCGTTAGCGATTCTAAAGTAATAATACGTGACAAGGCACCTACATCTCTGGAGAACTGAGCTAATTGCTCATATTTCCCAGTGATTGAAATATTGTAAGGCAATACTTGAATTGGGCCATCATTAACAGGTTTCTGTGGAGTAACACTATTCATCCGCATTCCATTGGTTGCTCCCGCTTGGTGTAATTCTTGAATCAGGTTAGGTATTTCAGCATCAGTGGGCAATTGTTTTAATAAAACATTAAAAGATGAGCGAATGGCTGCTAGCTCTTCTTTAAGCGTCGTCAAATTTGCAGCCTGAGTGCTTTTATCAGTGTACGTTTGTTTGAGTGTCACTTCTTTTTGTTGCACTGAATCAAGCTGGGTAAATTGGTCTCTAAATAAAGCAAAATAACTTATGCCCAAAACAGCAGCTACTACACCACAGGCTAATAAAGTTTTTACTGGGGTACTTAGCAAGTGCAGCGTTTGAATATCTATTTCGTTTAGTTTTTTATTGGCCATTGCTGTTTTCCCCGGTATCTTCTGTTGTCATTGGCTTTGGTTGATTCAATAATACTTTTAATGTGAACTCTTGCGCGTTATCTACTTTTTTAATATTAGAAAGCTCAGGCTGCATAAAGATACCAGCACTAGGAATTGAACGCATAAACATGGCGATCTTATTATCGCTAGTTGCTTTGCCGCTTATGTCATAAGCAGTTGGATTTTTTGCGGAGACACTCGTCAGATAAGTACCTTCTGGAACTAAGATATTCAAAGTATCAATAATTTTAGCTGCCTGAAAACGTTTTTCCTGTAGCTCTTCAACCTTTTGTTTACGGCTAATAAAATTATCTTTTTCTTCTTTTAATTTCCCAATTTCCTCTAATTGGATATCCAATTTCTTAACTTCTTGCTCTAAAAAAACATTGCGGGTGTCTTGTTTAGAAATGGCTTGATTAATACCTAAATAAGCCAAAGTAGATAGCCCAACACCCACAGCAAGAGCGGCAAGCATCAAGATTTTAAATTGCTGTTTCTTTTTTTGTTCAAGCTGCTCACGATATGGGAGCAGGTTAATTCGAGTTAACTCAATCATTTATAATCCCCTTAGTGCTAAACCAAATGCTACTGTTAAAGCAGATGCATCTTGCTGTAATTGTGATAAATCCACTTTACTACTATTGCTCGCATAAGTAATCGGATTGATACATTGTGTCGCTGTATTTGTTTGGGAAAATACTGTTTCTGCCAAACCAGGTTGTGATGCTACGCCGCCAGTTAAGAAAATATGTTTTACGCCTGAAAACTGTTCATTGGATTGCGTAGTGTAGTAGAACTGCAGTACACGTTGAATTTCTTGCGCAATTTGAACATTGAAACGGTCTGCAATTAGTGACTGATAGTCTTCGGGACGCTTATTATGATGGCATTTTATATTTTCTGCCTTTTCTTCATTGATTTGGTAGGTGCGCTGTATTAATTGACCTAATTGCTCTCCACCTACAGGTGTTTCCTGTTTATATAGTATCCGACCACTCTCTAAAACAAGCGCGCGAGTTTGCAGCTCTCCAATGTCTATCACTGCGATTTTTTCATCTGTTAACTCGGGAGCATGGTGGTTAATCCAAAATGAAAAGGCATTACTTCTTGCAAATAAATCAACATCCATATATATAGGTGGAATCCCCGCGCTCTCAAAGACCTCAATGCGAGGTTCTATATCGTCTTTTTTAGCTGCTGCCAGCAGAATTTGTTGACCTGGTGGCGAAATAGAAGCACCGACAACTTGGTAGTCGTAGTTCATTTCTTCAACTGGAGCAATTTGTGAAATCTCAAGTTCTACAAAATCATCTAATCCCAATTCAGAGGTTTTTTCGTTATAAACTAGCGTCTCAACCGTTGTTAAATTCTGTGGTATAGATGCGACAATATTCCGACTATTGGTTTTGAGCTGAGCATACGAATGTTGTAAATATGAAACAATTTGCTCATAGTCTTGTATTTTACCTCCCTGAATTATATTTTTAGGAAGCTTTGTGATGACGTATTTTTCCAATTGAATTTGGTTTAAACTACGTCCTGTGAGTTGAACCATTTTAATTGCGGTTTGACTAATTTCCACCCCTATCGCATTTCGGTGAGCTATGCCTGAAGATGCCTTGTTGCTTGTATTGCTGTTGTTTTTTTTGAGTTGCATGTTTTGTTTTCCTGCCAGTAATGTGAGTAATTTAATTGGCTTCCGTTAGTTTTACTAAGTGTTTGTATAACGTGAGTTGATCTTCACGCTACCTAATATTTAGTTATTTTACTTTATTTAATGCTTTTGATGGCAATAATTGGTTATTCATGATTAAAAAATTTATTAGCACGTGTATTGGTCTACTTATCGGATTCATACTTTTTGGTGTGGGTTTAGTAGCAATTGCAGTTTTGGTGATTTACCCTAAGCTGCCTTCATTGGATGCAGTTCAGCATTACCAACCTAAAATGCCATTAACAGTATATTCGGCAGACGAAAAAGTCATTGGTGTTTATGGTGAGCAGAGAAGAGCATTTACTAAAATTGAAAACTTTCCACTGATACTAAAAAATGCAGTAATCGCGGCTGAGGATAAGCGATTTTATAACCACTGGGGAGTTGATGTGGCCGGCGTGCTGCGCGCGGCTATAGGTAATTTATCTGCTGGTGGCGTAAAATCAGGTGCCAGTACGATTACCCAGCAAGTAGCCAAAAATTTCTATTTAACTAATGAGCGCACATTTACCCGTAAATTCAATGAAGCACTTTTAGCTTATAAGATAGAACAATCTCTTTCTAAAGATCAGATTCTTGAGCTGTACTTTAACCAAATTTATTTAGGACAAAGATCTTATGGATTTGCTGCTGCTTCACAAGTTTATTTTAATAAAAATGTCCAGGATTTAACTTTGGCGGAAGCTGCTATTTTAGCGGGGCTACCCAAAGCACCATCTGCTTTCAATCCTATTGTGAATCCAGATCGCGCCAAGCTGAGACAAAAATATATTTTAAACAATATGGTTGATCTGAAAATGATTACGCCACAAGAACATTCACAAGCTTTAATTCAGCCGTTACATTACGAACGCTATGTTCAGCAGATTGATCAAAGCGCATTATATGTAGCAGAAATGGTTCGCCAAAACCTGTATGAGAAATATGGAGAGGATACTTATACTCAAGGTTTTAAAGTTTATACAACTGTTTCAACTGAGCATCAAAAAGTTGCAACTGCCGCTTTGCGTCGCACCCTAACTGGTTTTGATCGCGGCAGTGCATATCGTGGCGCCGAACATTATTTAGATTTGAGTAAAGCTGGGAAAGAGAATATTGAAGAGGAAGTTAGCCAATATCTATCTACTGTATATACGGTAGATGGAATGGTGCCAGCGGTCGTGGTTTCGACTGGCAAAAAAGGTGTAGAAATACAGCTACAAAATGGTGAGCGTACAATTTTAAGCAATACCGCATTGGGTTTTGCGCGACGTGCTATTAACAATGACAAGATGGGTGAAGCTCAAATTCGCAAAGGTGCTGTTATCCGTTTAAAGAAGCGTGAAAACGGAGATTGGTTGGTTGCACAAGAACCTTTATTACAAGGGGCACTAGTTTCACTGGATGCTAAAACTGGTGCAATTAAAGCTTTAGTGGGTGGATATGATTTCCACAGTAAAACCTTTAACCGTGCTACACAAGCACAGCGCCAACCGGGTTCAACATTTAAACCATTTATTTATTCTGCTGGCCTAGCTAAAGGTATGACGGCTGCCACAGAGATTAACGATGCACCGCTCTCGTTGCGCGGAATGGGAACGGGTGGTCGACTTTGGACACCAAAGAACTCAGATGGTCGTTATGCGGGTTTTATCACCATGCGCCAAGCGTTAACTGCTTCAAAAAATATGGTTTCCATCCGTATTTTAATGTCGATAGGTGTAAATTACGCACAACAATATATTCAGCGTTTTGGATTTAAAGTCTCAGACCATCCCGCCAGCTTGTCTATGGCTCTAGGAACAGGCTTGTCAACGCCACTGCAAATGGCTGAAGGCTATGCAGTGTTTGCTAATGGTGGTTATAAAATTTCTTCTTATGTTATCGATAAAATTTATGACAGTGAAGGCCGTTTACGTGCACAAATGCAGCCATTAGTAGCTGGTCAAAATGCACCACAAGTCATTGACCCACGTAATGCATTTATTATGTATAAAATGATGCAGGATGTAGTTAGAAAAGGCACTGCAACTGGCGCGAATGCAGTAGGTCGTTCTGATATAGCAGGGAAAACAGGTACCACCAACGACAATAAAGATGCATGGTTTGTTGGTTTTAATCCAGAAGTCGTAACTGCCGTTTATATTGGGTTTGATAAGCCACTCAGTATGGGGCGAGCTGGCTATGGTGGCACAATAGCTTTACCAGTTTGGGTTCAATATATGCGTTATTCGTTAAAAGGTACGCCAGTCAAAGGTATGCCAACACCAAAAGAAATTGTCCAGCGTGGGGGGGAATATTTTTTGAAAGAGCAGCAAACCACCAGTTCTAATCTGGCTTTAGATAATCGTGCAAGTCGTCCAATTAACTCAAACGAATCAGATCACCAGAGTGCGGCTCCACGTGCAAACAGAGATAGTGGTGATAATATAATTGAAGAGACGAATGTTCCACCAATCAATCGCGACAGAGATGCCCCCTCTAAGCCTGATACTGGTACAAAAAATGAGCACTTAGATTCTTTGTTTTAAAATAAAACACCCTGATTTATTGCTTATGAATATTTAAAAGGCTACCTGAATGATTTCAGGTAGCCTTTTTATAAAACTATCCAAGCAATAGAACACCAACAATGAATCTGGCCAATCTTATTAAAGTCCGAATCGATCCCACTTTACCAGAAAGTGTATACCTTAAATTACAGGCATTTTTAAACATCCTTGCCGCAATGATTGTGGCTACGCCATGACAACAAATATCATTGTAAAATATCAACAGTATTACCTACACCAATATCAATAAATTTGTAATAACTACTCCGTACAACATATGTCTATAGTCATTTCTACTAGCGTGTTGAATTAGTTATCTTTTTAACTAATAAGCCCATAATATCCATTCTAAAATTTCTTGTGGACAGTTTTATTCAAAAATTTCAGTCTGCGATAATACCAAGATGACTCAGAATAAAGTAGTTCGTCATTCAGGTTGCAATCAATGCTACCTGAATTTTCATAGTGAGATTTCATACAATAACACCCCCATACCTTCAAGATTAAAATCTAGGTTTTAGATTTTTCTTATCAGCGAAAAAATACTTTTACTTTCAAACTGCCCTACCACAAAACAAAAACAATTAAGTACTTGCACAACCACCACAAAATAACCTAAAATTAGAGGTTTTCTATACATCTAGTTTTTACACAAGGAATAACCATGGTAGTAATCCGTTTAGCCCGCGGTGGCTCAAAACACCGTCCTTTCTTCCACGTAGTTGTAGCCGAGTCGAGCAGCCGTCGTGATGGTCGTTTCGTTGAACGTGTTGGCTTCTACAATCCGGTTGCCAATGAAAAGCAAGAACGCGTACGCCTAAACGCCGAACGCCTTAACTATTGGGTTTCTAAAGGCGCACAAGTAAGTGGAGCTGTTGCTAAACTAGTTAAAGAGCAAAAAATCGCTGCATAACCTAATTGACACTACGATGACCGACACTCAACAATGGGTAGCCATGGGCTACATAAAAGGCGTATTTGGCGTTAAAGGCTGGCTTAAAATTGCAGCTAATACCGAATATGCAGATAGCTTATTAGATTACCCTGAGTGGCAGTTACGCAAAGATAGCCACACTTTACTTGTTAAAGTTGAAAGCGGTAAACTCAATACGTCTGAACTTCTAGTAAAACTAGAAGGCATTGAAGGTAGGGATGCTGCGTTTGCATTACGTGGTTACACTATTGAAATTATGCGCAGCCAATTTGGACCTGCTGAAGAAAATGAGTATTACTGGGCAGATCTTATTGGTATGGATGTAGTTAATCGTGAAGGCTTAGTATTAGGTAAGATTCAAAATCTAATGCAAACTGGCGCTCATGACATTCTAGTCATCGACAGCGAACACGAGCAGCGGCTTATCCCTTTCGTTTCTCATTTCATTGATGAAGTAAATAGCGAGAAGCATATAGTTACTGTTGACTGGGGCTTGGATTATTAAATGCTGATTCAAGCCATTACCTTGTTTCCAGAAATGTTCACTAGCATAACCGAATACGGCGTAACTGGACGGGCAAGAAAACAAGGCCTTTGGCAATTCAATACTATTAATCCTCGTAGCTTTGCTGATAATAAACTTGGTTATATCGATGACCGCCCTTTTGGTGGAGGTCCTGGAATGGTAATGATGGCTCCGCCTTTGGCAGCAGCCATTGAGTCCGCAAGAGAAATGAATACTGGACAGACAAAAGTACTTTACTTGAGTCCGCAAGGTACACCTCTTACTCACTCAAAAGTAACAGAATTATCGCAAGCCAGTAATTTGGTTTTGCTATGTGGCCGTTATGAAGGTGTTGATGAACGTCTATTGCAAAACAACGTAGATGAAGAAGTATGCATAGGCGACTTTGTTGTCTCAGGCGGCGAATTGCCTGCCATGATGTTGATGGATGCTGTTTTACGACTAGTTCCGGGCGTATTAGGCGATATACAATCCGCAGAACAAGATTCGTTTGCTAACGGCTTGCTAGATTGCCCGCACTATACCCGCCCGCTAGAATTTCAGGGGATGGTGGTTCCAGACGTTTTACGTTCGGGCAACCATCGCCTGATTGCAGAGTGGCGTTTAAAAGAAGCGCTGCGATGCACCCTGAAGCGTCGACCTGACTTATTGGCCGAGCGTCAGTTAATCCCACAGGAAGCCCGACTCTTACAAGAGATTGAACAAGAACATCGGGACAGCCAATTATAATTTAGGAAAAAAAATGGATTTGATTCAAAAATTAGAGCAAGAAGAAATTGCTCGTTTAAACAAAGAAATTCCCGATTTTGCACCAGGCGATACTGTGATTGTATCTGTTCGTGTTATTGAAGGCGCGCGTAGCCGTTTACAAGCATACGAAGGTGTTGTAATTGGTCGACGCAACCGTGGTTTAAATAGTAACTTCATCGTTCGCAAAATCTCTAATGGTGAAGGCGTTGAACGTACTTTTCAACTTCATTCTCCACAAGTTGAGAAAATTGAAGTTAAGCGCCGCGGTGATGTTCGCCGTGCCAAACTGTACTACTTACGCGGCCTGACTGGTAAAGCAGCTCGTATTAAAGAAAAATTGCCAGCTCGTAAAGGTTAAGTCCTTTCAGCATACAAAAAACCCGCCTTTATTGAGGTGGGTTTTTTATGCGTTACATTTATTAAATTTAATTAAAGAAGTGAATTGGCCTCTGAGTATTTAGTTACCACTTATCTAAGTCTAATATCATAATGCTCTAACACACATTTGACATTATAAAATAACCCTAAAGATTGCGTCAATGCTATCCAGCGTAGCCTATGATCCATCAAATGAGCTTTTAGTTTAGTATTTTAAGTTTTAATATACCTAACAGTCGGCATAGGTTACTACCCACTAAATTCTAAAAAAAGAAACAGCATTTGTAGATCGTCCACAAGCTGCTTCTAACAAATTACTATTAGTATCAAAATACACACTTTCTTTACTCCCTAAATGTAAACGATAGCCTGTAATGTGAGCTGGGTGAAAGCATGTTTTACCTGCTGGTAACAAATAATGTTGTTGTGCTATTGATGCAGTTTCAACCAGTATTACTTCTCGAGTAGCAGAGTTTAAAGCTTTAGGTAAACGCACACCGCAGCTCTAACCTATTACATCATGGTTATCACATTCTGAGTGGTGCGCTTAAAATCAGTGAGTGCATATAGCACTAAAGGTAAAAATTTCTGTTGCTTGTTATAGGCTTGAATAAATATTTTGATTTTACTTGCTGAATCTTGACTATCCAAACCCAATATCTCGCATAGTTTGAGCAAAAATTGACGATTAGAATTTATAAAACTGGCTTAAATCTTTATTGGAGAAATTAGGTCCCACATCATTCGTGAGTACGTCTTCAAATGCTAATTTTAGGCTTTCAAATGTAAGATGTTTGATTTGCTCAGCCACCCTAAAACATGGATTAATCCATTCATCATCACAATCTTCATAAATCGCCGCAAAAAGGTGAAAATGTAATGTAGCAACAGTTTAGATGATTAGCTAAATGTGTAACATGTTCACTGTCATCTGTACTGCTAAAACAAATAATACTTGCACTATCCAGCATCTCTCTTGCATTGACTGGCAACTCATATACCATTACTTCGCTTGTCATTGTTTTTTTCTTAATAATTTAAACAGTATCAACAGCTTATGCTGTTCTTTTAACATATCACACACACTATTATCCTAACGGACAAATATAATGGTATCCATCTAAACCATATAACATGGCTCACTTCCTATTTTATATTTGGTTTATATACAACAATGTTGCCGATTTTTAATAATAGTACCAACCTAAAGCCTATTCATTGCCAATTCGATGGCAAAACTTAATTACACTAATCTGTGTAAATATTTTTTTCTTGTTCCAAAATAATCTCAACTAATAAAAATCGTTATAACAGAAATGTTATTATTTGAATTTCAGATAAAACGCTTGTCTCATACGCACGAACTAGTGTTCTTTGTTGCTGCTTAAAGACAGTTTTTGTTAGTATTTCCCTTGTTTACGAAAGGAAATAACCATCAAAACAACAATATAAGTAAATATCTTCAAGCCATATGACAAGAAGATTGTAGTGCTTACTGACAATACCCTCGCAATATTTAGCGGCATTAACACCCAGTGAAATAAAAAAATATCTGTGAGGATGTTTAGACTATTTTATTGATGATGTCCGTGACTGACAAACACTTGCTATTCAATCTGGCTACCCTATTTGAAACTCGTTGCGCCTTATCGTTGGCAATAAACAAATATGAGGAGCGCATCATGAATACCGATATTTTATTACGTTATAAACATCTATTAATTCTAGCCAAGAGTATCGTTATTACAATGTAACTAATAATTTACTAGCCTAGTTAAATCAAAATGAAATGAATAACTATCTAGTAGGACATTTACGCTGCTGCCCTAATACAGTAGTTAAATGGGGCAAAGCTAAACCCATCAAGATCAATGCTGATTTAATGCTAAGACTAATGCTCGAAGATGGATTCAGTCAACACGAAACTACAAACGGCATAATGCTACTAAAGCATCCCGATGAAGATGGGTATACAGCTTTAAGCTAGAGGACATTATGAGTTTTAATGATGACACGGTAAAAGAAGTACATGGACTGTTTATGAACAATAGCGGGTGAATTCTGGGGAATGTCCATGTATGCTAAAATAAGCAATAGTCAGCCTTATTCACCTAGATACTGACTAGATTATAAAACTGTCTGGGCATTTAGTCTAAATTTCACATCAAGATACTACTCAACTATACTCATTTTTAATATTTCCACAATTTATGGATTAGCTTGTTTAAATATTTCTTGAGCTGCTAGATAAATAAAATTTTGACAATCTAAATTGCTCTAGCTTCACATTAATAATTATGCAGTTTAATAAAATGAAATGAAATTATTTTCAGCGGCTATCATCTAAAAACCCTAAATATAAACAGCCAAATATATTACAGATATGGGTGTTTAATCATAAACGCTTTCAACTCAACTAAGTGTATGTCCAATTGGACGAAAAACCGCCTACTCCTTGCAAAGTAGGCGGAAACGAACGTTTTTTGATTTAAGCTT
>CAZLYX010000046.1:1781-15968 GCA_964563885.1 uncultured Neisseria sp. | reverse complement strand
TATCACCAGTTTCATGCGGTGCGTGAAGCGGTGAATGCCACTGTGATTGCTGCACAAAGTCCAGGGCAACTTGGCCAAGCTGAAAAGCGTGCAACCTATGGTGCTCAAGTTGTTGCAGGCAGTAAAAAAGCCGGTGTGGTTTGGCATACGCAAGGCTCAGGTAAAAGCATTTCCATGTGTTGCTACGCCGGTAAGTTGTTACAACAACCAGAAATGAATAACCCAACCCTAGTGGTGGTGACTGACCGTAATGATTTGGATGGTCAGCTGTTTGCCACCTTTAGTGCTGCGAAAGAATTGTTAAAGCAAGACCCCGTTCAAGCTGAAGACCGTGATGAGTTGCGTGAAATGTTGGCAGCGCGCGAGTCGGGTGGGATTATCTTTACCACGGTACAGAAGTTCGCTTTGCTCGATGCCGAGTCGGGCCATCCTGTGTTGAATGATCGCCATAACATCGTGGTGATCTCTGATGAAGCGCACCGCAGTCAGTACGGTCTCAAGGCGACGTTAAAGGCCGATGGTAGCTACAAGTATGGCTATGCCAAGCACATGCGTGACGCACTCCCTAATGCGTCCTTTATTGGCTTTACCGGTACACCGATTTCTAACGAAGACAAAGATACGCGTGCGGTGTTTGGTGATTACGTTTCCATCTACGACATTCAAGATGCGGTTGATGATGGCGCAACTGTGCCGATCTATTATGAGTCGCGCTTGGCTAAACTCGATATCAATCGTGAATTGATTGATGAGTTATCCGACCAAGTGGATGATGTCGTCGAAGACGAAGAAGACGTTGGTCAGCGCGAGAAAACTAAAGGCGAGTGGAGTCGTTTAGAAAAACTGGTGGGTGCGGGGCCACGTTTACAGCAAGTCGCGGAAGACCTGATTAAGCACTTTGAAACCCGTTCAGCGCTGATGGAAGGCAAAGCCATGATTGTGGCGATGAGCCGCGATATTTGTGCGCAGCTGTATAACGAGATCGTTGCTTTACGGCCTGAGTGGCATGATAACGATCCAGAGAAAGGTGCCATTAAAGTGGTGATGACCGGCTCTGCTGCTGATAAAGCGTTATTGCAGCAGCACATCTATAATAAGCAAACCAAGAAAAACCTAGAAAGACGTTTTAAAGACGTCAACGACCCACTCAAGTTAGTGATTGTGCGCGATATGTGGCTGACCGGTTTTGATGCTCCAGCATGCCACACCATGTATATCGATAAACCGATGAAAGGCCACAACTTGATGCAGGCGATTGCGCGAGTGAATCGCGTGTTTAAGAACAAGCCCGGTGGTTTGGTGGTGGACTACATTGGCATCGCCAATGAGCTCAAGCAAGCACTGCAAACCTACGCAGACGCTAAAGGCAGGGGTGAACCAACCCACAGTGCTGAAGAAGCCTATGCCATCCTGCTGGAGAAGCTGGATATCATTCACGGCATGTTTGCTAAGACGCCGCAAAGTGCAGGTTTTGATTACAGCAACTTTGCTACGGATGCGATGAAGCTGTTGGTGCCGGCGGCCAACTATATTCTTGGCTTGGACGATGGCAAGAAGCGTTTCCTCGACACTGTACTGGCTATGAGTAAGGCGTATTCATTGTGTAGCACTTTGGATGAGGCCAGTACCTACCATAAAGAAATAGCATTTCTGTCGGCAGTTAAAGCGGCGATTACCAAGCACACCAGTGTCGATAAAAAGCTGACGCAGGATGAAAAGAACTCAACACTGAAGCAGATTCTTGACAATGCCGTGATCGCTGAGGGTGTGACTGATGTATTTGCTTTGTGCGGCTTGGATAAGCCCAACATTGGTTTGCTATCGGATGAGTTTCTTGAAGACGTGCGACAAATGCCTTACAAGAATTTTGCTGTTGAGCTGTTAGAAAAGCTGCTCAACGACACGATCAAAGCCAAAACACGCAATAACGTCGTGCAAGAGAAAAAGTACAGCGACCGACTGCAAGAAACCCTACGTCGCTATAACAACCGGGGCATTGAAACGGCACAGGTGATTGAAGAGCTGATTGCGATGGCCAAGCAGTTTCAGGCCGACTTAGAGCGTGAAGCAGCATTAGGGCTCAATCCTGATGAAGTGGCCTTCTACGATGCATTGGCCAACAACGAGAGCGCCGTGCGCGAGCTGGGCGATGAAATCCTGAAGAAAATCGCTGTTGAAATTACTGAGAAGTTACGAGCATCGACTACCGTAGATTGGCAAGTGCGTGAGAGTGTCAGGGCTAAGCTGCGTATATTGGTGCGTAGAACCTTGCAGAAGTATAAGTATCCGCCAGATAAAGCATTAGAAGCTGTAGAGTTGATCTTGCAGCAGGCTGAGGTGTTGTCGAATCATTGGTCAGAATAACTGAGTTGACGAAGTGTAGATGATTTGTGACGCCGCTGGCATCTCGTTTTGATCGAGTTGAGTACGCTAGGAGTGTACAGAATTTCAGCAAGCCTTTTAATCCTAATTTTTCATAATTAAATAAAATTGACCAACAAATTCAAGTGAATTTTAAAATAAAAGCTGTATTGTGATAGCGGTCAATATTGTTCAGAGCAATTGGCAAAAAAAATACAATACTATAATATTATCAAAATACGACCCGAATACATTTCTTGTATTAGGCCAAGCCACAAACAAAAAAGCTCACATCGCTGTGAGCTTTTGCTTCTATTTGGTGTCGACACTAGAGTTGAACTGGAGATCTGTTAATTAAATTAAATATAGTTTAGCCGCACAACAGCAGTGTTTTAGTGCTGTGCTGTATTACACGCTGTTTTCGCCTTATGTCTGATGATTAAAATAATTTAGTTTAGGGTAAGGTAAGGCCTGCTGTGTGAGTAAACGAGCAGGCCTATTCTTATTATCTAAAAAGTTTATATAGAAAGCTGAAATAGTTTGTTGATA
Source organism: uncultured Neisseria sp. (assembly GCA_964563885.1). GTDB lineage: Bacteria > Pseudomonadota > Gammaproteobacteria > Burkholderiales > Neisseriaceae > CAZLYX01. The sequence goes on along the minus strand of CAZLYX010000046.1, from coordinate 13,058 downwards.
TTGGTTAAATCATAAATTCTACTAGCTCGGTTTCAGTGAATACTTTTGCTTGTCTGGGTGTGACCGCAACAATTTCGTTTAAAGCGTATTGAGCTTCTAGCTGTTCGGCGTGGGTGAGTAAAACGTCGATGTTTTTACCCTTATCGTGATTGCGCTTTAGGCTGAGGCGCACCATTGGTCCAAAAGCTTCAATGCGGGTGATTTGGCCTTGTGCTAGAGCTGGTTGGGTTAATCCACGCGACAACAGCAGCTCATGTGGGCGCACATACGCCATGGCTGCTTGCCGCACCGATTCTGTGAAACCACTCACTGGATAACGATAAGTGCCCACCACAAATTCTGATCCATGTTGGCGGCCGCTAAACACATTCACTTCACCTAAAAATTCGGTGACGAAGGCATTGTCTGGTTGCTGATATAGGCTTTGGGGATCGCCGACTTGCTCAATGATACCGTGGTTCATCACCACGATTTGGTCTGAAATAGCGAGCGCTTCTTCTTGATCGTGGGTTACTAAGAGGCTGGTAATGCCCAATTCGTGGTGAATGTCGCGTAGCCAAGTGCGCAGCTCTTTGCGTACCTTGGCATCAAGTGCGCCAAAAGGCTCATCTAACAATAATAATTTTGGCGATACTGCTAATGAGCGTGCTAGTGCAACTCGTTGGCGCTGGCCACCAGACAAGCTGGTTGGATAAGCGTGCGAAAGATGCGGTAGCTGTACCAGTTCAAGTAATGCCATGACTTTATCGTGAATGACTTGCTTAGTTGGTCTTTTTGCACGCGGTAACACCTGCAATCCAAAGGCAACGTTTTCAAATACGCTCATGTGGCGAAATAAAGCATAGTTTTGAAACATAAAGCCTATTCCACGCTCATTAACAGTTTTATTGCTGACATCAATACCATCAAGAAAAATATGGCCATCGCTCGCGGCTTCTAAGCCTGCTATCGTTCGCAATAATGTGGTTTTACCACATCCGCTGGGACCAAGTAGAGAAATCAGTTGGCCGGTGGGTACACTGAGATTGATATTATGCAATACCTGAGTATGGCCATAGTGTTTGTTTAGATGTTGAATTTCGATGCTCATAATGTCGGCCTTTCTAGAGTCGTAGAAGAGCTGCGTTTTAATACTGCCTTGGTATATTTACGTTGCTGCGAGTAGGTCATAAGGTGTTGTAGTGCCATTGTTAGCAATGCAAGAAAGGCGAGTAGACTGGCGGCAGCAAAGGCAGCAACAAAGTTGTATTCGTTGTACATAATTTCGACGAACAGTGGAATGGTGTTGGTCTGCCCACGGATATGGCCAGATACCACACTTACAGCGCCAAATTCACCCATGGCGCGAGCATTGGTTAGGATAACTCCGTAAAACAATGCCCATTTAATATTGGGCAAGGTAATCCGCCAAAACATTTGCCAACCGCTGGCACCTAAAATCAGTGCGGCCTGTTCTTCATCGTCACCTTGAGCCTGCATAACAGGCATGATTTCGCGAGCAACAAATGGAAACGTTACAAATAATGTCGCTAAAATAATGCCAGGGATGGCAAAAATAACCTGTAATCCATGTGCTTCTAGCCAGCCACCCAGCAGGCTATTGCTACCAAACAATAGTACAAACATCAATCCAGCCACGACAGGCGACACAGAAAAAGGTAGATCTAATAAGGTGGTTAACCATTGCTTACCCTTAAACTCAAATCGAGTCAGCAACCATGCCATTGCCACGCCTAAAACTGCGTTAATGGGCACCACAATGGCGGCAGTCAGCAAGGTGAGTTTAATGGCGGCCACCGCATCGGCTTCAGTTAGCGCAGCTACATACAATTTCCAGCCCTGTCGAAAGGCTTCAATAAATACTGATACCAATGGCAACACCAGCATTAGGGTGATGAAACATATAGCCAATGATATTAATAGTGTTTTTACCCACAGCGGCTCGGTCATGTGGATATTGTGTTGGCTATTTGGATTCATGAATGGCGTCCCATACGTTTAGTTAAAAACCACTGCATCACGTTGATCGCAAATAAAATGAAGAATGAGATGAGTAACATGAACAAGGCCACAGCTGCGGCTCCCTGTACATCAAACTGCTCCAGCTTGGCATTGATGATTAGTGGCAAAATTTCCGATACAAATGGCAGGTTGCCTGCGATAAAAATCACCGAGCCATACTCGCCAGTAGCGCGGGCAAACATCATGCCTGATCCCATTAACAAAGCTGGCAGCAATTCTGGTAACAGCACTCTTCTAAATATGGTCAAGCGATTTGCCCCCAAAGTAGTGGCGGCTTCTTCCCATTCAGGCTGTAACTGAGCCAGTACTGGCTGTACTGCTCGTACTACAAATGGCAGACTCACTACGATTAACGCCAACAAAATACCAATAGGGGTAAAAGCAATTTTGATGTTGATTTTAGAAAACCACTGACCGATTAAACCATTGGGCGCATACAGTGTGGCTAAAGCAATACCAGTGACGGCGGTGGGTAGTGCAAAAGGTAAATCTATCAATGCATTAACAAGGCTTTTTCCCCAAAATTCATATCGCACCAGCACCCATGCAAGTAGACTACCAAACACGATGTTTACCAATGTGGCATATAGGGATAGCTTTAATGTCAACCACAGCGCGGCCAGTACACGCGCATCGGTTATGGTGTGCCAGGCATTTGCCCAGCCCATGTTGGTGACACTCAAGCCCAGCATAGCAAACGGTAGAAATACCAGCAGCGACAACCAAAAGATGGAGATGGCAAGGCTGAGGCGAAAGCCAGGCAATACCGTGGCGGTGGTCAATAAGCGCATGAGAAATCCTGATTGATAAAATTAAGGCCGGCTGATTTGGTCTAGCACGCCACCATCTGCAAAATAAGTACTCATAATAGTGTCCCAGCTGCCAAATACATCTTGAGCTAAAAAACGCTCAATATTGGGAAACTGTGCCGCATTAGCAGCCAAAACTTCAGGATTTTGTGGGCGCAAGAATAATGAGGCGGCTAACTCTTGTGCGGGCTTATCCCAGAGGCCTTGTAAGTAAGCTTTAGCCACAGCATCTGTATTCTTGGCTTTGGTTACGCTGGATACTATGGCCACAGGACTTTCAATCACAATCGAATAACTAGGGTAGATTACTTCAAAATCGTTTGAGCCAAATTCACGTAGGGCTAGCTGAGCTTCGTTTTCAGGTGCTACTAAGACGTCGCCAATTTGCCTTTGTATAAAGGTTGTAGTGGCGGCGCGACCGCCGCTGTCTAAAACGGGGATATTTTTAAATAATGCAGTCATAAATATTTTAGCTGCCGCATGGTCGCCGTTATGTTCTTTAAGTGCGCTAGCGTAAGCGGCCAAAAAAGCAAAACGGCCACTGCCCGAAGTTTTGGGATTGGCAAAAATCACTTGAGCTTGATTGTTGACTAAGTCGGCCCACTCATGGATTTTTTTTGGATTGCCTTTACGTACCATGAACACCGAGGTGCTGCTATAAGGCATGGCCAGATTTGGAAATTGTTGTTGCCAATTCGTGCCAACTAAACCGCGTTTAACCAATAGATTAACGTCGCTAGTCTGATTCATGGTGATTACATCGGCTTGCAGACCATTGGCCACAGCAAGTGTTTGCTTAGTGGAACCGCCGTGTGATTGAGAAATAGTGATCTGGCTGCCTGGGTGATCACGTTCATAGTTAGCCACAAATGTTGGGTTGTAGGCCTTATAAAAATCGCGAGTAACATCATAAGACACGTTCATTAAGCTTAACGTGGTTGGCGATTTAGCATTTTTATCTATGGCTGTTGAGGGTGCGCTGTCGCAAGCTGTCAATGCCAAACTTAGGCCAATAATGATTAAGCCTCGAGGGCTAAATAGCTTGGTAATAGGGTTCATCTTAGTGTCCTTGGTTAGGCGTTGACATGCTCTGGGTGATAAAAGTCTTTTGCAGCGTTGATAACTGGCTTAACCACGCCACTGCGAATCACAAAATCGCCAAAGTCTTCTTGAGAGTGGCGGGTTTTAGCCCATTGCCCAATTAGCTCGTCTAGCAGGATAAGAATCTCAGCAGCGGTGATGTTTTCACGGAACATGCGTGGAATACGTGTACCTGCGCGATTACCGCCTAGGTGGAGGTTGTAGCGACCGATGGCTTTGCCGACCAGTGCGATTTCAGCCAGCATGGCACGGCCACAACCGTTGGGGCAGCCAGTAACACGCAGTACAATGTCTTCGTCGGCAACATCATGACTGGCCATAATGGATTCAATATGATTAGTAAACTCGGGTAGAAAACGTTCGGCTTCGGCCATGGCCAACGGGCAGGTCGGGAAAGAAACACAGGCCATTGAGGCTTGGCGCTGCGGGGTGAGATCAGCGCGAATCAGGCCATGAGCGCGTGCAATGGCTTCTATATTGGCTTTGTCTGTTTCTTCTACGTTTGCCACAATGAGGTTTTGGTTGGCGGTTAATCTAAAGTCACCCTGATGCACCTCCGCCAGTGCCCGCACGCCGCTTTTGAGTGGTCGCTCAGGCAGATCGATTAAACGACCATTTTCAATAAACAGGGTGAGGTGATGACGATTGTCTTCGCCGGTCACCCAACCGATGTGGTCGCCGCGAGCAGTAAAATGGTAGGGTCTAATCGGTTCGAAAGCCACGCCCATACGAGTTTCCACTTCGGCAATAAAATTTTCAGTACCCACACGCTCTAGGGTGTAGCGAGTTTTTGAAGCTTTTCGGTCGCTGCGATTGCCCCAATCACGTTGGGTGGTCACTACGGCGCCAGCGCAGGCCAACGTGTGTTCCAGCTTAATAAAGCCAAACTCACGCGCGGTGTTGGGGTAGGTAGCCTGATTGCCGTGTTCCATAGACAGACCGCCGCCTACCAGCACGTTAAAACCTATCAGCTCACCTTTGTTTTCAATGGCAACAAAGTTTAGGTCGTTGGCGTGAATATCGACGTCATTTAATGGTGGTATAACCACGGTGGTTTTAAATTTACGTGGTAAGTAATGGTCTCCCAAAATCGGCTCAATGGTTTGCTTGTCTTCGCTGCTGTGCAGTTTCTCACCGTCTAACCAAATTTCTGCATAGGCGCGAGTTTGCGGCAGCAGGTGTTCAGAGATTTTTTTAGCCCATTCATAGGCCTGCTTATGGAGCCTGGATTCCACTGGGTTTGAGGTGCACAGCACGTTGCGGTTAACATCACCGGCAGTGGCGATAGAGTCTAAACCCAGCTGGTGTAACCATTGATGCATGGGTTTAATGTCATCTTTAAGCACTCCGTGAAACTGGAAAGTTTGGCGATTAGTGATGCGAATACTTTGATATATGGTGTGTTCGCTGGCAAACTGATCTATGCCCAACCATTGTTGAGGGCTGATGATGCCGCCAGGCAAACGGCAGCGTAGCATCACATTTTTTAGTGGTTCTAGCTTTTGTTCCATGCGTTCGGCTCGAATGTCGCGATCATCTTGCTCATACATGCCGTGAAATCTAATTAGTTGGTAATTGTCACCATTAAAGCCGCCAGTGAGACCATCGTGTAAATCATTGGTAATGGTGCCGCGTAAGTGCTCACTTTCGCCCTTAAGGCGCTCGTTGTCTGACAGTGGAGTGTCTGGTAATTTTGCTTTAGGGTCTGACGTATTGGGTTTTTCGGATTGTGACATGGGGTGTTCCTTATGTTTATATTGTTATTTATTCAGTATTTTTAATATTGTTGATTTAATAAACATCGCGCTGGTAGCGGCCGTTTTCACGCAGATCGTTGAGATAATCGTCTGCTGATTCTGTGTCTAATTGCCCTTGTTCAGCAATGATTTGTAGTAGAGCGGCTTCAACGTCTCTGGCCATACGGGTGCCATCACCACACACATAAACATGGGCGCCATTTTGTAGCCATTGCCAGAGCTGTGAGGCTGCCTGAAGCAAACGATCTTGGACATATACTTTTTGCCCAGAATTTTGCCGTGACCACGCCAGACTGGTTTGATTAAGCAGGCCTTGTTTGTGCCATTGTTGCCATTCTGCTTGATATAAAAAGTCATCAATAAAACGTTGATTACCAAATACCAGCCAATTTTTACCAGTGGCTTCGTCATGTTCGCGCTGCTGCATAAAGGCACGATAAGGGGCAATGCCAGTACCAGCGCCGATCATAATAATGTCTGTGTTGTGATTACTGGGCAGGCGGAAATGAGGGTTAGGCTCAATGAACACTTTAACGGCCTCATCTTCTTGCAAATACTGTCCCAAATAGCCAGATGCAGTACCAGTGAAGCACTCACCCTCATGTTCAAAGCGTTCTAGTGCCACGGTTAAGTGCACCTCGTTATCAACCTCTGCCTGAGCTGAGGCAATTGAATACAGGCGGGGGGTTAATGGTCGTAATAATGCATGTAAGCTTTGGGCATCCAACATTTGAGGTGGCAAGGGATAGGTGCGCAGTACTGACAAAATTGGCGTACTAGTTAAGTAGGCACTAAGCGCTTGAGCATCCGCAGCGAGCGTGAGCAATGGTTCTATCTGGCCTAGCTCGGCATAGCCTTTAATAAACTGCGGTGTATTTTGGGTTAACTCATCATGCTCAAGCAAGGATGTCCGTAATGGCAAATTCTGCCCATCAGCCAAGGTGATGATTTCATCGCCACTTAGCCTGGTGGCTGCCAAAATGGCTTCAACCAGCGCTGGCTCGTTCGTTGGCCAAACCCCAAGTGCATCGCCGGGTTGATACTGGATGCCAGAGTCGCTCAAATCAATTTCAATGTGTTTAATGTCCTTATTGGCACCACTAGCGGTAATTTTTTGACGCACTGAGAGTGAAGCATGATAAGGCTGAGTCTTGCTGTAAGTACTACTGAGGCTAGCTGAAACAGTTGAAGCCGTGGTGACTGACGCTGCATCTACACCGCTGGCATTTAGCTTAACCAGCGCTTGGCTAATATCATCACACCAAGCGTCGGCATTGGCTTGATAGTCTAGGTCGCAGTCTTGACGTTCAATTAAGCGCTGAGCACCTAGTTTGGCTAATTGGGTGTCAAATTCTTTTCCTGCCTGACAAAAATCTGGATAGGAGCTGTCACCTAAAGCCAGCACGGCATAGCTGAGTTGGCTCAGGTCAGGGGCTTTCTTACCAAATAAAAATTTGTGCAGCACAATCGCTTCTTCTGGTGGCTCGCCTTCGCCCTGGGTAGAAGTAACCAAAATCAGGATGTCTTCTTGGCTAAGTTGCTTACTCTTGTAATCGGCCACACTATTGAGATGGGCGTTGAGTCCTAAACCTTCAATTTGTAGCAACAATGTTTCAGCTACACGGCGGGCATTGCCAGTTTGTGAGGCAGACAGAATAGTAATTTTTCGTGCTGGTGTCGCCGTGATCGTGGTGGTTGCCGCAGGCAGCATGCCAGCGTCGATACTTTGACCTTGGCTTTGTGCCCAACAGTAGCCAGATAGCCACGCCAGTTGAGTTGGGCTGAGGGTTGTTAGCTGCTGGGCTAAATCTAGGTTTAGTGGTAAAGCGTACTCGCTCATGGGTGTCCTTTAATGGTAGGGCTTATTCTTATACAAGCGGTGATTAGGTTAGTTGAGGGCGCTGATCATGCCAGCAGCCACGGTTTGGTTGGTGGCTTCATCAATAAGAATGAAAGCTCCAGCGTGAGGATTGTCTTGATACAGGGTGGGTACAATGGGCTGTTGTAGACTCAAACGAACGCTGCCGATGTCGTTGATGTTTAATCCACTGGCTTCGGTGCTGTGCAGTAGCGTATGAACATCCCAAACATTAAGCACTTCTGTTACCTTAGCGTAGACGGTTTGAGTGCCATGTTTGAGCCAATAACGGCGGGCTGGGTTTAGAGGGCGATCATCAAACCAGCACAGTGATGCAGTGATTTTTTGTGTCGGCTCATAGGGTGACTCTGTCGCCACGATGCTGTCACCGCGCGATACATCAATATCATCAGTTAGCGTTAGGGTAATGATATCGCCGCTGTTGGCCTGTTCTATAGCACCGTTGATGCCCAATAACTCTTTAATATGACTAAGCTTACCAGCGGGTTCGATCCTAACCGACTGACCAACATTGAGCTGACCTTGCTCAAGACGGCCCTGATAGCCTCTGAAATCATCAGCGGCGCTGCCATCCTGACGTGCTACGCCTTGCACTGGAAGCAGCGCTACCTTGATTTCACTGGGTAGTTTGCTCACTAGGGTGGGGAGCTCAGAAAGCAGTGCCAGCAAAGGTTGCCCTTCATACCAAGGCAGGTTTTCACTCTGATGAACAATGTTGTCGCCGTTGAGCGCAGAAATGGGTACGTAGTGTATTTGGCTTGCACTTAAGCCGATGGTATTTGCCAAGCGGGCATATGCTGTGGTAATTGCGTTAAACTTTTCTTGGTCATAGTTAAGTAAATCTAATTTATTCACCGCCACTAAGATGTGTGGGCAACCCAATAGCTTGAGCAGAGCGCTGTGGCGTTTGGTTTGTTGCAATAGCGTTGGTTCTCCTTGGCTAAAATCTAGCCGACTGGCATCAATCAACACAATTGCTGCATGCGCAGTTGAGGCGCCAGTCACCATATTGCGGGTGTATTGCTCGTGACCAGGGGTGTCGGCAATGATAAATTTGCGCTTGGTGGTGTTGAAATAGCGATAGGCCACATCGATAGTGATGCCTTGCTCGCGTTCGGCAGCAAGGCCGTCTGTTAATGATGCGAAGTCTGGTACACCAGCTTGAGTGCGTTTGCTTTTACTGTGATGAAGCTGGTCTAACTGATCGCTCAATAAGGTATGGCTGTCGTATAACAGGCGGCCGATTAGGGTCGATTTACCGTCGTCGACGCTACCTGCAGTAATGAATCTTAATACGGAAGGCTGGGTGCTCATGATGTTCCTTTGGTCGGCTTAATCTGGTTTGATAACAATGTGTTAATGCTGCTGGTTTTAGAAATAGCCAGCGCGCTTACGCTCTTCCATTGCAGCTTCTGAAACCTGATCATCTAAACGAGTGGCACTGCGTTCAGAAATAGTGGTTTGAGCAGTTTCGATAATGATTTCGAGTGGGCTGGTGGCCATACTGGTCACTGGGCAGGTACAGCTTATATCGCCCACCGTGCGAAAGCGTACTGATTTAATTTCGCTGGTTTCATTAGAGGCTTTCGGGGTGTATTGGGTTACGGGCACCCATAAACCTCGACGATTAACCACCTCGCGCTCATGAGCGTAGTAAATAGAGGGTAACGCCAAACCTTCGCGCTCGATGTATTGCCAAATATCCAGTTCGGTCCAGTTTGAAATTGGAAATACGCGCATTTGTTCACCTGCGTTTAAACGCGTGTTGTATAAAGACCAAAGCTCAGGTCGTTGAGCCTTGGGATCCCATTGACCAAATTCGTCACGAAAAGAAAAGATACGTTCTTTTGCACGTGCCTTTTCTTCATCACGTCGGGCACCACCCATTAGTGCATCAAAGCCGTGCTCGGCAATTGTTTCTAAGAGTGTTACTGCTTGAGCGGCATTGCGCGAATCAGTTTCTTTCCGCAGCACCACAGTACCTTTAGTAATTGAGTCTTCAACGTGGCCAACCACCAAAGGCACGCCTACACGAACTACCGTTTGGTCACGAAAGGTGATGACTTCAGGATAGTTGTGGCCAGTGTCAATATGCACTAGCGTCAATGGTAGCCGCAGCGGCCTGTTGCCATAGCTAAAAGCTTTGCAAGCCAAGGCCAGTAAAACCACTGAATCTTTGCCGCCAGAAAATAACAGAGCAGGGTTGCTGGCCTCAGCGATGACTTCGCGAATAATATAAATGGCTTCGGCTTCAAGCCAATCTAAATGGGTATTGTGTAATTGGGTCATGTGCATGCTCATTTATCGTTAGGGTTTCTGAATGCGGTGCAGACCACATTCTTTGCTGTCTTGGTTTTCCCACCACCAACGCCCAGCACGAATATCTTCTTCGGCACGTACAGGCTTAGTGCAGGGCTCGCAGCCAATGCTCGGGTAGCCTTGTTGGTATAAAGCATTAGTGGGCACGTTAAAGTGGGCGATATAAGCCCAAACGTCACCCTCAGACCAATCAAATAAAGGATTGAATTTTGGGATCTGACGCTCTGCATCAAGCTCTTGAAAAGGCAGAGTTGTGCGGGTAACAGATTGTGTTTGACGCTGGCCTGTGAGCCACGCATCAGCACCAGTTAAAGCACGATTGAGTGGCTCAATTTTTCGAATAAAGCAGCAACGCTGACGCAGAGCCACGCTTTCATAAAACGCTGATAAACCATGTTCAGCCTCGTATAACGAGGTGGCGGCTGAATTTGGCGTAACAGTGCGCACGTTGAGGCCATAGTGATGTTTGATTGCTGATAATAGCGCCAGCGTTTCGGTGTGTAACTTGCCTGTTTCTAGGGTGAAAATATCTATTGCTAGTTTTTTACGCGCAATGGCATCGGTCAATACCATGTCTTCAGCAGCTAGGCTGGAGGCCAATCGGCTGTCAGCAGCTTGCTCGGCGATATAATTCAAACGTGTCTCTAGACGACTAATCTTGTCAGGCAATGTTTTTAATATTTCAACAGTAGGCAATGGTGGCTGCCATGCTTGTTGGGTAAGGTCAGATACTTGTGTTGATTTCAATGGCGTTAAGTCAATAGACATATCCATGCTCCTGCTGGTTTTTTCATGCTTACATCTTATCAACAGCAATTTGAGGCTGTAAAAGAACATAAGCGTCTAAGCTTATATTTAAAAAATATATGATTATATTTATGGTTTATATAACCAATAGTTATTAGATTAGTTTAAATGGGTATTTTACTTTTTACGTCTAAATGCTGATATTGATTGGTTTAGAAGATGAATAACAAGGATAAACTCATGGCCTATTTCCCTTTATTTGCTGATCTTGCCCATAAGCCTGTGTTGGTGGTGGGTGCTGGCATGGTGGCTGAACGCAAAATTGACGCTTTGCTGAAAAGTGAAGCGCAGGTGCACATAGTGGCGTCCAGTATTAGCCTCACCATTCAAGCGTGGATAGATGAAGGGCAGGTGATGTGGCTGGCTGATGAATTTAAGCCCGAGCAAATAGACACAGTGTGGTTGGTGATTGCGGCTACTGATGACCAAGTCTTAAACCATGAAGTATTCTTGGCCGCAGAGGTGCGACAACGCTTTGTCAATGTGGTTGATAATCAGGAATTGTGCCACTTTATTACCCCTGCAGTGATTGATCGAAGCCCTATCCAGATTGCCATTTCCAGTGGTGGTGCCGCACCAGTAT
>CAZLYX010000046.1:0-1681 GCA_964563885.1 uncultured Neisseria sp. | reverse complement strand
ATTGATCGAAGCCCTATCCAGATTGCCATTTCCAGTGGTGGTGCCGCACCAGTATTGGTTAGACAATGGCGCGAACGCCTAGAGGCATTATTGCCTCAGCATTTAGGTGATATGGCAGACATAGCGGCTAATTGGCGTACTCGCGTGAAGCAACGCATCAACAATTTCAATGAGCGCCGCTATTTTTGGGAACAATTATTTAAAGGCCCGTTTGAGCAGGCAGCGCGCAGTGGCAATTCGGGGCTTGCTGAGACCTTACTAGAAGCCCAGCTAAACGGGCATAAGACCAATGTTGGTGAGGTAATTTTAGTTGGTGCAGGGCCTGGCGATCCAGGGCTATTAACGTTAAAAGGCCTACAGGCAATCCAAAATGCTGACGTGGTGCTTTATGATGCGCTGGTGGGGGCTGATATTTTGAATTTGATTCGCCGTGATGCCGAGAAAATACCCGTCGGCAAGCGTGCTGGTGGTCATCAGGTAGCACAGCACGAAACCAATCAGTTATTGTTGGATTACGCTTTAGAAGGCAAAAAAGTAGTGCGCCTTAAGGGTGGAGACTCTTTTGTATTTGGCCGCGGCGGCGAGGAGCTGGAAGTATTGGCAAAAGCTGGAATCCCATTTGAAGTGGTGCCAGGCATTACCGCTGCATTGGGTGCAACCGCTTATGCAGGCATCCCATTAACCCATAGAGACCATGCCCAAACAGTCTTATTTATCACTGGCCACTGTCGCCCAGATGGGCATGAGCTAGATTGGTCGACTTTGGCGCGCGGCAAACAAACGCTGGTGGTCTACATGGGCACAATTAAGGCTGCCGATATTAGCGCAGCTTTAATTAAACATGGCCGCGCAGCCAACACACCTGTGGCCATCATCAGCCAAGGCACTTTACCTACGCAGCAAACTTCAATTGGAGAGTTGTCTGAATTGGCAACATTAGCTGCTAATGCCCCAACGCCAGCATTGATAGTGATTGGAGAAGTGGTGGCGTTAGAGCGGGATTTAGCGTGGTTTGGAGAGAGGGCGCAGATTTCTATAGCAACCGAGCCACTTGAGGCTTTTGCGTAATATAATTATTGGCTGTTTTAGTTGTCGAAGTAGTCAGCATTGACAAGTTAAATACAATTAAAAAAAGAGGCTATTGTTTAAATAGCCTCTTTTTAGATGCAAAAGATGAATATAGGATTACTTCTAGCAATAAATTTGATTGGCAAGATGACAAGTTCAGTGCCAAAGACTGGATGTGATGTATGGGTTTCTCAGTGCTATTTAATTGAGAATTATTGAATAGGGCGTTGAGCTAAATACTAAGCTAGAACGCTTATATAATTTCAAACTTAATGACGAGAATTTTTTACGTTGGAAACAGAATCCGTACAAATCTTGCCCTGTACTTGAATTTTTAATAGCGATCTAAATACACTGCATTTCAAAGTGTAAGCCAAGCATTTCTAAATCGCCACCAACTTTCTGCAGGTGGCATTGTTTTGTGTCTGTCACATATCAAGCTTTGAATGAATCGCTAGCTCATACCATGATGTCATTGCTACTGTTTACGCGATTTCACAGTAGTCTCAATCGTGTAAATAGGCCTCATTGCGCTCCAATTAAATAGCCTTGATCATTATGCAGCTAATTACGCTCCATGGTTGTTAACAATGAGCAACACTTCTTACATATA
>CAZLYX010000045.1:15658-17320 GCA_964563885.1 uncultured Neisseria sp. | reverse complement strand
TATCATTGTGCTAATCCGTATGATTTGCTTTAAATAAAAAATGGCTAATATGAACACACAACGCAATCTAACCCGCATTCGTCACAACACTAAAATTGTGGCTACTTTGGGACCCGCCAGTAATAACATTGATTTATTAGAAGACATGATTCGTGTGGGCGGCTTAAATGTGGTGCGCTTTAATTTTAGCCACGGCACCACTGAATTTCATCAACAAAATGCTTTGATTGTGCGCGAAGCCGCCAAGCGCACAGGTCATGAAATTGCGATTATGGCCGATTTGCAAGGCCCAAAAATTCGCGTGGGCAAGCTTGAGGGCGATAGCATTGCTTTGTTGGCAGGCGAAAAACTGTTGTTAGATGCAGCCTTTGCTGGCGAAGGAACGCGAGCACGGGTGGGCGTTGATTATCCTAAGTTGCCAAACGATCTCAAAGCAGGTGATATTTTGCTGCTTGATGATGGTTTGCTTACGCTGAACGTTGATAGCATCAATGGCAGCGAAATTCTCACCACCGTTGCCAACAATCATGTTTTAAAAAGCAATAAAGGCATTAATAAACAAGGCGGCGGCTTGAGTGCTGATGCGCTCACTGAAAAGGACTTGCGCGACCTAAACACCGCCATCAGCATTGGCTGTGATTATTTAGCCATTAGCTTTGTAAAATCTGCCGCAGATATTGACCTTGCGCGCCAGTTGGTTGAAGAGGCGATGGCGGGTAGCAGCAAAACTCGCCCTGGTTTAGTGGCTAAAATTGAACGGGCAGAAGCGATTGAGCATATCGACAGCATTATTGAGGCCAGCGATGGCATTATGGTGGCGCGCGGCGATTTGGCGGTAGAGGTGGGCAACGCGGCAGTGCCCGCACTCCAAAAACGAATGATTAAACGCGCCCGCGAAATGCGCCGCTTTACCATCACTGCCACTCAAATGATGGAGAGTATGATCAGCAACCCTGTGCCCACGCGCGCCGAGGTGAGCGATGTGGCCAATGCTGTTTTAGATGGCACCGATGCAGTGATGCTGAGCGCTGAAACCGCAATTGGGCAATATCCGTTTGAAACTGTGCGGCAAATGGTTGCTATTTGTGCTGCTGCCGAGGCGGAACAAGATTCACTGGTAGGCGCAGACGAGCGCCAAGTGGCGGCCACCACCAAAGTGGATTTCTGCATTGCCAGTGCTGCCGTTCACATTGCTCGTCTCATTTCTGCCAAAGCCATTGTTGCGCTCACTGAAAGCGGTAACACTGCTTTCCAGATTAGTCGATATGGTATTCAAACGCCTATTTATGCGCTCACACCCAGCATTGCTGTGCAGCGGCGCATGGCGATGTATCGCGGCGTGCGGCCGCTGATGCTCGACACCAGCAAAAATCATGACTTAGCTTTGTGTGAGGCTGAAAAAACCTTAACCGAACGCGGCATTATTTGCAGTGGCGATCAATACATCATCACCAGCGGCTCAAGCATGAATGAACAAGGTTCAACCAATATGCTGCAAGTATGGCAAGTTAAATAACAAATAGGCTACCTGAAACAAAAGGCTACCTGAAACAAAAGGCTACCTGAAACAAAAGGCTACCTGAAACAAAAGGCTACCTGAAACAAATAGGCTACCTGAAACAAATAGGCTACCTGAAACAAATAGGCTACCTGAAACAAATA